>NZ_JABAZW010000099.1:27094-40042 GCF_018608325.1 Brevundimonas sp. | reverse complement strand
GTCCAGTTGCATGAAGAGAACGATCCATTCACGCCTTGCCGGCGTACGCGCGGGCGACCGCAGGGCTGGCCGTGCTGGGCCGCAAACCTGCGATGACCGAGGAACGGGGACGGGCGGTGGCGCTTGAGGACGGATCGACGGCGATGCTGACCTATCACCCGTCCTATCTGCTGCGGCTGCCGGATGCGGCGGCGCAGGTCGAGGCGCGAGCCCTGTTTGTTGAGGACCTGATCGCCGTGCGACGTCGTCTGGATAGGGACGAACAGCCCTGAGGCGAAACGAAACAGGCGCGGCTGCGTTTGTGCTCAGCGCCAGCGTGGCGGTATGAGGTCGGCATGGGGGACGTTGTCCCGACACAGTCAGTGGTGAAAGCGTCGCGGGGATGTCATCGCGCGTTGACTAAGCGTGTGCGCATGCGCATTAGCGCGGTCGGACTGTCGTCTGAAATTTCTTGCGGTCCGTGGGGGGCGTCTATGGCCAGCCATACTTCTGTTGTTCTGCCGTCCGGGGCCAAATGAGTCAGGCTCAATATGAAATCGTGGATGCGGACGATGGCGCGGCGAAGCTGCGTCTGACGGGCGACTGGACCACGACGGCGCTGGGCAAGCTGCCGCGCGATCTGGGGCGCGATCTGGACGGCCGCACGATCAAGAGCATCGACACCAGCGAACTGGGCCGGTTCGACACGGCAGGCGCGCTGGCGCTGGTGCAGGCGTCCAGCGGGCGGCTGCCCAAGGGCGTGTGGAAGGAACGGCCCGAGGCCGGACGCATCTATGAGATGATCGAGGTGCTGGAGCGCAAGAGTGCGCCCGCGCCCAAACGCCCGGACCCCTTCACCCGCAGCTTCGCCAAGGTTGGACGCGGGGTTTATGATTTCGCCGCCGAGGCCATGCTTTCGCTGTCCTTCCTGGGGCGGTTGATGACGGCGGTGGTCGAGGCCGCCAAACACCCCGGCGCCATCCGTTGGGCCGCCTGGTTCAGCCAGGGCGAGCGGGCGGGACTGGACGCCATCCCCATCGTGATGGTGACCAACTTCTTCATCGGCGCCGTGGTGGCCTTCATCGGCGTGGACCTGCTGGCTGACTTTGGCGCGCAGGTCTTCGCGGTCCAGCTGATCGGCGTGGCCATGTTCCGCGAGTTCGCGGTGGTGATCGCCTCGGTCCTGCTGGCGGGGCGTTCGGCCTCGGCCTTTGCGGCCGAGATCGGGTCTATGCGGATGAACCAGGAAGTCGACGCCATGCAGGTGATGGGCGTCAATCCGTTCCAGGCCCTGGTGGTGCCGCGTCTGGCGGCGCTGGTGCTGATGCTGCCGCTGCTGACCTTCCTTGGGATGATCGGCGGTTTGCTGGGCGGTCTGGTCGTCTGCTGGTCCACCCTGAACCTGGGCCCGGCCTTCTTCTTCCAGCGACTGGTCGAGGTGGGCGGCATGTCGCAGCACATGATGGTCGGACTGGTGAAGGCGCCGGTCTTTGCGCTGGTGATCGCCGCCATCGGCTGCCGTCAGGGCATGTCGGTCGCGGGCGATGTCGAGAGCCTGGGGCGGCGGGTGACGGCGGCGGTGGTGCAGGCGATCTTCGCCATCATCCTGCTGGACGCCATCTTCGCCCTGATCTTCCTGGAGCTGAACATATGACCGACGCAGCCAAGACGTCGGCGGGTTCGACCGACAAGCCTGAAAACCTGATCGAGGTGCGCGGCCTGCTGAGCCAGTTCGGCGAGCGGGTGATCCACGAGAACCTGGACCTGGATCTGGTGCGGGGCGAAGTGCTGGGCGTGGTGGGCGGTTCGGGCGCGGGCAAGACCGTGCTGCTGAACACCATCATCGGCCTGAAGGAACCCGAAGGCGGCACAGTGAAGGTGCTGGGCTATGACCGCGCGACCATGACCGACGCCCAGGCGGCGGACATCGAGCGGCGCACGGGCATCCTATTCCAGCAGGGCGCGCTGTTCTCGTCGCTGAGCGTGCTGGAGAATGTGGCGGCGCCGCTGGTCGAGCACACCAAACTGCCCAAGTCGGTTATCTATGAACTGGCTGAGTTGAAGATCGCCATGGTGGGGCTGAAGCCCGAGCACCATCACCTGAAGCCCGCTGAACTGTCAGGCGGGATGAAGAAGCGGGCGGGGCTGGCGCGGGCGCTGGCGCTGGACCCGGAACTGGTCTTTCTGGACGAACCGACGGCGGGGCTGGACCCCATCGGGGCGGCGGCGTTCGACGATCTGATCCGTCAGTTGGCGAACGACCTGGGCCTGTCGGTCTTCATGATCACCCACGACCTCGATACGCTGTACGCCATCTGCGACAAGGTGGCGGTTCTGGCGGACAAGAAGGTCGTGGCCAAGGCCACGGTGCAGGAGCTGGAACGCTCTGACCATCCGTGGATCAAGGAATACTTCCTGGGGCCGCGCGGTCGCGCAGCCACCAAGACGGCGGCCTGAGGAGAGCCGATTATGGAACGAGACGCACATTACGCGGCGGTCGGCATCGCCACCATCGCCCTGTTGGCGGCGCTGGCGGTGTTCACCATCTGGCTGGCCCGGCTGCAGTTCAACAGCGACTACGACCTGTATGACATCGTCTTCTACGGGCCGGTGAACGGCCTGTCCGAAGGCGGCGAGGTGCATTTCAACGGCATCCGCGTGGGTGAGGTCACCGACCTGCACATCGACACCAAGCGCGGCGACCAGGTGGTGGCCCGCGTGCGGGTCGACGCCACGACGCCGGTGCGCGTGACCTCACGCGCGCAACTGGAGCCGCAGGGCATCACGGGCCTGAACTACATCCAGATCACCGCCGGTGCGCCTGACAGCGCCCTGCTGAAGGACCAGTATCCCGACAATGTGGTGCCGGTGCTGCAAAGCCAGCCGTCGCCGATCGCCGAACTGCTGAGCGGGTCTGGCACGGTGCTGGCCCAGACGGTGGATGCGCTGAACCGGATCAACCGGGTCATGTCCGACGACAACATCCGCAGCTTCTCGACCAGCGTGAAGAACGTCGAGGCGCTGACGACCGAGCTTGAGGCTCGCAAGGCCATCTTCCAACAGTTGGAAGAAGCGGTGACCAACGCCAACGCCGCCGTGAAGGAATATCAGGCCCTGGCCGTCGATACGCGCCAGATCATCAACACCGACGGTCGTCAGGCCATCGCCAACATCAATCAGGCGACGGGCGAGGCGCGCACCGCCATCGCATCGGCCAACCGGACCATTTCGGGTCTGGAGCAGCCGCTGGGCGACTTCTCGACCTCGACCCTGCCGCAACTGCGCGGCACCATCGAGGAACTGCAGGACGCGACGCGTTCGCTGCAGTCGCTGATCGACGACGTCCGCACCAGTCCGCGTGACTTCATCGGACGCCCGCAATCCAAAGAGCTGGAGGTACAGCCGTGATCCATCGTCGCATCCTCCAACTGGGCGCCGTCGTCGGCGTGGTCGGGGCGCTGGCCGGGTGTCAGGTGCTGAAGACGCCGCCGCCGGTCCAGACCTATCGTTTCGGCCTGCCGTCGGACCTGCCTGCTGTTGGCGATAATCCGTCAACGACCACGGTTGCGATCCGCCGCATCGAGTTCCCGACCGCCAGCGGCAGCGACCGCATCCTGAGCGTGACGGGCACGGAGACGGCCTATATCGGCGGGGCGCGCTGGGTGTCGCCCGCATCGACCCTGTTTGATGAAAGCCTGAAGGCGGCCTTCGCCACCCGTGCGGATCGCATCCGCGTGCTGGACCGCCGCGAGCCGGGGGCGACGCCTCTGGTGCTGCAGGTTTCGATCTCGACGTTCGAGGCGCGCTATTCCGAGCCGGGTTCTGCGCCCGACGTGGTGATCTCGGCGCGCGGCCTGCTGCGTTCGACCCAAGGGCAGGGACGCACGGTGGAGCGGGTCTTTACGGTGACGCAACCCGCCGCCGAGAACCGCGTCTCGGCCATCGTCGCCGCTTTTGATACGGCGACACGGGACATCAATACGCAAATCGCCGACTGGACGATCCAGTCGGCGAAATAAGTCAGATGGCTTCGTCCCCTTTGGCCCTGGCCAGAGGGGACGTTTTCCATGTGCGGACTATTGCAGCCCGGCGGCCACCGAATAGGTCGCCTCGGTCTTGGCGGCGACCTCGTCCAGGGTGACGCCTTCGGCCAGTTCGATCAGCTCCAGACCGCCGCCGTTCGGCTTGACGTCAAACGTGGCCAGATCGGTGATGATGCGGCTGACGACGCCTGTGCCGGTCAGGGGCAGGGTGCAGGACTTCAGCACCTTGGACTGGCCGTGCTTGTTGGCGTGCTCCATGACCACGACCACACGCTTGACGCCCGCGACCAGATCCATGGCGCCGCCCATGCCCTTCACCAGCTTGCCGGGGATCATCCAGTTGGCGATGTCGCCGTTTTCGGCCACTTCCATCGCGCCCAGGATCGACAGGTTGATGTGTCCGCCGCGGATCATGGCGAAGCTGTCGGCGCTGCTGAAATAGGACGACTCGGGGATTTCCGTGATCGTCTGTTTGCCGGCGTTGATCAGGTCGGGGTCTTCCTCGCCCTCATAGGGGAAGGGGCCCATGCCCAGCATGCCGTTTTCCGATTGCAGGGTCACGACCATGCCCTCGGGGATGTAGTTGGCCACCAGGGTCGGGATGCCGATGCCCAGGTTCACGTAGAAACCGTCCTGCAGTTCCTTGGCGGCGCGTTCAGCCAGTTGTTCGCGAGTACGAGCCATTGGATTAAGCCTCCCGCTGACGGACAGTGCGCTGTTCAATGCGCTTTTCGGACACGGTCTGGATCAGGCGGTCGACATAGACGCCCGGCGTATGGATATGGTCCGGGTCGATCGAGCCGACGGGGACGATCTCTTCGACCTCGACGATGGTGACCTTGCCGGCCGTGGCCATCATCGGGTTGAAGTTGCGGGCGGTCTTGCGGAAGACCAGATTGCCGCGCTCATCGGCCTTCCAGGCCTTGATGATCGACAGGTCGGCGACCAGGCCGGTCTCCATGACGTATTTGCGGCCGTCGAACTCACGCACTTCCTTACCTTCAGCGACCAGGGTGCCCACGCCGGTGGCGGTGAAGAAGGCGGGGATGCCTGCGCCGCCTGCGCGGATGCGCTCGGCCAGGGTGCCCTGCGGGTTGAACTCCAGCTCCAGCTCGCCAGCCAGATACTGACGCTCGAACTCCTTGTTCTCGCCGACGTAGGACGAGATCATTTTCGCAATCTGGCGGGTGCCGAGCAACTGGCCCAGGCCGAAGCCGTCCACGCCCGCATTGTTCGAAACGACCGTCAGGCCCTTAACGCCGGAATCGCGCAGGCCCGCGATCAGGTTCTCTGGAATGCCGCAAAGGCCGAAGCCCCCCGACATGACCATCATCCCGTCGAAGGTCACGCCTTCGAGCGCGGACGTGACGTCAGCGTAGATCTTTCCCATCGGTCTCCCTTTTCACCGTCTGATGAATATTGCGGCGTCGGACCGCTCTTAGTCTGGAAGCGATCTAAGGGGCAAGGGCTGATGGCGACAACCATCATGCATCCGCAGGACGTATTTCAGCCGCCTGGATGCGTCGGTGCGTCCAGGTTTGCGGTTTTCGCAGTGATCGTGGCGTGCTTAACATCGCGTCTGGGTTGATCTTGTGGGGGCGAGGTTGGGGGACGGGCGGCATGGGCTGCTGTCGGCCAGAGGGCTGACGGAGGCGGCGCTGGTTTACGCCGCGCACGCCTTTCGCCTGATTGCGCCCCTGCTGCTGTACCCGGTCCTGACGCGGCGGCTGGGGCTGGAGGGGTTCGGTCATTATGCGGCGGGACTGTCGCTGGCCCTGATGGTTTCGGCGGTGGTCGAATACGGGTTCGGCCTGTCGGGACCGCGCGACATTGCGCAGGCGAAGACCGATGAACGCGGACAGGTGGTCGGTCGGGTGCTGGGCGCGCGGCTGTGGCTGGCGCCGGTCGGGCTGTTGCTTGGTGGAATGCTGGCCCTTTCCAATCCGGTGTTGAGGGGCAATCCGTGGGCGGTCGCGGGCGCACTGGCGCTGGGCGTGGCGCAGGGCTCCAGCGTCCTGTGGTTCTTCCAGGGCGTGCGGCGGCCCGGCGTGGCGGCGACGGCGGAGATGCTGGGGCAGGGGGCGGCCATGGTCGTGATCCTGTGCTGGGCCAGCGCGTCGGTCGGCGGGGCGCTGGCGGTGCAGGCGCTGGGGCTGGGCGGCGGGATCGCGGCGGGGGCGGTGCTGATGATCCGTGAAACGCGCCCGGTCTGGCCGACGACGCGAGAGGTTGTGGCGGTGCTGCGCGGTGACTTCGCCCTGTTCGCCAGTCGAGGGCTGATCGTGGCCTATACGGGGGCGTCGGCCTTTGTGGTCGCGGCTCTGGCGGGACCGGCGCAGGCGGCGCTGTATGGGGTGGCGGACCGGTTGGTGCTGGCGGCGACCTCCTTCCTGCGGCCTCTGGCGGGACTGATCGGGCCGAGGGTCAGCGGCCTGATGCGCGATGATCCCGACGCCGCCTATCGCACCACGCGATGGAGCCTGATCCTGACGCCGGGCGTGGCGGGGGCGGGGGCCGTGGTCGCTGTGCTGTGCGCGCCGTTTGCGATCCGCCTGCTGTTCGGCGCGGCCTTTGCCTCGGCTGCGGAAGTGCTGAGGGTGCTGGCGCTGATCCTGCCGCTGGTCGCCGTCAGTCAGGTGCTGGGGCCGCAGTTGATGACGCCATTGCGGATGGACCGGGCCTTCGCCGTCGTGGTCGGGGTCGGGTGCGGGGTCACCCTGATCGCCGCCGCGGTGCTGGCGCCTTCCGCTGGAGCCATCGGCATGGCCTGGGCGCGGGTGATCGGTGAGGCGGCGGTGGTCGCGGCCTGCGTCATCTGTCTGCGGGCGCACTGGACGCATCTGACGCCCGGACTGCGGAGGGACAATGCCGCAGCGATATGACTGGTTGATCGTGGGGGCGGGCTTCACCGGGGCGACGGCGGCGCGTCGGCTGGCAGAGGATTTCGGCCAGACCGTGCTGCTGATCGACCGGCGCGGGCATCTGGGCGGCAACGCCTGGGATCGGCGTGATGAAGCGGGGCATATGGTCCATGCCTATGGCCCGCACATCTTCCACACCAACAGTCCGCGCATCTTCGCCTTTCTGAGCCGGTTCACCGACTGGCGACCCTATTTCCATCGCGTGCTGGCCCATGTGGACGGGCGGATGGTTCCGGTGCCGTTCAATCTGGATTCGATGGCGGCCCTGTTTCCGGCGCGGATGGCGGAACGGCTGTCGGAGAAACTGATCCAGCGATACGGTTTCGGCGCCCGGCCCAGCATCGACACGTTGCGGCGTGAGGCGGACGACGCCGACCTGAAGTTTCTGGCGGACTATGTCCATGACCGGGTGTTCGTGAACTACACGACCAAGCAATGGGGCGTGGGACCGGACGCGCTGGACGCCTCGGTCACGGCGCGGGTGCCGGTGGTGGTCAGTCGCGACGACCGCTATTTCGCCGACCGCTATCAGGCCATGCCGCGTGACGGCTATGCGGCCCTGTTTCAGCGGATGGTCGATCACCCAAACATCCATGTGTCGCTGCAGACCCAGCACACGGTAGTCGAGGCGGCGCGGTTCGAGCGCATGATCTATTGCGGGCCGCTGGATGAGTATTTCGGTTCGTCGGCGGGCGCTCTGCCGTACCGCAGTCTGCGGTTCGAGCATCAGGTGGTGGAGGCGGCGGACGGCCAGCCGGTCGGGACCGTCAACTATCCCAACGAGTTCGATTTCACCCGGATTACCGACTTTCGCCATCTGAGCGGAGAACGGGCGGCGACGACGGCGCTGCTGACCGAGTATCCGATGGCGCATCAGCCGGGGGTGACCGAGCCCTATTACCCCGTGCCGTCGCCGGACAGCCGGGCGCTGGCGAACGTCTACAGGCAGATGGCGCAGGCGCTGGCGGGGCGGGTCTGGTTCGCGGGAAGGCTGGCCGATTTTCAATATTACAACATGGATCAGGCGGTCGGGCGGGCGCTGAGCCTGGTGGACAAGGAACTGGCGCCAGCGCTGGAGCGGACTGCGGCATGAGCGGCGGGATTTGGGCCGTGGTGGTGACGTGGAACCGGCGGGCGTTGCTGGAACAGTGTCTGGAGGCCCTGATGGTGCAGACGCAGGCCTGTGACCGGGTGCTGGTGGTGGACAACGCCAGCGATGATGGGACGGACGAACTGCTGGCCGAATGGAGCGGCCGCGTCACCGTGCTGAGGCTGGATCGGAACACAGGCGGGGCGGGCGGTTTCAACGCGGGCGTCCGGGCGGCGGTCGAGGGCGGGGCGGAGCGGGTCTGGCTGATGGACGACGACGTCCTTCCTGAACCGCAGGCGCTGGAGCGGCTGCTGGCGGCGGAGCGGGCGCTGGAAGGGCGGGGTGTCGAGGCCGCCTTCCTGTGTTCGACGGTGCGGACGCCGCAGGGGGCGCTGACCAATGTGGCGGAGGTGGATCGGCGGCTGAATGGTCTGGGTTATGCGGCCTGGGGCGAGCATCTGGATCTGGGGCTGATGGCGACGCGGCAGGCGACGTTCGTGTCCCTTCTGACCTCGCGGGATCAGGTGTTGCGGCACGGTCTGCCGCTGGCGCCCATGTTCATCTGGGGCGACGATACGGAGTATACGCTGCGGCTTTCGCAGGATCGGCCCGGCTTTGTCGTGGGCGACAGTCGGGCGGTGCATGTGCGGGCAGCGCCGGGGGCGCTGAGCCTCGCGCACGAAAGCGAACCGGGGCGGATCAGGCTGCATCGCCTGCTGACCCGAAATGTGATCCTGACCAAGCGGCGCCACGAGGGGCGGGCGTCGGCGACGCGCTATGCCGCGTCACGGGTCCGGCTGGCGGCGGGGCTGATCCTGCGGGGGCGATGGCGCAAGGCGGGGGTGCTGCTGGCGGGCGTGATCGACGGTGTTCGCTTCAATCCCGAGGTCGAGTTTTGCGCGTCGCGGTGAAGGTTCTGCGCAAGGGGCGGTTCCGCGCCCTGGCGCCGCCCGTGACGGTGGAGGAGCTGGCTGCGCTGCATGAACGGGCGGCGCTGGCCTTGTTGGGGTTTGGCGTGACCCTGCCGGTCTTTCTGGCGCCGGGTCATCTCAGTTCGCCACGCCTGTCGGATCTGGCGCTGGTGTTCGCCCTGCCGATGATCGTGACGCGGTGGCGGCGGTCGGGGCGAGGCCTGAGGGGGTTCTGTCTGGCGTCCGTCGTGCTGTTGCTGCTGACGCCCCTGCTGCAGATGGTGCGGATCGGCCAGACGCCGAACCTGCCCGATGTCGTCTTCTGGTCACGCTGGATCGCGGCGGTGGTGGCGGCGACGGCGGTGGCTCATGCCGTGGTCACGGACAGACGGCGCAGGCGGTTGTTCTTTCTGGCTATGACGGCTGGGGCGGCCTGTCATCTGGCGACCTATGGGCTGTTGGAGGTCATGGGGCGCGCCGGGCTGGAGGTGGTCGGACTGGCCTCGCCGCGCGCAGCCCTGACGACGGCGGCGGCGCAGGCGCGGATCACGACCGTGGCTGAACACCCCAATGCGGCGATGGCCCTGATCGGACTGGCGGTTCCGGCCTGTCTGGCGGCGTCGGCAAAGGCGATGGAGCGGCGTCTGCTGCTGTATCTGGGTGCGGGCGTGGTGCTGGTCGGGTTCGTCTGCACCCTGTCGCGCGGCGGGACGCTGGCGGCGGCTCTGGCGATTCTGGTCTGGCTGATCATTCGGATGAGGCGGGCGGACGGGCGCAATCCGCTTGAGTTCCTGATCCTGACCTGTCTGCTGGCAGGGGCGGCTCTGGTCGATCAGGTCATGGGCGGGGTGATCGACGTCGCACGGTTTGCGGCGCGGTTCGACGTGCTGCGTCTGGACGAGAACATCAGCGGGCGGGCGGAGACCTGGATGCGGGCGCTGGGGTTCATCGCCAATCATCCGCTGGGCGTAGGCTGGTCCTCACCCCAAGAGTTGGGGCCGTTTCGCGGTCTGACGGTCAGTCATAACGGCTATCTGTTCATGGCGCGGACGGTGGGCGTGGCGGCGGCTGTGGGCCTGCTGGCGCTGCATGTCAGGTCGGCGCTGAAACTGGATGTGTTCGCGCCACTGGCCGTGTTCGTGCTGGTCATGATGTGCAGCGAGGATCTGACGCAGGGCGCCAGTTTCATCTTCATCGCCTGTCTGACGGCGGCGCTGGCGTTTCGGCGGCGGGCGGCATGAGGGTGCTGCTGGTCAACACCCTGTACCCGCCGGACAGCGAGGGCGGGGCCGAGCGCAGCGTGGCGCAACTGGCGCACGGACTGGCGGGCGCGGGCGTCGATGTGACAGTGCTGGCGCTGAAGGCTGACGGGGCGCTCGGCAGAGAACATCGGGACGGCGTGACCGTGTGGCGGGCGCCGATGCGCAACCTGTATTGGCCCTATGACGGCGGCGGCAGGCGGTCGGCGCTGTTGCGGATGGGCTGGCACACGGTTGAGGCGTTCGGTCGGACGATGGACGGCGTGGTCGCCCGGGTGATTCAGCAGGCGCGCCCCGACCTGATCCATGCCCAGGTGACGACCGGGTTCGGGACCTCGGTGACGCGTGCGGCGAAGCGGACGGAACTGCCGCTGGTGCAGACGGTGCGTGATTATTCGCTGATGTGCGCGCGGGCGGCGATGTTCCGAAAGGGACGCCGGTGTGCACAGCGGTGCGGGGACTGTGTGCTGCTGACGGCGGACAGGAAGCATGCATCGGAACGGGCGCAGGCCTGGGTCGCTGTCAGCCGCAGTCTGGCCGAGGCGCATCTGTCGGAAACCTATTTCGACGGCGTGCCGGGGCAGGTGATCGGCAATGCAGCGGCGATGGTGCAGGCGTCGGTGCGTCCGGGGTTCGATCTGGCGCCGGAACTGGTGTTCGGCTTCATCGGGCGGATCGAGCCGGAGAAGGGTGTCGAGGTTCTGTTGCAGGCGGCGATGCGGCTGGGCGACGGCTGGCGGCTGAAGATCGCCGGGCGGGGGGATACGGCCTATGTCGCGGCCTTGCAGAGGCGGTTCGATGATCCGCGCATAGACTGGCTGGGGCAGGTTGAGGCGGAGGTATTCTACAGGTCGGTCGATGTGGTCACGGCGCCCGCTCTGTGGGCCGAGCCGTTCGGCAGGGCGGCGGCGGAGGCCGTGGCGCAGGGGCGGGGCCTGATCGTCTCACGCATCGGCGGTTTGCCTGAAGCTGCGGGGGATGCGCTGTTTGTGATGCTGGTCGAGGCTGGAGATGTGGCGGGTCTGGCCGAGGCGATGCAGCGGGCGCTGGACGCGCGCGAAGACTGGCGGTTCGGCGCCATGATCAACAGCCGCACGGCGCCGCGCTGGACCGAGGCGGCGGTGGTCGAGGAGCATCTGGCCCTCTATCGCGAGGTTCTGACCAGGGCGTCGAGCACAGCGGCGGACGCGTCCCAACTGTAGGCGGCGACGCGTTGGCGGGCGATGGCGCGCCATTGCGGATCGGCAGGCAGATCCAGGCTGGCCATCATCAGGGCGGCGAGGGCGGCGTCATCGTGCGGCGCGAAATAGAGGGCGGCAGGCCCGCAGACCTCATGAACGGCGGGAATATTGGAGGCCAGAACGGGACAGGCTTGGGCGAAGGCCTCCAGCGGCGGAATGCCGAAGCCTTCGTAGAGGCTGGGGAAGATCAGGGCGCGGGCTTGCCGCAGCAGACCAGCGACGGCGGCGTCGTCCAGTCGTCCAGCAAAGATGATGCGGGGATCATCGGCGTGAAGGCGGCTGAAGACCTTGGCGTCCTGTCCCCCGACCAGAACCAGCCGCACGTCGGGATCCGCTATGCGCGTCAGGGCGCGGATCATGGCCGGGATGTTCTTGTTGGGCGCCAGATTGCCCAAGGCGACGAAGAAGGGGCGGCGGTCGAGGCCTAGACGCGCCGCAGCGCCCAGATCCGGTGTGAGGCGGACGAAATGGTCCGCGCCATTGGGGGCGATGGCAATGGCGTCGGCAGGCGTTTCCAGCACGGCGGACAACTCCGCGCGGGAGAAGTGGGAAACCGTGGCCAGCGTCGCGCGCCGAGCCAACGTACGCCCCAGCAGTCGATGGACGAGGGCGTATCCCGGGCGGAAATGCTCGGGGTGGCGGAAGACGGCGGCGTCATGGATCACGACTGTCTGACGCGGGTGGAGCACCGGGCCTGAGCCGGCCAGACTGAGCAGGGCGCCGCGTCGTGCGGCGTGGGCCAGCACGGTCTGCTCCCAGACATGCCCCGAACCAGGCAGGCGGCGTATGGGGATGGACGTCAGGTCGAAGTGGGCGGCGTCATGGGGCGCCAACAGCACATAGTCGGCGGCGTTTGGGCGACGATCCAGGGCGCGCACGATCTCGCGCCCATAGCGCTGCACCCCGCTGACGGGCTGGGCCAGGAAACGGCCGTTCAGATAGATCGGCTCAGGCCCCGGCAAGATGGCGCACGGTGAAGGCCTTGCGATAGACGGCGATGGTTTCGTCCGCCATCCGCGCGACAGAGAAGGCCTGGATGAAGTCAGGGCCGACGGCCTGACGCGGACGGTTGGCCCAGTCGATGATGGCGTCGGCGAACTGGTCGGCAGAGGCGTCGAGGGGCAGGGCCTGCCCCTGCGCGCCAGCCTCCAGAACCGCCTTGGCGCCGCCGAATGCGGTGCTGACCAACGGCAGGCCTGACAGGGCGGCCTCAAGCACGACATAGGGCAGGGCCTCATAACGACTGGGCGCCACCAGCATGTCCAAGGCGGGCAGCAGGGCGCGGGCGTCATGATCCGTCAACAGACGAACAGCATCGCCGCCCGCCGCGCGAGCCTGTTCCACCAACGGGCCGTCGCCGATCATCAATCCCCTGACGCGAGGATCACGTTCGGCGGCGATGCGGACGGCCGCGGCGAAGCGTACAGGGTCTTTCTGATCGACGAAGCGGCCGACGAAGCCCGCGACGACAGCGTCGTCAGGCAGGTTCAGGGCGGCGCGGACG
>NZ_JABAZW010000099.1:24822-27084 GCF_018608325.1 Brevundimonas sp. | reverse complement strand
GGCCTGCCGGTCTGGGGCGTCGGCCAGGTCGACGCCGTTGG
Source organism: Brevundimonas sp. (assembly GCF_018608325.1). Lineage (GTDB taxonomy): Bacteria > Pseudomonadota > Alphaproteobacteria > Caulobacterales > Caulobacteraceae > Brevundimonas. The sequence goes on along the minus strand of NZ_JABAZW010000099.1, from coordinate 27,043 downwards.
GGATCATGTAGAGGCGTTTGTCGGGAAACCGCCAGCGCCGTGCCTTGGCGGCTTCCTCGGCCGAGACGGTGATCACGGCGTCGCTGGAGGTTCGGGCCAGCAGGCTTTCGATCAGGCCGAACAGGCGACGGAAGCGCCTGTTGCGGTCCAGCGTGACCAGGGCGTGCGGCGTATAGACCCGCGCGGCGCCAAACGGGGCGGCCAGCCGCGCCAGGGCGCCCGCCTTTGAGCTGTGGCCGTGAATGAGATCGAAAGGCCCGATTTTGAGGATCAGACTGCGAAGCCTGAGAAAGGCGCCGACGTCCCACAGGCCGCAGGCGCGACGCATCGGCAGGCGGTGCACGGCATTAAACGGAAGCGTGGCGATCTCGGCTTCGAAGCGCGGCTCGGCGCGCGTCGGCGAATAGATCAGGGAAACTTCATGCCCACGCTGAACCAAGGCCCGGGCCAGATCGATGACGTGGCGGCCAGAGCCGCCGCCGGAAGGTTCGATAACCAGTAGTACGCGCAAATGACGCCCCCCGACGCACCTTTACAGTATGCAACTGAAAGGAAACGACGAAGGGCGTCAAGATTGCGTTTAAGCGACGGTCGCCTTGACGATCTTGCCCGGTGCGCGCGGCGGCTCACCCTTTGGCAGGGCGTCGATGTGCTCCATGCCCGACTCGACCTGACCCCAGACGGTGTACTGCTTGTCCAGGAAGCGGGCGTCGTCGAAGCAGATGAAGAACTGCGAGTTGGCGCTGTTCGGATCCGAGGTGCGGGCCATCGAGCAGACGCCGCGGACGTGCGGCTCGGCCGAGAATTCCTGCTTCAGGTTCGGCTTCTTCGAACCCGAGGTGCCGGTGCCGGTGGGGTCGCCGCCCTGGGCCATGAAGCCCGGGATCACGCGGTGGAAGACAACGCCGTCGTAGAAGCCTTCCTGGGCCAGTTCAGTGATGCGTTCGACATGGCCGGGGGCCAGGTCGGAACGCAGCTTGATGACCACATCGCGGGCTTCGCCGTCGCCGGTGTCCAGGGTGAAGGTCAGGGTTTCGGCCATTTCGGTCGTCCTTTTGGGGGTTGATTTGAGGCGGGACATAGCCCGCAACGCGTGTCGGGGCTATGTGGGAACGATGAGTGAAGACGAAAAGCCTCAAGAACGCAGACGGATGGTGCGGCCGCCCACGGGTGGGACCGCCGCCGGACGCAGCATGGGCACCAAAATGAAGACGGCCGACACCAAGTCGATGTCGAGCCAGCAGTGGATCAAGCGCCAGCTTTCGGACAAGTGGTCGGAGCGGGCGCGGGCGGAGGGCTGGCGTTCGCGCGCGGCCTTCAAGCTGATCGAGATCGATGACCGGTTTCATCTGATCAAGCGCGGGTCACGGGTCATCGACCTGGGCGCGGCGCCGGGCGGGTGGCTGCAGGTGGCGGTCGATCGCGGCGCGGCGGCGGTGGCGGGCGTGGCCCTGCTGATGATCGAGCCGGTGCCGGGGGCGACGGTGATCCAGGCCGACTTCACCCATCCGGGCGTGGACCAGCAACTGCTGGACGCCATTGGCGGGGCGCCTGATCTGGTGCTGTCCGACATGGCGCACAACACTGTGGGCCACCGCCAGACGGACCACCTGAAGATCATCGCCCTGATCGAGATTGCGGCGGATTTCGCCATTCGGACCCTGCGTCCGGGCGGCAACTTCGTGTCCAAGAACTTCCAGGGCGGCGACGCGGGCGGGGTTCTGGCGCGGCTGCGCGACGAGTTCGAGACGGTGAAATACGTCAAGCCGGAATCGAGCCGCAAGAACAGCGCCGAAGTCTTCCTGGTGGCGCTGAACAAGCGATGACCCAAGCCGTCGTCCGACAGGCGTTTCTGGATCAGGCGGTGATCTGCACTGCGGCGGGGGCGCCGTTTACGGGGCGGCTGTGCCGATTGGTCGGGGAGCGTTTGACGGATGAGGGCGAGATCGGGCGGCGGGTGCTGAACTGGCCCGGCACGCCGTCGCATCAGGGCGACGCCCTGCCGCTGCGGTTGATGGGCGGGCTGCATGCGCTGGCGCGGTCGGAGCAGGTGGCTGATCTGACGGCGATCTATCCGCCGAGGACAGCGCCGGATGATGAGACGGCCTGGGCCGTGGTCGAGCGGGCGTTGGCTGATCAGGTCGCGTTCCTGTCGCCGTGGCTGGATGGCCCGCCGCAGACCAATGAGGTCGGGCGGTCGGCGGCGTTGATGGCGGGGCTG
>NZ_JABAZW010000099.1:0-24812 GCF_018608325.1 Brevundimonas sp. | reverse complement strand
CCCCCTGCCGTTCGCGCTGTATGAGATGGGGGCCAGCGCCGGGCTGAATACGGTTCTGGATCGGTATTCTTTCAGGCTGGGTCAGACGGAGGCGGGGGCTGTGGGTTCGTCCGTGCGGCTGACGCCTGTGTGGACAGGAGCGTCTCCACCCCAGGCCGAGGTGCGGGTGATGCGGCGGGCGGCGGTGGACCGCAATCCGCTGGATGTGCGTGACCCGGCGACGCGTGAACGGCTGAGCGCCTATGTCTGGGCCGATCAGCGCGAAAGGCTGGCGCGACTGGAGGCGGCGCTGGAACTGGCGGCGGCTGATCCGGCGCCGATCACACAGGCTGATGCGGCGGACTGGCTGGAGGCGACGCTGGCGGTCGAGCCTGAGCCGGGCGTGTGCCGGGTGGTGATGCACACCATCGCCTACCAATATTTCCCGCCCGAGGCGCAGGCGCGCATCCGCGAGCATCTGGCCAAGGTCGGCGCGCGGGCGACGCAGGATGCGCCGCTGGCCTGGCTGAGCTTTGAGGCGGCGTCGGGCAGTGTGGACCGCAGGCCCGCGCTGGACCTGACTGTCTGGCCGGGCGGCCAAACCCTGCGGCTAGCGATCAGCCAGCCGCACGGGGCGGATATTGCGTGGGTGGCCTAGATCGGGTCAGGCCCGATCAGTAGGCGTCGCCGGTGCGGCGGTAGAAGCCGTCGATGTCCGAGCCGAGGCCGCAGAGGTGGGCGGCTGCGCCTGCGTCCGTGACGATCACGCCTTCCGGCCCGACACGGACCTGAATGATCGGGGGCTTGGCGCCGATGTCGGCGGCGGTGACGGTGTTCAACTCACCCTCGAACGGCACGACGCGGGCTGCGATGACGTCGTCGTTGTCCTGTGGGCCGATCGCCTGGATTTCACAGTCGGCGGCAGTCGCGGCTCCGTTCGGGACGCCGCCTGCCCGGAAGGCGACGCGCCAGTTCTCACCGGCACGGGTCAGATCCATGCTGGCGCGTGCGGGGCTGGTCCGTTCGAAGACGGCATCGGGAGCCGCAGAGTTCGCACGGGGCGCAGGTGACGCCGGTTGAGCCGCCGCAGGCGGGGAGGCGGCTTCCGGTGCGGTCGGCGCAGTGGCGGCTTCAGCGGACGCGCTCTCGGCGGGGGACTGGCTGCAGGCTGCTGCGGTCAGCAGGACGAGGGCGGCGATCGACAGGTTGCGCATGAAAGTCTCGCTGAATTGAACAGTTTTCAGTTTCAAGCTTCCTGCGCTGATCGTCAAGAGGCGGGCGACAAGGCGTCAGGCTGTTGCGGCCTGTTCGCGGGCGCGGCGGGCCTCGATCCGGGTCCAGATACGGTCGTGCAGGGTGAAGAAGACGGTCTGCACCAGGGGCTCGATCATGCCGATGGCCAGAGCCGTGGTGATGTCGCGTGTCAGGGCATAGGCCACCGTGACCGCCACAGCGAAATGCATGACGCCATAGGTGACGGTCTTCAGCGCTACCTGTTTGAGCGAGCGGGGCAGGGCGTGGCTGTGGCCTCGGTGGGCGTCGTGCGAGCGCTGTTGCTCGGCGGGGGACATGACATCGAGGCGGGCGGTGAAGGCCTCGGTCGCCTCTTCGATGCCGGAGGCCAGACGGCGGCGCTCGACCCGGTGCCAGACACGATCGTGGATCGAATAGGCGATGGTCTGGAAAATCGGCTCAACCACCCCGACCGCCAGGGCCAGGCGCCAATCGCGGGTGATGGCGAAGGCCACCAGGATCGCCACGACCAGATGCATGGCGCCATAGCTGGCGATCTTCAGAGCCAGTTTGCGCGCGGTGTTGAGGATGACGCCGACCATGGCGTTAGAATGGTGTTCTTGCGAATGGGTTGCAAACTGGATTTTTCTATCGACGCGATAGACTGAGGTTCCGGGGGGCGAAAACAGGCACGGTCATGCCTGGACGGGCACGGTTTCAGCAATCTGTCGCCAAGCGTGATCGCGAAAGGTGGAGGATGTGGCCCGCCAGCCCTTGCGGTCGCCCCCCGCAGACCGTTATACGCGGCCCGCAAAACGGAGACTCCCCCATGGAGATACGCGAAGGACTCACCTTCGACGATGTTTTGCTCGAACCCGGTCCGTCCGAGTTCATGCCAGCCGAAGTCGATGTCTCGACCCAGCTGACGCGCGACATCAAACTGAACATCCCGCTGCTGTCGTCCGCCATGGACACGGTGACGGAAAGCCGCCTGGCCATCGCCATGGCCCAGTCCGGCGGTCTGGGCGTTCTGCACCGCAACATGACCATCGAGGAGCAGGCCGATCAGGTCCGCGCCGTCAAACGCTATGAAAGCGGGATGGTGGTCAATCCGGTCACGGTCGGCCCCAAGACGACCCTGGGCGAGGTTCGCCAGATCGTCGCCGCCAAGAAGATCACCGGCTTCCCCGTCGTTGATCCCGACACCGGCAAACTGGTTGGGATGCTGACCCACCGCGACATGCGGTTCGAGAACGACCTGAACGTCACGGCCGCCTCGCTAATGACCACGGGCGACCTGATCACGGTGCGCGAAGGCGCCAGCCGTGAAGAGGCCCGCGAACTGCTGCGCACCCGCAAGATCGAACGCGTCATCGTGGTCGATGAGGATTACCGCGCGGTCGGCCTGATCACCATGAAGGACATCGAGAAGGCCCAGGCCTTCCCGAACGCCGCCAAGGACGAACAGGGCCGCCTGCTGGTCGGCGCCGCATCGACCGTCGGCGACGCCGGTTTCGAACGCGCCATGGCTCTGGCCGAAGCGGGCGCGGACGTGGTGGTGATCGACACCGCCCACGGACACTCCGCCTCGGTGGCGGCGGTGGTCGAGCGCATCAAGCGCGAAAGCAACCGCATCCAGATCATCGCCGGCAATGTCGCCACCTATGACGCGACGCGCGCCCTGATCGACGCAGGCGCCGATGCGGTGAAGGTCGGCATCGGTCCGGGCAGCATCTGCACCACCCGCATCGTCGCAGGCGTGGGCGTGCCGCAGCTGACCGCCGTGATGGACGCCGCCCGCGCAGCCCGCGACAGCGGCGCGCCGGTCATCGCCGACGGCGGCATCAAATACTCGGGCGATCTGGCCAAGGCCATCGCGGCGGGCGCCTCGGTGGCCATGATGGGTTCGATGTTCGCCGGAACCGACGAAAGCCCCGGCGAGGTCTTCCTGTATCAGGGCCGGTCCTACAAGTCGTACCGCGGCATGGGTTCGGTCGGCGCCATGGCGCGCGGATCGGCCGATCGCTACTTCCAGAAGGAAGTCTCGTCCGAGAAGCTGGTGCCGGAAGGCATCGAGGGCCAGACCGCCTACAAGGGGCCGATCGCACCGGTGCTGCACCAGCTGGTCGGGGGGCTTCGCGCCTCGATGGGCTATGTCGGCGGCGCCAATATCGTCGACTTCCAGAACCGCGCCCGCTTCGTGCGCATCACCGGCGCCGGCCTGCGCGAAAGCCACGTCCACGACGTGATGATCACGCGTGAGGCGCCGAACTACAGACAGGGATAAGGCCATGACGACCGAGCTGACCTATCTGGCCCTGACGCTGCTTCTGGCGCTGGTTCAGGTGATGCTGCCCGCAGCGGCGCGGACGGTCGAGTTCGGTTCGAAATGGAATGCGGGCGCACGAGACACGACGCCGGAGGCGAGAAAACCGCTGACGGGTCGCCTCGAGCGCGCGCAGACCAACCTGTATGAAACCCTGCCGCTGTTCATCGGCGCAGTGCTGATCGCCCATGTGATCGGAGCGCACGGCGTTCTGACCGCATGGGGGACGGCCCTCTATTTCTGGGCGCGCGTCGTCTATGTGCCGTTTTACGCGGCAGGCACGCCCTATGTCCGGTCGCTGGTCTGGCTGGTCTCGCTTGCGGGACTGGTGATGGTCATTGCGGCCCTGTTCGTCTGAAAGATCTGAGTGACCCCAGCCGCCCGTCTCGCCGCCGCCGCCTCCATCCTGGACTCCATCGCCCAGGGTCGCCAACCGGCTGAAGCCGTTCTGAAAGCCTGGGGCGGCGCCAATCGCTACGCCGGGTCCAAGGACCGCCGCGCCATCGCCGACCGCGTTTACAAGGTCCTGCGCGCGCGCGGCCGCCTGTCGTGGATCATGGGTGGCCGTGAAGATGGCCGCGCCCTGGTCATCGGCTCGCTGCACGCCATCGACGGCCTTCCGCTGGAAGAGATCGAAGTCCTGCACGCAGGCGACGGCTATGGCCCGCGTCCGCTGTCGAAACAGGAGCGCAGCCGCATCACGGCAGGGCAGGGCGAACTGCCCGGCTGGGTCGCCGCCGGTCTGCCCGAGTTCGTGGTCGAGGATTTCAAGGCCACCTTCGGCGAGCGCTGGGCCGACGAAGCCCACGCCCTGATGGCGCCCCGCGCGCCCATCGACCTGCGCATCAACGGCGCCGCCGCGACGGTGGAAGAGGTCGAGGTCGAACTGCGCGAAGCCGGTCTGAACGTGTCGCGCACGCCCTGGTCCGAGTGGGGTCTGCGCGTGCCGTCCGAGCCGCCGCCCAACATCCAGGCGCTGGAAGGCTTCAAGGCCGGCAAGTTCGAGATTCAGGACGAAGGCAGTCAGGTCGTCTGCTGGCTGGCGGGCGCCGAACCCGGCACGACGGTGGTGGATTACTGCGCGGGCGGCGGCGGCAAGACCCTGGGTCTGGCGCAGGCCATGAGCGGGCAGGGCAAGCTGGTCGCGTCTGACGTCGTGAACAAGCGTCTGGAGAACATCCGCCCCCGTCTGCAACGCGCAGGCGTCGAGGCGGATCTGGTCCTGATTGGTCAGAACGGCGGCGGTCTGGAAGACCTGAACGGTCAGGCCGATCTGGTCTTCGTCGATGCGCCCTGTTCGGGTTCCGGCACCTGGCGTCGCCGCCCCGAGGACGCCTGGCGTCTGACGGCGGAAGAGGTCGAAAAGCTGCACGGCCTGCAGGTCCGTATTCTGGGGCAGGCGGCCAAGTTGGTGAAGCCGGGCGGACGTCTGGTTTATGTGACCTGCTCGATGCTGGCGCGTGAGAACGAGGCCAGCGTGGACGCCTTTGAGGCCGCCAACAGCGAGTTTCGCCCGGTCGCCGTCGCCGAGCTTTTGTCGGCAGGTCAACTGACCGATGCGGCGCGCGCCAAGTTCAACGAACTGACTGAGGGCGCACGTCTGCGTCTGTCGCCCCTGTCCGCCGACACCGACGGCTTCTTCGCCGCCGTTTACGAGCGCACGGCGTGAGGACTGGACGCCAGGAACGATACGGCGACGTCTCGGTCCTGTGCGTCATGGCGGCCCCAGCCGAGTATGGCGAAGACCTGCGCGCCCGCATCCAGCCCCTGATGACCGGCATCGGCCCGGTCGAGGGGGCGGTGGTGCTGAGCACGGCTCTGGCGCGGTTGGAGGCGGCGGACGATCTGCCGGATCTGATCGTGTCGCTGGGGTCGTGCGGATCGCGGGTGCTGGAGCACGCCGTCGTCTATCAGGCCTCATCGGTCGCCTATCGCGACATGGACGCCAGCCCGTTGGGCTTCCCCAAGGGCGTGACGCCTCTGCTGGACCAGCCTGCGGTCCTGCCTCTGCCGTGTCCCATCCCCGGCGTGCCGGTCGCACGTCTGTCGACCGGCGGCAATGTCGTGTCCGGCGCCGCCTATGACGCCATCGACGCCGAGATGGTGGACATGGAGACCTGGGCTCTGGTCCGCGCCGCCCAGACGTTCGGCGTGCCGCTGATCGCCCTTCGCGGCGTATCGGATGGCCGCGCCGAGCTGAAGGCGCTGGAGGACTGGACCTCCACCCTGCATCACGTCGATCAGAATTTGGCCATCGCGCTGGATCGCCTGATCGAGGTGCTTGAGGCCGACGGCCTCGCCGCCCTTGAACTTTCGGCCTTACCCGGCCAAGACCCCGCGCAACTTCCCGCCCCGGATTCGATCACGCCATGACCACGCCGCAAGACCACCAGAAGGTCCTCATCGTCGATTTCGGCAGTCAGGTGACGCAGCTGATCGCGCGCCGTCTGCGCGAGGCCAACGTCTATTGCGAAATCCACCCCTTCCAGAAGGCGGAAGAGGCGCTGGCGGCGATGAACCCGGCGGCCATCATCCTGTCGGGCGGTCCTGAAAGCGTCCATGAGGAGGGCAGCCCCCGCGCGCCGCAGGGCGTGTTCGAGGCGGGCGTGCCGGTTCTGGGCATCTGCTACGGCGAGATGACCATGTGCGAACAACTGGGCGGCAAGGTCGAGGGCGGCCACACCCGCGAGTTCGGTCGCGCCGAGATTACGGTCCAAAAGGCCTCGCCCCTGCTGGCGGACCTGGCCCCGGTCGGTGAGGAAGAAACCGTCTGGATGAGCCACGGGGACAAGATCGTCGCCATTCCGCAGGGCTTTGATGTCGTCGCCTCCTCGGACGGCTCGCCCTATGCGGTGATCGCCGATGAGATCCGTCGCTTCTATGGGGTGCAGTTCCACCCCGAGGTGATGCACACCCCGCGTGGCCACCAGATGCTGAAGAACTTCACCCACGGCATCGCCGGGCTGAAGGGCGACTGGACCATGGCCGCCTATCGCGATGAGAAGATCGCCCAGATCCGCGAACAGGTCGGCGACGCCAAGGTGATCTGCGGCCTGTCGGGCGGCGTGGACTCCTCGGTCGCCGCCGTGCTGATTCATGAGGCCATTGGCGACCAGCTGACCTGTGTGTTTGTGGACACCGGCCTGCTGCGCAAGGATGAGGCGACCCAGGTCACGACCCTGTTCCGCGAGCACTACAACATCCCCCTGATCCACGTGGATGCGTCTGAGGATTTCCTGGGTCAACTGGCCGGGATTTCCGACCCCGAGACCAAGCGCAAGACCATCGGCCGTCTGTTCATCGAGGTGTTCGACCGCGAATCCGCCAAGATCGAAGGCGCCGAATTCCTGGCCCAGGGCACCCTGTACCCCGACGTGATCGAGAGTGTGTCCTCGTCCAGCGGCAAGGCCCACGTCATCAAGAGCCACCACAATGTCGGCGGCCTGCCGGACTATATGAAGCTGAAGCTGGTTGAACCGCTGCGTGAGCTGTTCAAGGACGAGGTCCGCGCTCTGGGCCGCGAACTGGGGCTGACCGACGCCTTCGTGGGCCGCCATCCGTTCCCCGGACCGGGCCTGGCCATCCGCATCCCCGGCGAGATCACGCCCGAGGCCGTCGACACCCTGCAACAGGCCGACGCCATCTATCTGGACGAGATCCGCAAGGCCGGGCTCTACGACAAGATCTGGCAGGCGTTCGCCGTGCTGCTGCCGGTCAAAACGGTTGGCGTCATGGGCGACGCCCGCACCTACGAAAAGGTTCTGGCCCTGCGCGCTGTCAGCTCCACCGACGGCATGACCGCCGACTTCTACCAGTTCCCCTGGGACGTCCTGGCCAAGACGGCGACGCGCATCATCAATGAGGTCCGCGGCGTCAACCGCGTCGTCTACGACGTGACCTCGAAGCCGCCGGGCACGATCGAGTGGGAATAGTCCCGACCCTTCGGTAGCATTCGGTATCGCTTCCGAAACGGCCTCTAAAGGCCTGACAATATTGTGAATTCTGTCGAGACCCTTCGGAGCCATTCGGAGGGTCTTTTTTCGTTTTGTCGGACTGCGCGACGGTACGCGGCTGCATTGATCTGGCAGACTCGGGCTCATACCGTCCTGACATCGGGCCAGGCCCTGACGGTATTCATTTCGAGCAAGTCATTGAGATGAATAGGAAAAAACCGTCTCGGCGCGACCGAATTCGAGGGCCGACGGACAGAGGCGATTATACCGTGCTTACCGACACTGCACTGAAGAATTTGCGTCCGAAAGCAAGGGCTTACAAGAGTACCGACAGGGACGGCATGTACGTCTATGTCTCGACGGGCGGCGCAATCTCATTCCGCTACGACTATCGGTTCAACGGCCGTCGAGAGACCTTGACGCTCGGGCGTTACGGCAGCGCCGGATTGACGCTGGCCCAAGCCCGTGAGCGGCTGATCGAGGTGAAGAAGGCGATCGCGGACGGGGTGTCGCCCGCCGTTGAAAAGCAGCGCGCCAAACGTCGCCTGAAGGAAGCTCACGATTTCGCACAGGTCGCCCAGGGCTGGATGGACCGCGCGCCGATGGCGGACAGCACCCGCGACATGCGCCGGGCGATTTTCAATCGGGACATCCTGCCGAAGTGGAAGAACCGCCTGCTGAGCGAGATCACACCCGACGATCTGCGGGCCCACTGCAAGGCGATTGTGGATCGCGGGGCGCCCGCCACGGCGATCCATGTCCGGGATATCGTCAAACAAATCTACGGCTGGGCCATCCTCCACGGCGAGAAGATCGACAATCCTGCGGATGACGTGGGTCCGGCTTCGATCGCCACCTTCCGGCCGCGCGATCGCTCACTCACCCCAGCCGAAATCCGGATCATGCTGATGCTCCTGGGTGAGGTCGCGACCCTGCCGACCATCAGGCTCGGCTTGAAGTTCATCCTCCTCAGCATGGTTCGGAAGAGCGAACTTCAGGACGGGGTGTGGACCGAGGTGGATTTCGACAATGCGGTCTGGTCGATCCCGGCTGCGCGCATGAAGCGCTCACGCCCTCACAACGTCTACCTCTCCACCCAGATGCTCGACATCCTGGTCGCTCTAAAGACCTGCGCCGGCAACTCGAAATACATCCTGCCGTCGCGCTATGACGCGGATGCGCCGATGTCGCGGGCGACTTTCAACCGCGTCACCAGTGCGATCGCTGAAAGGGCCGGAAAGGGTAACCTTCCGCTCGAGCCCTTCACCGTGCACGACCTGCGGCGGACGGCCTCGACCCTGCTGCACGAGATGGGCTTCAACTCGGACTGGATCGAGAAAGGGCTCGCTCACGAAGAGCGATCTTCGCGAGGCGTCTACAACAAGGCGGAGTTCGAGACCCAGCGCCGCCACATGGCGCAGGAATGGTCGAACGCCGTGGACGCCTGGGAAACGGGCCGCGCCTACACGCCGGTTCTGACCGTGTCAGAGGTCAGCGCACCGCGTTTTGATCCGAAATTTTAAAATGCGTCGGGATGCCAGCAGAAAATGCAGGGACAAGGACATGATCGACGCGCGGGATAAGGCTGCCGCCACCAAGCGCACGGCCGTCCGGCCGGGACTGCGCAGGCGGTCGCCGGACCTGTTGGGACTGTAGGCCATGGCCGGGCCGTATTTTCCGCCGCTGGAGGTCGCGGGGCAGACGCTCGCGTTCGACCATCTGGAGCCCTTCGTGCTGGAGATGGCCACCCAGTCGCGTCCGAACGGCGTGAAGATCGATGTCCGGTTCAGCAACCACTGCTTCAGTGAGACCTTCGACGCCGCCCGGCACGACGAAACTGCGGTGCCGGTCTGGGATAGTCCAAGGCTGCGGGTCTTCTGTCCGATCCGCTACGGGCTGTCGCAGGCGCTCCCGCATATCCTGAAAGGTCTGCCGACCGCGCATGTCTATCAGACCCCGGAGGCGAACTTCCTGCGGATCGGTGTGCGCAACGACGGCGGAGCAGGGGACTACAGGGTCTTCTTTAGGGTCAAGCGCGGCGCCGGCGCCGGCATCGATCTCAAGCTCTTCGTGGAAAGCGCCTACAGCCTTGAACCGGCGCAGGCGCTCGCCATCGCCCACATGAGCAAGGTTCGCTTCGCCGTGCTGATCGACAAGACGCTGAAGGGCGAGAAGCTGAAGTTTCACCGGAAAAGATAAGGGCGCCCGGAGGCGCCCTTATCAGAAGTCACTCGGTAGCCGCTTCCGGGACCGAAATCCCTATCTCGCTCACGCGTGGACCTCCGAAGAGGCGGGTGAGGCTGTTTCAACCGATCTGGCCTCGGGAGGACATATAAGCCCCGGGGGTGAAGAAATCAATTATCGGCCATGGATGCCCCTGTCCCGTCGTCCGGGGCTCAACCATCCCCGGCTGAAGCAAGCTATGACCCGCTCGCCGCTTTCTGAATCTAGGCGCGGCTTACAGGTGCGGTCGGGAGGCGCCCGCCCCGTGGTGGACGGGGCGTGATCGGCGCAGGCGCACATCCGGAGCCTTGGCCGGCGTGACGGGGGTGCGGCGGCGTTTTTCCAGCCAGGTCTGCACCTCCGACAGATCCCAGACCACGCATCGCGGCGTCAGTCGGAAGCGTTTGGGGAATTCTCCGCGCTGCTCCATCTCCCAGATGGTGCTGTCTGCGAGTGGCACCATCTGGCGCAGTTCCGGTTTCTTGATCGTTCGCGGGAGGGAATCTGAGCGGGCCATCTTTCGATCTCCATCGGCTATCCAGTCCGATAGAATCGAACCGAAACGCACCGAAGGCGAAACCCGACAGGATGCGATGTGACGTTTGCGGGACGAACCCGCCCGGACACTTCATCGCCGACCGCCGTAGACGAGGCCGCACCACACGCCGTTTAGGTCGAGGTTCAGCCGCCAAATCGTCGATGTGACGGCGGCAATCGGAACCTGACGGGGGGCTACCTGCCCGGCCTGATCGCACGGACCTTCTGAGCGAGACTGGGCCGGCCTGCCGCCGCTGCGCCGTCGACGAAGGCGTCCAAAAGGTTGGTCTTGCTGAAAACGTCGTCCAGACGCCCCATGGGTCTCCCCGAGACGCCGTATGTGCGCTGGGTCAGCTCGAGATTGGCGTCGTAGTGCTCGCCGTCGTCGCGGTTGCGCCCCAGGTAATACACCGTCTCAAGATCGGCGAGTTCCTCCGATGTCAGAAGGGCGGTCATCGCGGCATTCAGGCTCTGACGCCTTTGCTGATGCGTGGCGATAGCCTCCGGGTCCCGAGGGAAGAATGCCGATCCGAGATCCGCTGTCCGGTCCTTGACGGGGTGAGCCTCTGCCCAAGCCGAAAGCGCCTCGACAGCCTTGTCGTCACTGAGGTGCTTCAGGGAGGTCTCAATCCCGACGAGCGTCGCCAGCGGACGTGAGTTTCGAATGGTCGTCAACGCTTGGCTGAACTTCCGACTCCCGAGACCAAAGCTCTCCATGACCTTTGCCTTGCGGTCGGAAAATTCGGCGTCGCCCCACCCGGAATGGGGCCCCACCATCGCCGCGACCCGCTTGAGATCCTCTCGTGAACACTCGCCGGTGTGTGCGCCGGTCAGGCGCTCCTGCTCGAGCTCCAGCACGCGGATCTTCATCTGACCCAATATCGCTTCCAACGTCTCGATACTGGTCCTGATATGCGGGAGATTGACGACAGCAAAGCCGCCCAGGCTTTTTACGCCGGCACGGTTGCTGGCGTAGCGCAGTTCCTGTCCGTCATCGTCCACGGCCGCTAGGCTCGCCACATAGGGTTCGAGCTGAGCCACCAGATCCACGATCCGCGCGTCTCCGACCTTGGCGTCCCTCAAATGCGTCCACTGGGAGCGGATGTCGTGGTCCGGCTTGTGACGCTCGGCGACCATGCCGGCGTCGTGCAGCCGGTTTATCGCGAACTTCAGGGACAGTTCGATCGCATGTCGGCAGTTGTACAGGATCGGCATGGCGAGAGAGTCCCGACTGCCGAACATCTTCTTGTCGATGACGGCCACAACGAGTTCGCGCGCAGCCTCGATGTAGCCGTCGATATAGGCCTCCTCGCTGCCCTGAACGCCGATACAGGCGTTCCAGAGCCCATCGGGGATCGTCTCGAAGAAGGGGTCGGGGTTTGGAGCAGGTTCGGGCTGGGCGACGTCGGTCATGAAATCCGAATGGGCCAACGTCGGCAGGTCGGCAAGCGCGCCGAATGTCGTATCGCAATCTTCGCTCCATCGAATACGACGATGCCCCTGAAGCGCTAAGTCCGTATGTCCTTTCCCTCGTCCGGCGTGATGCCGGATGCTGCAGCCTTCAGCAGCGTCGAGGAGGAAGGAATGGACACGCTCTTTGTAGGGCTCGATGTTCACAAGCTGAGCATCAGCGTCACCACGGCAGAGGACGGTCGCGATGGCGCCGTTCGGTTCTGTGGCGAGGTCGCCAACACGCCGGAACAGGTTCGCAAGCTGTCGGATCGGCTGTCCCGCCCCGGCAATCGATTGGAGTTCTGCTACGAGGCCGGCGGCTGTGGCTACGGAATCTACCGCCAACTGACGGAGATGGGTCATGGCTGCCTGGTCGCGGCGCCGACGCTGATTGCACGCAAGCCGGGCGATCGCATCAAGACAGACAGGCGGGATTCCCAGATGCTTGCGCTTCAGCACCGCGCCGGCGGTCTGACGGCGGTCTGGGTGCCGGACGAGGTGCATGAGGCGATGCGCGATCTCGTGCGGGCCCGGGGAGATGCCGTCATGGCCCTGATGCGGGCGCGACAGCAGCTTCTGGCGTTTCTCCTGCGCCACGGCCGGACCTACTCGACGGGCAAGACCTGGACCTTGAGGCATCGACGCTGGCTTGCAGGCCAGGCCTTCGACCAGGACGCCCACCGCGTTGTCTTCCAGGATTACGTTGAGGCTGTGTGGTCAGCCCAGGAACGCCGCGATCAGCTCGAAGCCCGGATCTCCGCCTTACTGAAGGGCTGGTCGCTGTCGCCCCTGGTCGAAGCTCTGCGAGCCTTGCGGGGTCTGGACATGATCTCCGCCGTTAGCTTCGTCGCGGCGGTCGGCGATCTCGGCCGCTTCGAGAATCCGCGTCGGTTGATGGCCTATCTCGGCCTTGTCCCTTCGGAGCATTCCAGCGGCGAGCGCATTCGGCGCGGCGGCATCACCAAGACCGGCAACCGCGAGGCGCGGCGCATGCTGGTAGAAGCGGCCTGGAGCTATCGCTACCCGCCACGCGTCTCGACCGGCAAGACCGACATTGTCTCTCGTCAGCCGAAGGTGGTGAGGGACGTCGCGTGGAAGGCTCAGGTGCGGCTCTGTGATCGGTATCGCCGGCTCAGCGCTGGCGGCAAGCGACCGACCGTGGTGATCGCCGCTATCGCACGGGAGCTTTCGGGCTTCATTTGGGCGATCGGTCAGGAGGTGCGGCCAGCGGCGCCATGAGCGCCGAACCCTGGCCCGTCAGGCCGGGGGCGGAGCGGAAGGTCAGGGACATCCTCGAGAGCCCAGTGGGCCGGCCATGAGCCGACGCCCGAACTAAGTCAGAGGCCAGCCCGCGACGAAAAGCGTTCATGCGGTAGCCAACACGCGAATGGAAGACTGATCGACCGTCGCCAGTGCCGCTCCGCCCCCAACCTGACGAACCTCTCAGCCTGCTCATCTCCGCGCCTGCGGCGCGGAGGAGTTTCGCACGTCTGGGCACTTGAAAAAGGACATGGAAGGGCTCCGCCCTCGCGCGGGACAGGGTCCGCGGCTGCGCCGCCGGACCGGCCGGTCTCCCCGACCTTCCGCGCCGGCGATCGTCATCATGGTCATCATCAGGGTCAGGCTTGTGCAGGTCGGGCGATCCCCCTCCGGCCGGTCCGCCCTGGCCCTTGCTACCCCGGTCTCGCCGACGGGCAGGGTTTCAGGCGCGCAGTTCGCGTGCCTGCAACCCATGCCCAAAGGAGGCAGACATGACTGCTCAATCCATCGAAACCGCCGCGACCGAGGCGAATGTGCCGGTGCACGGTGCGGAGGTGATCGTGCCGTTGAACCGGCTCAAGGCCTCGCCGAAGAATGCGAGGAAGACGCCGCACAGCCCGGCGACCATCGAGGCCTTCGCCGCCTCCATCAAGGCCAAGGGGGTGTTGCAGCCGCCCGTGGTCGAGGTTGAGCGGGACGGCGAGGGCGTTCCGACCGGGAACTACCTCGTCACCATCGGTGAGGGGCGCCGTCAGGGGCTTCGCCTACTGGCCAAGCGCAAGGCGATCAAGCGGACCCATCCGGTTCGGGTCATCGTGGACGCCGAGAACGACGCTCATGAGATCAGTCTCGACGAGAACATGACCCGCGAGGCCATGCATCCCGCCGATCAGTTCGAGGCCTTCCAGCGGCTGGCCGTCGAAAAGGGCTACGGCCCCGAGGAGATCGGCGCCCGGTTCGGGGTGTCCGCCCATGTCGTGCGTCAGCGTCTCCGGCTCGGGTCAGCGGCGCCGGAGTTGATGGCGGCCTACCGGGCGGGGACGCTGGCGCTGGATCAGCTGACCGCCTTCTGCGTCAGCGAGGATCAGGACCGGCAGCGGCAGGTGCTGGAGCAGGTCGGTCCGCATACCCCGGCCTACGCCATCCGGCGCGCCATGACCGAGGCCAAGGTGAGCGTCGGCGACCGGCGCGTCCGCTTCGTCGGCGTCGAAACCTATGAGGCCGAAGGCGGCGGAATCCTCCGAGATTTGTTCACCGAGGACGGCGGCGGCTGGCTGGAGGACGTGGTCCTGCTGGATCGGCTGGTCGGTGAAAAGCTGGCCGGGCTGGCCGACGAGGCGCGCGAGCGGGAAGGCTGGAAGTGGGCGGAGCCCGCCCTGGACTATCCGGACGTCTCGGCCTTCGGACGGGTCTATCCGGTGGCCGTCGAACGGTCGGAGGCGGACGCCGCCGAGATCACGGCCCTGTCGGAGGAGTATGACCGGATCGTCTCCGAGGCGGGCGCGGAGGGGCTGTCGCCCGAAGCGGACACGCGGTTGGAGGAGATCGACAAGGCCTTGCAGGCCTTCAGCCCTGACTTCGACTACGCCGTCGAAGCCAAGGCTCGGGCGGGGGTCGTGGTGATGCTCGGCCACGACGGGCTGGCGCGTTTCGAGCGCGGACTGGTCCGCGCCGAGGACGCCGTGGCGCCGCCGGAGGAGGAGGCGGTCGAGGACGACGGTGGCGACGCCGACGCCGAGAGGGGCGGGGGCGCGCCGGAGCCGGAAGAGGTCGGGAGCGCCCTGTCCGACCGGCTGGTCATCGACCTCACGGCCCACAAGACCATGGGGCTGCGCGACGCGGTGCAGGCCGATGTGAGTGCGGCGCTGGCGACCGTGGTCCATGCCTTGGCGCTGCAGGTCTTCTATCCGGGATATGGCCTCTGGACGCCGCTTCAGCTTCGACTGTCCGTCACCGGACTGGAGCGGCTGGCGCCGGGGGTGGATGACGGGCCTGCCGGTCGGCGCGTTCGCGACCGGTGCGAGGCTTGGGGCGCACGACTGCCCGAGCGCGCCGAGGACCTGTGGGGCGTGGTGTTCGGATTGGCTCCATCGGAGCAGTTGGACCTGATGGCCTGCTGCGCCGGGGTCGGCCTCTACGCCGTGCGTGACCCGCACGACCGGCGACCCGGCGCCTTGGCGCAGGCCGAGGCGCTGGCGAGGGTGGTCGGCCTCGACATGACCGGGACGTGGTCGGCGACGGCGGCCAGCTACTTCACGCGGGTGCCGAAGACGCGGGTGCTGGAGGCGGTGACGGAGGCCGTCAACGCGGTGGAGGCGGGCCGGATCGCCGGGTTCAAGAAGGGCGATATGGCCGAGGCGGCGGAACGGCTGGTGGAGGGCAAGGGGTGGTTGCCCCCGGTCCTGCGGACCGTGTCCGATGCGGCGGAGCCGGAGGACGAGAGTGCGTACGAACCGCGCGATGACGACGCCTATGCGTTCGCGGCGGAATAGCCGTCGCTGAGACACTGAAAACTTGCCGCGCGCCCTTTGGGGGCGCGCGGCTTTTTTATGGGCGCCGCCGTGCGGCGGCGGAGACCACCGTTGCGCACGGGACAACGCTCGCTCGATAAGGCGGACAGCTCGAAGACGGCGTATTCAGCCTTGCCGTGTGCGGCCGTATCGCGGAGACTCCCGCCATGAAGAAAAGCCTCGATCATCTGCCGCTGCGCAAACAGGCCGAACTCCGTCAGGTGGTCGAGACCGTGCGCGCGGCGTTCGATGAGGCGATCTCGACGCGCCGCGCCGCGCGGCTCAAAGACGGCAAGATTCTCAAGGTCATCCTCTACGGCAGCTATGCGCGCGGCGACTGGGTGCATGACCCGGTCGGACGCTACTTCTCGGATTTCGACCTGCTGATCGTCGTCGACCATGAAGACCTGACCGACGGCGAATTCTGGCACGAGGCCGAAAACCGCACCATGCCGGTCGGGCCCGACATTCGAACCCCCGTCAGCCTGATCGTCCATTCGCTCGACGACGTGAACGAGCAGCTGGATCGCGGTCGCTATTTCTTCGCCGACATCGTGCGCGAGGGCGTGCAGCTCTACGACACGCCGGGCGCCAAGCTGCACAAGCCGGCGGACCTGAAGGCGCGGGCCGCGCTGGAGGAGGCGGAGCGGCACTATGAGAAGTGGATGTCGAGTTCAGCTGATTTTCAGGCAGGAGCCGGATTCTACATCGAGCGAGGCAGTTCGAACTTGGCAGCGTTCTCGCTGCATCAAGCGTCAGAACATCTCTATCACTGCATTTTGCTGGTCGTGATGCTCTACAGCGGCAAGGCCCACAACCTCGCCTTCCTGCGCAAGAAAGCCGAGGCTATTGACCCTCGCCTCGCCGAAGCCTGGCCCCGCGAGACCAAGTTCGAACGCCGCTGCTTCGAACTCCTGCGCGAGGCCTATGTGAAGGCGCGCTACTCCGAACACTACAAGATCAGCGCCGAGGAATTGGCTTGGCTAACCGAACGGGTTGATGTGCTGCGGGGTCTGGCCATGAAGGTCTGTCAGGAACGGCTCGGCCAACTGCGGGACGAAGCTGAAGGCGACGATTGATCGGCAGTGTGAAAGGCGACTGCTGTCCCGCGAGCGGCTCTTCCAGCTGGTGGGGATGATCAAGGATGGCACCTGCGCCATGCTGACCACGGAGCGGGACATCGCTTCCTGCCACGACCACCCGATCTTGATCAGCGGCCAAGGAGTCTGCGGCGCTGCTCAATCTTCAGCGACCAAAACCCGAACCGTTGCGGGCTCCGCCCGCAGGGAGCCTCGACGTCGAGACGGTCTTCCCGATCACGGCCTGAGCCTGAACGACCGAGGGGGCCGGAGCGACCCGTCGTGTGTCGCCAGCGGTGTCTGAGGTAAGGCGGCGGCCATTGTCTCGCATCCTTTTCGCGCCAGCCGGCGCGGCCTCTCGATGAGGCGGATCTGACCGAAGCCCGGTCGGCTGGCGCAACCGCTTCCGCGACTTTCATCCCCGGCCTGACGGCCTTCCTCGCGAAACAAGAAAGTCTCTCATCGCGGTCCTTCGCTTCGCTGCGGGGGCTCGCTTCGCTCTCCCTGCGCGCCGCCCGAACTTTGGTCTGCCGATCGCCATCGAGGCCGCGGCAGGCGTGGCCCGAAGCAAAGGAGAGACTCACATGGCCACCATCGGCACCTTCACCGCTCAAGGCGACGGCTACACCGGTTCGATCAAGACCCTCCCCCTCAACGTCAAGGCGGCGGTCCTGCGGCCCAACGAGAAGAGCGACGACAAGGCCCCCGACTTCCGGATCTTCGCCGGCCAGACGGAGTTCGGCGCCGCCTGGAAAAAGACGAGCCAGCAGAACCGCGACTACCTCTCGGTCAAGCTCGACGATCCCAGCTTCCCGGCGCCGATCTACGCCTCCCTGGTGGAGGTCGAAGGCGGACACAGCCTGATCTGGTCCCGCTGACCCAAGAGCCGCGGCGGCGCGGCCGCTCCTTCTTCCAACAATCCGTTTCGAGGAGGCCGCCATGAAGCGCCCCGCCGATCCCGCACGCCCGGACATCCACGCCCGGATCACCCAACAGATCATCAGTCAGCTCGAAGCCGGGGTCCGCCCCTGGACCCAGCCCTGGAAGACCAAGACCTCCGTCAGCCGCCCCCTGCGCCATGACGGCACGCCCTACAACGGCATCAATGTCGTCCTGCTCTGGGGCGAGGCGGCAAGCCGCGGCTTCAGCCGGTCGACCTGGATGACCTTCCGCCAGGCGCTGGCCCTCGGCGCCCACGTCCGCAAGGGCGAGCGCGGAGCAACGGTCGTCTACGCCAACCAGATCGTCCGCGACGAGACCGACGACACGGGAGCGGATGTCCAGCAGCGCATCCCCTTCCTGAAGGCCTACACGGTTTTCAACGTCGACCAGATCGAAGGCCTGCCCGATCGCTACGACGAGCCCGAGACGATCGAGATCAATCCGGACGAGCGGATCGCCCGCATCGACGCCTTCTTCGAGCACTGCGGCGCCGAGGTTCGCCACGGCGGAGGCAGCGCCTACTACGCGCCGGGTCCGGACCATGTGCAGATGCCGCCGTTCGAATGCTTCGAGACGGCGGACGCCTACTACAGCACTCTCGGTCACGAGATGACCCACTGGACCCGGCACCCGACCCGTCTTGATCGGGACTTCGGCCGCCAACGCTTCGGGGATGCTGGCTATGCGCGCGAGGAACTCGTCGCCGAACTGGGCGCGGCCTTCCTTTGCGCCGACCTTGGGTTGGCGCATGAATCTCGGGAGGACCACGCGGCCTATATGGGGTCGTGGCTCAAGGTGCTTCGCGACGACAAGCGGTTCATCGTTTCGGCCGCGGCCCACGCTCAGAGAGCGGTCGCCTGGCTGCAGGCCCTGCAGCCTTCGCCCTGAGGGCCTCGGTCAGCATGGCGTCGTTGAGCGGCATGCCTTAGGAGGGCGCCGTCTCGCCCTGGGTGTTCACGTCCGGCGGCGCGATCAGGGCCTTCGTCAGGGCGTCGATCGCCCCAACGACGCTCTCGAGCATGACGCGGCCCTGGACCGTCGCGGGCGTCGCCGCGTCGATGGACAGACGCTCCAGCGCCGAACTCACGTCTGAGCCGAGGTGCGCGTCGGCCAGACGAAGGTCGTAGAGGCCGAACAGAGGACCCATAAGCGCTCTAGCCTGCGGTTCGCCGACACGGCTCGCGGCGAGGCCTTCGAGCGCTTTCAGAGCTTTGACATCGCCCAGTACCTGGCCCCGTGAGACGGCGGCATTGCGAACGGCGGTCACGTCCACCCGCTCGATGAACACCCGCGTGAGATCCTTGGCCAGCGCCAGGAGGCCGTCCGGTTCGGCAGCCCGGAACCGATGCGATCGCGTCAGGAGGGTTTCGACCGATGCATGTGGTCGCAGGAGAGGCGGCCCGAAGGCTTCCCGGAACGTATCGTCGAGGGACCGTATGACGGCGGGCAAGGCGTGTTCGGGGGCGATGGTGTCGGCGGGGTCCACCATCATCTGCGCTTGGAAGAGTTCCGCCGAGACTGGACCATCGACGGCGACGCTGTGGGCGGCCCAGATGCGTTGCTCCCAAGTCTGGAGGCGACCGACGTCCTTGGCGAAGACATTGATCAGCCCCTTGGCGTTGACGCCGAAATGCAGCGGGGCCTCGGCAGCGCCGAGCACGCCCGTCTCGGCGCTGGCCCAGCGCAGCCTGCTGCCGCGGTGGCGCAGCAGATGGCTGGCCAGACTCGGCTCGAAATACAGCCAGTCGATACCTCGCTGCAGCCGGTCAGGCGGCACGCGGTCGCCTCGCGGGCCGGACGCGAAAGCGATGGGATGGGGGTCAGGATCGCCGCGGACGCGCGGGCTGAAGTCTCCGGGCTCGAACCATTCGGTCCGCCAGAGGGCGCCGGCGACCCGGGACCCCTCGCCGGGCACACCTAGGTTGCGCTGAGTCGCGATCCGGCCTTCGTGCGTGTCGCGGCCCTTCTCCAGAGCGAAGCCTTCTTCAGGCCAGGAGAAGGTCGGGGCCGACGGCGTCACCACGATCCGCTCATGGTAGCTGGAGAGGTAGAGTTTCATGCTACGGGCTGCGAGGTAGTCGGCCAGAAACTCGGCCCGGATTTCAAGGCGAACCGGACGGTCATCCTCTCTGATCAGGCGGATGACCTCGACCCATCCTTCTTCCGGCCGGAACCAGGTGTCTCCGTCTCGGGACAGACGGAGGGCCAGCACCACGTCCGGATGAAGGTGCCAGACCCCGTCGGCCGCGCCCTCCAGGTCCTGGTCGATGACCAAGTTAATCCCGAGCGGCTCCTCGAACCGGTTGTCCTGGTAGATGTCGGCTGGATGATAGCCGTCGGTCCAGACGTGAGCCCTGTGCGGCTGCAGGTTGAGATCGCTCCAATCCAGACGGCCGGCATTCTCGGTTTGACCTGCATAGACAGCCAGCGTGGCCACGCCCGTAAAAAGGCTCGCGGAGATCAGATCCGCCGGCGTGTCGAGATCGACGTCGCTGTTCTCACGCAAGGGGATCCAGGTCCGACTCGCGCTGGCCGGGACATCGGCCATCTCGAAATAGGTCTGGTTCAGCATGTCAATTCTCCGCCCCTCGCGCCTGCCTCGTCTCGAACGCCGTGATGGCCTTTGTCTGCTCGGTAATGAGAGCCTGAAAGGCTTCGAACGCAGCGTAGCAATGGCTGCACTCCACATCGAGCAGGTCCGCGACCTTGTTCAGATCGAGGGCAGGCGTGCCGCCGATCCCGTACTCGACCCTGCCGGTTTCGGCGTCGGTGCGCCGCGTGACCGTATTGCTCAGTCCCAGGAGGAGGCGGGGCGAGAAGCGATGATTGTAGGCGTTGCGGAAGTCGTGCGTCTGGACCTTGAACCGGCTGCCTGCGATCGGTTCGACCTTGAGCTTGAACCGCCGGTAGGTCCTCCAGCCTTTGCCGAACGGTTCGACATCGTTGAGATATAGGTTCTTCGTCGGAAACTCGTCTTTCCAGTTCCTCAGGTCCTTGGACATGTTCGCTTGGTGGGACAGGTTGGCGGCCGCAACCGCAAACCTGGATTTGATCGCGTAGGGCGCGGACAACGCCGCGATGCCGAGGATGCCGATGAACTCGTGCGCGACCTCCATCTTGGCGTCGTCGCCCATGGGCTCGACGACCGCGGCCCAGGCGCGCAATCGGCTCACGTGGTGGGTAAGGTCATTGATGATGTTCGCCAGATCCGTGGCGTAGTCCTCAAGCATGCTGGAGTAGACCATCCACATGCCGCTGATGGGGTTGGGCAGCGTCCACCAGCGATAGGGCATGAAGCGCTTTTCGACATCTGAAGCGTCCAGCGCGGAACGGTAGTCGGCATAGACCGCAGCGAGACGGGCGGACCTCTCGAGGCTAAAATCGTCGGCCATCAAGACCTCCCGTTCCGGCGCTGTCGTCAATCGACAGTGCCACCAATTAACCGTGGCCAAGCGGCGGCTGATCAGCGCGCGTCACGAGACTAGAGGCGATCGTTCGATCTTCACAACGCATCGTCAGTCGACGACGCGCCGCCCTTGGCTGGGGCGCCCTTCAGGGCGGCGGGCGAGCGGCCGGCTTCGGTCGCCGAGGGGAGGGCGGTCAGCACCGAAGGTCTACGGGGCGAAGGTGGTGACGGTCTAGGGCAGGATAGGCTTTGCGCCGGCATTGTCAGACACATCACCTCGCCCATGGACCGCCTCACCGTACGCCTACCAACTGATCTGATCCGGCGCTTCGACGCTGCGGCGGCCGGGCTAGGCGGTCGGTCGCGTTTGCTGCGAAGGCTTATCGAGGGCGCTGCACAGGCCGCCCTTCCGGAGCTCGTCGCACCGTCCCTGGATCGGCTCGACGCTAAGCTGTCTCTTCGTCTGACCTCTGACGACATGGCGCTGCTGGAGCTCGAGGCGGCTCGCACGGGCCTCTCCCGCACCCAATGGATTGTCGCCTTGATCCGACGGCGACTTCATGAGCGGCCTCAGCTTTCGCCGTCCGAAGCCATCGCCTTCATAGGCATCCAGCGCGAGTTGCGGCGCATTGGCGTCAACGTGAACCAGATCGCCAGGGCGGTGAACACCGCCGTCCTCGAGGGCAAGGTGCTCGATCTGGAAGTTGCTCAACTCGCCGATTTCGCAATCGAGATCCGCGCTCATCTCGGCGGGGTCCACGACGCCTTCAGGGGCAACCTACACTACTGGTCGGACCGCTGATGGCGGACTTCGTCCAGGTTCGTGGGTTCGAGGAAACGGTGCGCCCACCGGTCCGGCAAAAGCGCGCGCGCCTGACCGATCCGCCAGGGCAGATCGCACGGTCCCGCCCCGACATGGCCCCCCGCGCGCGGCTCGATCGGATCGCCCGACGCGTGCCGGAGGTGATGGTCAAGATCACGGGGCGGACCCGCGACGGCGGTCACCTCCAAAACCATCTCGCCTATATCGGACGGAGCGGAAAACTTCCGCTTGAGGGGCCGGGCGGCGAGCGGCTTCAGTCCCGGGCCGAGGTCGGGAGGCTCGTCGGAGATTGGATGGCGGAGGTAGAGGCGGATCCACGTCGCCGCAAGGATAGCGCTGTCACCCTGTCCATTGTGCTCAGCATGCCGCCGGGCACGGACCCGTTCCGCATGCACGATGCGTCGCGGGCCTTCGCCGGCCAGACGTTCGGCGACAGCCATCCCTATGTTTTCGCCTTCCACACCGATGAGCGACATCCCCATGTCCATCTGACGGTTCGGACCCTTGGCCACGACGGACACAAGCTCAACCCGCGCAAGGCCGATCTCGAACAGTGGCGGCAGGCCTTTGCGGCCGCTCTGCGGGATCGCGGGGTTGAGGCTGAGGCGACGCCGAGGCGGACGCGAGGCGTCGTGCTCAAGGCGGAGCAGGGGGTTCTCCGGAGAATTCGGTGTCGCTTCAGCCAGGGCAAGGGCGAACCACCCAATGTCGACGTGGCGGCTGTGCGGGTGGCGCTCGACAAAGCGAGAAAGACGCCGTGGGCCGAGGCGGGTCGCGCGCGACAGGCGGATGTCCGCCGCTATTTCGCTGCCCAGGCCTTGGCCTTGTCCCGTTCGGACCGAAGCGAGGATCGTGAGTTGGGTGCGGCGCTCGCGGCGTTCGTGAAAGACATGCCGTCCGTCCGGACGCGAGGCGAGGAGATTTCCGCGAAGATCGACCTCCGTCGGCAGCTTGAGGAGGACAGCGAGCGGCTCGCTGAACGATCGAGACAGCGCTGACGGAGAATTCGGCGTTCCCGGGCAGCAAACGCAAGGTGGATCTTGGCCGCATCTCCTCCGAACAAAGGAGCATCAGCAAGCGCTTGATGATTTCCGCACTGGCGCGACCATCGCTGAACCACTGCGGTAGTTGAGAAGGTCTGCTCTAATATGTCGGAGTTGACTGAGATTGGTGGGCCAGCTGTACCGGAACTGACGCATAGGCACCTTGGCTCGTCCGTTCGCAACGGTCAGGCTCCAGCGGCCGCAGCATCGGATTATACCGCAATCTCGGGCACACCGGCGGCCGTGAGGAGCTGATAGAGTTCAGCCACATTGTTTCGGTTTCCGCGTTGTTGGCAGAAGGCGAAGATGGCGCGCTGCTTCGCCCTTGAGAGGGCGACGAAAAACGCAGCGACTCCTTCGGAGTCGCCGGGGGTGTGAGACCACCAAGCCCGGTCATCGAGGCCGACGAAGATGATGGTGTCGTATTCCAGCCCCTTGCTCTTATGGACGGTCATCATCGGGATCTGATTGAGCCCCTCGAAAGCGTCAAGGCACGACGTCCAGTCCGGCACGCCGTCGGCGCAACGGAAGAAGTGGATGTAGAACGCTTCGAGGATGATCTGGAGCTGGTCGCCGACGCCATATTCGGCAAAGGTTCGGGCGATCGTATCTAGGTCCAGATAGTCAAAAACTCTCGCGGCGAAGTCGGCGGCGCTTTGCTCCGACGGAGGCGTGGCGGCCATGTCGGCGCGCAGCGCGGCGAGGAAGGCGGTCAGGTCTGTCTCGACCTTTGCCGCGCGCACGTCATCGTCTTGCCCGACGGCGCGGAGCGCCAGAAGGGACGATGAGACCAGCTGCCAGGCGGCCGGCGCGCGGCGGGACGCGCCAAGCCGGAAGATCGCGATCGCAAGACGGCTCAACTCGTCCGAGAGCAGATCCTGGAGCGAGGTTTTCCCGAGAGTATGGCTCTCGTTGCGAATCCGGAGACCCTGAGCGGCGAAGGCTCCAGCTAAGTCCTGCTCATAGTCATCGGACCTCTGCTTCACGAGTAGGGCGTAGTCGCGCGGCGCCCGGCTGCGCGCGGCCATGTCGTTGGCGATCCATTGCGCCAGGTGGGCGGCTTCGGCCGCCTTGGTCTGGCTGGACCAGACCTGCGCCACGTCGCCATCGACCTGGCGCGCGGTCTGGGCGACCGTTTGAGCGGTGTTCGGGTCGAGGGCGCGGGCGACGACGTGCTGGATGGCGACGAGGTCTGGCGAGGAACGGAAGTTGAAGAGGAGGGGGAAGCGGGCACCGCCGAAATCCGCCTGCAGCCGCTGAAAGGCATCTTGGCGCGCGCCGGCGAAGACCATGATCCGCTGCTTGTCATCACCGACGCCGGTGATGATGGTCTGTCCGCCCGAGAACGCCGAATGCAGGAAGTCGTATTGCGCGTAGGTCGTGTCTTGGAATTCGTCGACGAAGACGAAGGGGTAGGTGGCCACGAGCGCCCGGCGGATGTGGGGATTGGCGCGAATTAAAAGCTCGGCGAGGCGGTTGAGGCCCACGAAGGTCAGGGCGGACGGCTGCCCTGGCCGCAGCTGCGTCGCCCACCAGCGTGCGATAGTGAACTCGGCGGCGTTCTGGGGCGCGATAGGCCCCGTCGGCAGGCGGTAGCCGCCGACGATCTTGGGTTCAAAGTCGCTCGCGCTGTAGCCGGCGATCTCGGCCTGCCATTGCGGCGGCGCGCTGAGCCGGGCAAGCGTGAGGAAGCCTTCGATCGCCCTAGGTTTGGGAAAGGCGATCTCGTAAGGTCGGGTCGGGCGCCAATCGGCAGGGATGGCGTTGAGAAAGCGATCGACCAAGCTCTTGGTAAAGGCGTCAAAGGTGACGGAGACGAACCGGTAGGCGAATCCCGGAGGGCATCGTTTGCGGACGCGAGCGGCGAGATTGTTAGCGGCATCGCTTTTGAACGAAATCGCCAGCACGCGGTGCGGCGCCCGGCATAGTCCCGTCTCAAGGAGATAGTCGGCGCGCTGGGCTAGGAATTCAGTCTTGCCGGCGCCGGGACCTGCGACCACGCACGCCGATCCGGCGTGGCGCAGGGCGTTCCACGCTGCCGATTCG
>NZ_JABAZW010000024.1 GCF_018608325.1 Brevundimonas sp. | reverse complement strand
CTGGCAGAGCGGCATTCCCTGAACGTGGCGGCGGCGGCGGCGGGGCGACGCCATTGTTCGGCACCAGAACACCGACTGGAGACGGGCCGGTCGCATAGGGGTCGTGACCGGTATCGACGGCTGCGTCAGGCAGAATGATTCGCTGTCCGGTCGTGATGGCCCCGCGCGGGCCAAGACCGTTCAGGTCGATCAGCGTCTGCACCGGCGTCTGGAAACGGCGACCGACACCAGAAATCGTATCACCAGCCTGAATGACATAGGCGGCGCCCGGCGCGATGTGCGTAGGCGTGCGTGTCGGCGGCGGCGCATATTCGTCACGCGGCGGGGTGTGGGGTTGAACAGGCGGCTGCACGACCACAGGCGGCGGCAAGGATCCGCCTTCCACTGATCCCACCGGCGCTGTCGCTGGCGGCGGCGATTCGTAGGGCGCGGTCTGATAGGGTTGGGTCGGCGGCGTATTGGGATATCCGCCTTGCGGGTACGACCCGGCCTGCCCTGCCCCTTGCGTCGGATGGGTCGAATAGCGCGGCTCAGACGGGTAGGTCGTACAGGCCACCGCCGTCAGCGACGCCCCTGCGATCAACGCCGCTCTCATCAAGGCCGATTGTATCGCCACCCGCAACTCCTCACATGGTTAAGACCGGCCCCTGCGGTTTGCCCGCTCAAGCCCTTGAATCCAACCCTTCAATGCGCGCAGAATTGGGGCGTGAAGGTTAACAGGCCCTTCAGATTTCCTTGGCCGTGCCCTCGACCAGCGGCACAAACCGCACTTCGGTCAGGCTTTCACGCCGGAATGAGCCATCGCCCTGCCCCACGTAGCGATGCAGCATCTGCACGGAGGCGCGGCCGACAGGGGCGACCAGAACCCCGTTGGGTTTCAACTGTTTCAGCAGTTCTGTCGGCTCTGCAGGTGATGCCGCCGTCACCATGATCCGGTCGAACGGCGCCTGTTCGATCCAGCCCAGCCCGCCATCGCCGTGCTTGGTGATGACATTGTCGATATCCAGCGTCCGCAGGCGGCTTTCGGCCTCGACCAGCAGGCTGCGATAACGCTCGACAGAATAGACATAGCGCGCCAGTCGCGACAGCACCGCGCACTGGTATCCGCTGCCGGTGCCGATCTCCAGCACGCGGTGGCGCGGCTGGACGTCCAGCGCCTGGGTCATCAGGCCGACGATATAGGGCTGGCTGATCGTCTGGGCGCAGTCGATCGGCAGGGCCTGATCCTCCCACGCCTGATCCAGGAACTTCTCGTGCACGAAGACCGCGCGGTCGATGCTCTCCATCGCCGCCAGCACGCGCGGGTCCGTGACCCCCTGCTGGCGCAGCGACAGGATCAGTCGTCCGGCGCGGTCGTCGTGCAGGTTCAAGCGGCCCGGTCCGTCTTCTTGGGCGGAGCGCCGCCCAGCACCTTCTTCAGATCATTGACGCTCTGCATATGCGTCAGGTCGATATGCAGCGGCGTAACAGAGATGCGTCCCTCGTCGATGGCCCGCAGGTCCGTGCCTTCGGGGTGCTCCTGCTTCTCGCCTCGGAAGCTCATCCAGTAATAGTCGCGGCCGCGCAGGTCGGTACGGCGCACGGCGTGCATTTCGCCCACGTCGCGAAAGCCCTGTTTCGTCACCTCGACCTGCTCAACCTGTTCCGGGCGGCAGTTGGGGAAGTTCAGGTTCATGACCACGCCCGACGACCATTTCTGGTCCAGCAGGCGGGCGATGATGGCGGGGGCGAAGGCTTCCGCCGTCTCCCAGTGGGCCACCACCTCGTCATGGAACCGCTCAAGGCTCTGGCTCAGGGCGATTGAGCGGATGCCGAAGGCCATGCCCTGCAGCGCACCCGCCACCGTGCCGGAATAGCTGACGTCCTCGCCGATGTTGTGGCCCCGATTGACGCCCGACAGCACCAGATCGGGCCGCTCAGGCATCAGGTCGTTGACCGCCAGAACCACGCAATCGGTCGGCGTGCCGGTCACCGCAAACCGCTTTTCACCCAGATGATGCACCCGCAGCGGCTCGGTCAGGGTGATGCCCCGCCCCTTGGCCGACTGTTCGACAGCAGGCGCGCACACCCAGACGTCGTCGCTCAGGGTGCGGGCGATCCGCTCCAGACAGGCCAGACCCTCGGCTTCGATGCCGTCGTCGTTGGTAAGCAGAATACGCATCAGGCGCCCACCGCCTTCAGGCCGCCCATATAGGGCTGCAGCACGGCGGGCACGGCGATGCTGCCGTCCTCCTGCTGATAGTTTTCCATGATCGCCACCAGCGTGCGGCCGACCGCCAGACCAGAACCGTTCAGCGTATGGACGAACTCGGTCTTCTTCTCGCCTGCGCGCTTGAAGCGGGCCTCCATGCGCCGGGCCTGGAAGTCGCCGCAGTTCGAGCAGCTGCTGATCTCGCGATAGGTGTTCTGGCTCGGCAGCCAGACCTCAAGATCATAGGTTTTGCGGGCCGAGAAGCCCATGTCGCCCTTGCACAGCAGCATCTTGCGATACGGCAGTTCCAGCGCCTGCAGCACCGCCTCGGCGCAGCCGACCATGCGTTCGTGCTCAGCGTCCGAGTCTTCAGGGCGCGTGATCGACACCATCTCGACCTTGGTGAACTGGTGCTGGCGGATCAGGCCGCGCGTATCACGTCCCGCCGAACCAGCCTCGGCCCGGAAACAGGGCGTCAGCGCCGTCATGCGGATCGGGGTCGCCAGTTCCTCGTCAGACAGGATCTGCTCGCGGACGAGGTTGGTCAGGGAGACTTCAGCGGTGGGGATGAGCCAACGCTGAGAATGCAGGTCACTAAACCCGATAACCGAAGCATACGCTTTAGGCTGACTACGCAACGGAGAGTCAAAAGGCGTCTCGGCTACGAGGGCCTCAAAATAGCTGAGTTTCACTTCGTAGGTCACCGGCGGCGCAGCGGCGAACAAGTCTTCCTCAAATTTTGGAAGTTGTCCCGTACCGAACAATGCCTCGTCGCGCACCAGCAGCGGCGGGTTCACTTCCAGATAGCCGTGCTTGTCCGTCTGCAGGTCCAACATGAACTGGCCCACGGCCCGTTCCAGACGCGCCAGTTGCCCCTTCAGCACCGCGAACCGCGCGCCGGACATCTTGGCCGCCGCCTCGAAATCCAGCAGGCCCAGCGCCTCGCCCAGATCGGCGTGATCCTTGGCCGGACCGCCCTCGCGCGGCGTGCCCCAGCGGGACACCTCGACGTTCTGGGCCTCATCCTCGCCTTCCGGCACATCATCCGCAGCCAGGCTCTTCAGACCCGCCAGCAGATCGCGCAGTTCCTTGCCGACGCGGTTCTCGACCTCGGCGGCGGCGGCGATGTCGCCCTTCAGGCTCTCGACCTCGGCCTTCAGGCGATCAGCCTCGGCCATGTCCTTCTTGCCCATGGCGGCGCCGATCAGCTTGGAGGCCGCATTGCGCTTGGACAGGGCGTCCTGACCCGTCGTCTGGGCCAGACGCAGTTCCGCATCCAGACGCAGGATGTCGGTGACCACAACGTCGGCTTCGTCAACGCCGCGCGATGACCAGCCCGCCACGTAAACCTGGGGGTTTTCGCGAATGGCTCTGATGTCATGCATGGCTCTAAACCTTGGTCAGGCGGGAGAAGCCGAACGCTCTACCCGGATGGGCAGAGTCGGGCAACGCGCGACAGAAGCCAAAATCCTTATGCCGCAACGAGCGATGGTTCAGCGGGACTTGCCCAAAAGCCGATCTCGTGCGGCATTGACCCGCATAGCCAACCCCTCGGTGCCGCCCTGATCGGGGTGCGCGCGTGTCATGGCGCGTTTCCATGCGGCGCGGATTTCCGCTTCGGTGGCGTTGCGTCCGACCCCCAGCACAGAGCGGGCATCCGCCTCGCTGATCGGCTCGGATCGCACGACAGGCCGCATCCGCGATGACCAGATGACATAGAGGCCCGCGCCCGCCAGCCCCGCCCCCGCCAGCCACGCGCCGTGGGACGCAGCCAGCACTGCGCCAGCCACCATAACCGCGCCCAGCAGGGTCGCCGTCACGCGCCAGTGTCCACGACGTGGCTTCTCGGTCTGACGGCCCAGCCGCACCAGCGCCCAGACGGCGATCCCCGCCAGGGCGACCCAGATCAATCCCATGAAAGGCTCAGTCCGCCTTTCAGGCGGCGACGTCCAGCGGTTGCATCGCCTGTTCCAGCCCCATGGCCTTCATCAGATTGCGCAGTTCCTGACGCGCGGCGACGTGCGCCAACGACACCGCCACCGGACGGATGTCGTTCGACAGGTCCGCCACCGTCAGTCCGAACGGGAACAGTTCGCGATAGATGACCCGGTCGCGCAGGCCCGGCCCGACGCGGAAGCCGACCCGCTTGGCCAGCTTGTTCATGCGTTCTTCCAGACGTTTGCGGTTACGCGCTTCGGCGACGGCCAGACGGTTGGTCACGACCAGCCAATCGATGGTGGCGGTACGGCCTTGAGTGATGGCGCGGACCTTGCGCGCCTCCCAGACGCTTTCCGAATAGATGGACGGCTTCAGCAGCTCCAGCGACACCGGGTCCACCTCACCCAGCAGGTCGAAGTCGACGAAGCTGTCGTTCATCGGGGTGACGATCTGGTCGGCGCGGGCGTGTGCGGCGCTGGACACCGCCGTGTCACCGCCCGGCGTGTCGATCAGAATGCACTCCACGCCGCTGGCCACGGCTTCAGCAAAAGCATGTTCGAACGCAGCGATCTGCTCATCCACCGACGCCTTGGCCAGCGCCTTGCCGTCGCCCATGTCGGGGATCATCGGATGGGGCAGCGTGTGTCCGTTGGCCTCGACCCAGGTCAGACGGTTGGTGAAGAAGCGCTGCATCGACCGCTGGCGCAAGTCCAGATCGATGATGGCGACCGTCCGGCCAGCGTGCAGCAGGCCCGTCACAATGTGAATGGCCAGGGTGGACTTGCCCGCCCCGCCCTTTTCGTTGCCCAGAACGATCACATGTGGCTGCGTCATGAGGAAATCCTCTGTGCCGGTCAACGCGACTCAAATTTGGCGCGACCTTCGATGGGGTGCAGAGTCGGCCCGCTGACGGCAAACGTCAACGAACCCTTAATGACATCTTGTGGACGACACGCCCGCGAGCGTCAGCCCTGACGTGCGCACCAGGCGTCTGCGACCTGAACCGCATGACAGACGGCGACCGCGGTTTCAGCCGGAATGGGTCCGACCTTCAGTCGTGTCAGGGTGCGCCCGTTGACCTGAACCGTTTCAAAGACCGGCGAAAGCGTCGCCAATTCGCCCCGCACCTTGAGCCGCGCCCAGGCGTCACGCGCCCCGGCCTCGCTGGAGAAAGCGCCCAACTGGATGGTCCGCCCTTCAGTCTTGACGGCAACAGGACGCAGAACAGGCGGCTCGGCTGCGAGAGGCGTTGCAATCGGCGGCGCCGTTTCACGCACCACGGCGTGGACGATCTCCGGTTTTTCAACAACAGGTTCAGCCGGTGCGACAATCACCCGCTCGAAGGGCGCCATCGCGCCACGCAGGCTGGTGGACTGGGCGTCGCGCGCATCCCACATGTCATGCGGGTCCATCAACGACACCTGTAGCGGCGAGAACCGGGCGGGACGCAATCCAGCCGCTGCGGCCGTATCTGGTCGAGCCGTCGCCTTGCCGTCCAGCGGCACATTGATCGCCGCCACATGCTCGGCCATCGCATGAAACCGTTGCGGGTTCTCGACCGCGCCGCACCCGGCAAGCATCGCTCCCCAGGTCATGGCCAGGGCGATCAGAACTGGACGTGTCGCTTCTGCGGGCGTCATAAGCACGACCCTAGCCTCCAGACTTTGAAGTCTGGTGCATGAACACGCTTAAACTTGAAGGTTAATCGTTTCACCATGACCGACGCCCCCGCCCTGCCCGTCGCCCGTTCCGTCGCCGAGTTGCGCCAGATCGTCGGGGACTGGAAACGACAGGGACTGACGGTCGGAATGGTCCCGACCATGGGCGCGCTGCATGAAGGCCACCTGACCCTGGTGCGCGAAGCGGCCCGCCGCGCTGACCGGGTGCTGGCCTCCAACTTCGTCAACCCGACCCAGTTCGCCGCCCATGAGGACCTGGGCCGCTATCCCCGCCAACAGGAAGAAGATGCCCGACTGCTGGCGGGCGCAGGCTGCCACCTGATGTTCGCCCCCTCGGTCGAAGAGATGTATCCGCAGGGCTTTGCGACCAGCATCAGTGTCAACGGCCCCGCCCTGGGGCTGGAAGGCGATGCGCGGCCCCAGATGTTCGGCGGCGTTGCCCTGGTGGTCACCAAACTCTTCAATCAGACCCAACCTGACGTCGCCGTCTTCGGCGAAAAAGACTACCAGCAGCTTCTGGTCATCCGCCGCTTCGTGCGTGATCTGGACCTGCCGATTGAGATCATCGGCAGCCCGACCGAGCGGGACGAACACGGCCTGGCCCTGTCATCACGCAACGCCTATCTGACCGAGACCGAACTGGCCACGGCCCGCAGCCTGAACCAGATCTTGCGCAAGGCCGCGGCCGAAGCAGCCACGGGCCGCCCCCTGCCCGGCATCGAGCGCGAAACCTATGCGGCCATTCTGAAAGCCGGTTTCGAGCGCGTGGACTATGTCGTCATTCGTCATGCTGAAGATCTGACGCCATTCAGGAATGACATCGTCGACGCCCCCGCTCGCATCCTGACAGCCGCCTGGCTGGGCAAGACGCGGTTGATCGACAACATCGCGGTCTGACCATCGGACAAGAAAAGGCCGCGCCCGATCCCCGGACGCGGCCTTTTCCGAAACATGTCTCTGGCGTCAGCCGATAGCGCCGACGCAGCCCTCTGCATCACCCGGTTCCAGATCAGCGTCCGTCAGGGCGATGGTCCAGCCGTGGTGGGTGTTCAGGCCCCAACGCCGCGCGCCGCCGCCGTCACCTGCATCGCCGCCAGCGCTGACGACCACGCGACGGCCTTTCGGCAATGCGGGAGGATCAATCTTGCCAACCGCCAGAGACGTCG
>NZ_JABAZW010000176.1 GCF_018608325.1 Brevundimonas sp. | reverse complement strand
AAACCTTCGTCGAAACGGTAATTCTACAAACAACTCCGGGCGAAGGCCCGGCGCCTCGCCCAGCTCTCCATCCCCTCCGCCTTCGACGGGCAGGAGCCTGAACCCATGCCCGCCGTTCGGTTTTCAGTTCGCCTTGCGGATCAGTTCATCGGCCAGGGGCGCAGTCAGATAGCCGTCCGCCGTGCGGTTGTTGGCCAGTTGCCAGCGGCGCAGGGCCGCGCGCGTGTTCGATCCGATCACGCCGTCGACCCCTTGCGTGTCATAGCCCAGACGCGTCAGGGCCGACTGGGCGCCGATGCGCTGGTCGCGTGTCATGGCCGGGTCGTTGGGCCAGGCCTTGCTCAGTCCCGGCTTGCCCATGATTCCGTCCGCCGTCAGGCCGATGGCCAGGGCGTAGGAGACCGAGTTGTTGTAGGCGCGGATCACATAGTGGTTCGGCAGGGCCAGGAAGGCGGGGCCGTTGGCGCCCTGCGGCAGCAGGATCGTGGCCTGCTCCAGCGCCTCGGCGCCGTTCGGCGTGCCGCCCTGCGCCAGACGCACGCCGCGCGCCGACCAATAGGCCCAGTCGTGTTTCGGACCCTCGGCGTCGGCATAGTTGAACCCGGCGGGCAGGGTGACCTCATAACCCCAGCCCTGTCCGCGCTTCCATCCGGCCTGGGCCAGCAGATTGGCGGCCGAGGCCAGGGCGTCGCCGTCATTGCCCCAGATGTCGACCTTGCCGTCGCCGTCCTGGTCGATGCCCAGGCGCAGATAGTTGTCGGGCATGAACTGGGTCTGGCCCATGGCCCCGGCCCAGCTGCCTTTCAGGCCTTCGCGCGTGCGCTTGCCCTCGATGACGATATCCAGCGCATATTTCAGCTGGGTCTCGGCCCAGTCGCGGCGACGCCCGTCATAGGCCAGGGTCGCCAGCGAGCGGATCACGTCGTAATTGCCCTGGACCTGACCAAAGGCGCTTTCCTGCGCCCAGACGCCGACCAGAATCTCGCTGGGCACGCCGAAGCGCTGCACCACCGGCCACGGCACGCGGTCGATGCGCTGGCGGGCCTGGGCGATGCGCACGGGGGTCACGGCGTTCTGGATATAGGCGCCGGCGGGGCGCGAGAACTCAGGCTGGTTGCGGTCCAGACGGATCACCGTCGCATCCGGCGTCAGGCCTTCCAGCTCCCGGGCGTAGGCGGCCCGATGGGCGCCGCCCTTGCGCGCCAGGAAGCCCTGTTTCCATCCGTCGAAACCCTGCTGGTCATAGGCGGTCAGGGGCGGCGTCTGGGGGGCGGGCGTCGCGGGCGAAGGTGTTGGCGATGCAGGCTGGGTCACGCTCGGCTGCGGTCCCGGCGTCATCGAGGGCAGCGGCGGCTCAGGCAGCATCGGGGCGCAGGCTGCGACCGAACCAATCAGAAGAAGGCGGAAGGAAAAACGCATGAGATTCAGGGTAAAGCCCTCGACTGGAAACGTGAAATGACATCCCCGCGAATGTCATTGTGATGGGCTTAAAGCGCACATGGCCCTAAACCGTTGCCGTCGCATCCCATCCTTTGACGGCTATTCCAAGGTTTCGAACTTCTGTTTGGACTGTGTTAACGCGCTGCGGCGTAATGGCGCAGCTTAAGCTCTGACGGCCTGATGGCGGAGTGGCGACGCGACGGGGGTGCAACCCCGTAAACCCTCCGTTCGACTCGGAGGTCAGGCCTCCAGCGTTTTTATGCGTCGCCGTGGTTCGTGCGACTTTGGCGAGTCCCTCGATGGGGCCCGTTTTTGTCCCCGCGCGGCTCTAAAAAGCCCGCCCCGCCTGAAAAACGGGACAGGGCAGGGCGGTTTGGGTTGACGCATCCGACTCGTCTATCTATACGACCGCCTCCGCCGCGATCCGCCCGGGTCAGCGGCTTTTCTATTGGTTTCTCTCAGGACGTCCGACCATGAAGGTCCGTAGCTCGCTCAAGTCTCTGAAGACCCGCCACCGCGATTGCAAAGTCGTGCGTCGCAAGGGCGTCGTCTTCGTCATCAACAAGACCGACCCGCGCTTCAAGGCGAAGCAAGGCTAAGCTGTCCTGCCTGCGCGCCGCTTTGGCGGCGTGCGCGCACAGCGTCTTGCTGACGATCCACAGGCTGCGGATTTTGTCCGCGGCCTTTTTCGTGTTCGCGGTTGAGCCATGCGCCCGGTCATGGTTAGCGTCCGCGCCTGATTACTGGAGTATTCCCCATGGCTGACGACGCCTCGTTCGACGGTGGTCCCGACGTTCTCAACTCGACGGCCCAGGGCCGCCTGCGCAGCATCATCGAACGCCTTGAGCGCCTCGAAGAAGACAAGCAGGCCGTCATGACCGACATGAAGGAGGTCTTCGCCGAGGCCAAGGGCGAGGGCTATGACGTCAAGATCCTTCGCAAGGTTCTGCGCATCCGCAAGCAGGACAAGGCCAAGCGTCAGGAAGAAGACGCCATCCTGGACCTCTACATGTCGGCGCTCGGCGAGATCTGAGGCTGACCCGGCTTGAAGCGCACGCCCTTCAAGCCAGGCGGCGGGCTGTCACGATCAGGCAGCCCGAAAGGCGACGGCGCCCCGCGCTCAACTAGCCCCAAGGGCGGCAGCGCCAGCAAGAAACCCTTGCCCAGCCCGTTCGAGATGCAGCGTGAGGCCGCCAAACGCGCCGCCCTCAACGCCTTGAAACGCGCCCGCCGCTCGGCAGAGAAGGCGGGCGTTTCGCTGTCTGAATGGGAGGGCGAGTTCCTCGATTCCGTCAGCGACCGCGTCAAAACCCACGGCCGCGCCTTCGCCGACCCCGAAAAGGGCGCACCGGGTCAGGCCCTGTCAGCCATGCAGGGCCGCAAGCTGAAGGAAATCACCGCCAAGGCGAACGGTGAGGAGCCCAAACGCCGGTGGGGCAGGAAGCCGAAGGAAGGCTGAGGCTCAGCTCGCTTCCTTCAACTGCTCCTCCAGCCCCTGTTCGCGGACCTTGCGGTACAGGGTGGAGCGGCCGATGCCGAGGCGGCGGGCGATCTCGCTCATATGGCCGGCATAGACCTCGATGGCGTGCTGGATCAGGTCGCGTTCGATCTCTTCCAGCGTCCGCAGATGGCCGCGCTCGTCCAGAATACGGATCGGTTGATCGGGCAGGGCCGCCAGATCACTGTGGGCCACGGACGCCACCGCAGCCGCCGACGGCATGAGGTCAGGCATGGGGGCGGCGACGCCGGAAATGGCCGGGAAGTCGTGTGGCTGCAGGAAGGGCGCGTCGGCCAGGACGATGGCGCGGAACACCGCATTCTCCAACTGGCGGACGTTGCCGGGCCAGTCGTGGGCCTGCAGCATGGTCAGGGTTTCCGGCGCACATCCGGCGATCCGCTTGCCTTCCTCGGCGTTAAAGCGGGCGATGAAGTGGTCGATCAGGGCGGGGATATCCTCGCGCCGTTCACGCAGCGAAGGGGCCTCGATCGGGAAGACGTTCAGGCGATAGAACAGGTCCTCGCGGAAGGCGCCGTCCTTGACCTGCTGGCCGGGGTCGCGATTGGTCGCCGAGACGATGCGCACGTCGATCTTGACCGGACGCTTGCCGCCGACGGGATCGATCTCGCTTTCCTGCAGGGCGCGTAGAAGCTTGACCTGAAGATCCAGCGGCAGTTCGCCGATCTCGTCCAGGAACAGGGTGCCGCCGTCCGCCTCGCGGAACTTGCCCAACGTCTTTTCGTGCGCCCCGGTGAAGGCGCCCTTCTCGTGTCCGAACAGGATCGACTCGGCCAGATTGGCGGGCAGGGCGCCGCAGTTGACCGCGATGAACGGTTTGCCCGCCCGGTCGCTGGCGCCGTGCAGGGCGCGGGCGATGACTTCCTTACCGACACCGCTTTCGCCGGTGATCAGGACGGGGATGGAGGACTTGGCCGCCCGCGCGCCCAGCGCCTTGACCATCCGCATGGCCGGACCATCGCCAACGATGTCGTCGAAACTGGCGCGACCCAGAGCGCGCTTGGTCAGGCGTCCAACCTCGGCCGTCAGTTGCGTCAGCTGCAGGGCGTTGCGCACCCCGATCAGCAGCCGTTCGGGGCTGACCGGCTTGACGAAGAAGTCCTGGGCGCCCGCCTGCATGGCCTTGACCACGGTGTCGATGCCGCCGTTGGCCGTCAGGACGATGACTGGCGTCGTCACGCCAGCGCTGCGCATTTCGGCCAGGCACTCCATGCCCGACATCTCTGGCATGACCATATCCAGCAGGATCACGTCCGCGCCGCCGCCTTTCGTCATACGGTCGATGGCCTCGCCGCCGCTAATGGCGTGCACCACCGCATAGCCGTCGCGTTCCAGCACGGCCTGCAACAGTCGGCGCTGGGTCGGATCGTCGTCGACGACCAGAACGGTCTTGGCCATGTTCAGCCCTTCATCATCCTTGCGGCCAGCCTTGGCGGATGGCCCGTTTCGGGACGATTTCTAGGGTGTCGAGGTGAAAATCGCGTTGTCCGGCGTGGTGTCCGACCCGTTAACGTGCAGCTTCTGCATCGCACCGCGTCTCCGGCCAGAACTGCAGCCGACGACCGTTGACGATCAGATCGGGCAGACGCATCGGCGCCGTTTCCACGCCCGCTTTCAATGCGGCCTTCAGGTCGATAGGCGGTGCACCGCCGCACGTCGCATTATACCGTGCCCTTTGACGCCACCGGCCATCTTCGCCCTGAGTGAAGGCCAGGATCACTGCCCCGTTGGCCAGCAAAACGTCTTGACGACCATCGCCATCCAGATCGGTCATGCGCAAGACACAGGCCTCGTCGCTGCGGCAGTTGAGCGCAAGATCAGGCTGGCTCTGGATCTGGGCCATGAAGTCGGGCGGCAGGGTCTGACCTGCGATCGGCTCGATCTTCACCTGACGGGCCAGTTCACGCGTTTCGTCTGGAGAATAGGCGGATCGGTTGTCTGACGCCTTGGCCTCACGGGCCAGACGCGCCGTCTCAGCGTCCGTGGAGGCCGCCAGTCGATCCAGCGCCGCGCGTCCCGCCTTGCCGCTGTCGAAGCGCAGGAAGCCGTAGTCAAAGTCGGCAGCCTTCACCTTGCCGCGCTCCAGCCGCGCGACCTGATCGGACACCGACAGGCGCGTCGGGTCCAGCAGGGGGCTGAACAGGGCCAGGATTGTCAGAACCGACAGGACGGCGGCGACGACATTGGTACGCTCCAGCGGCTTCATCCACGCGCCGGGCCGAACGGCGGCGAACAGATAGCCGACGGCATAGACGACGCCGATGAAGGCGCAGGCGGCGGCGATGATCCGGTCTTGCGTCAGGCCGTGCTGACCGATCCGCAGGCTCAGCCCCCAGATGGCCAGAACGACCAATGGCGCGACCAGAACCGAGGCGACCCGGGTCGCGATCCGCAAAACCAGCGGCGGCAGATTGTCCGGCTCTCCATCCTGATAGGCCGTGTTGATCAGGATGATCAGGGCCGCCGTCGCCGCCAGGATCATGGCCGTGGCGCTGCGCGTCGCCCACAGGGGCTCCAGCCCCGTGAAGGGCAGGGCGGCCAGGAAACCCGCCGCCAGCACGGTGATGACCAGCAGCAGCCAGGACAATAGCATCAGGGCCACGGTCCGCACGCCCCGGATCAGGCCGTCGCGCACATCGGTCAACTGAACCGCAATGGCGAAGGCGGTGCAGGTGACGGGCATGGCGAACCAGGCCGAACGCACCAGATCGGTCAGGAATTTCAGCCCGATCAGATCAAACAGGGCCGCGCCCAACTGCAGCAGAATCCAGAAGGCGCCGGTGAAGCCCAGCGACAAAGCCAACTGCACCCCCGCCTTCCAGGCGACGTCGAAATACTGATGATAATCGACCAGCCAGCGCCGGGCGCGGACTGCGGGCGTCAGCAGGTGATGGGCGATGAACAGGGCGGCGGCGGCGAAAGCCATGACCGGGAATTTCAGGAAGGGCGCCTGATCGTAATCGCCCAGCACCCGCCGCGCCACATCGTGCCAGCCCAGCAGGAACAGCACGAGCCCCGCAACGCCGATCCAGATCGCCAGCGCGGGCCACCTTAACCGCCCGACGCCCGCCAGAGCCGCCACGGGCGCAAACCCGACCGCCAGCGCCAGTCCGCCGAACAGCTCGGGCTCGGTCGACGGCCAGGCCTTGCCGTCCGCAGCGCGATAAAGGGCATAGAGCAGCAGGCCCTGGATCAGGCCGATCCCTACGCGTGCGGCAAACAGGCGGTTTTCGCCCTTCAGCCCGGCGCGTCCGGTGTCGTGAACCGTGTTCTGCGTCGTCTCGGTCACCGGGGGCTCCTTGCGGTTGCATCGAGGATTACATGGACAATGCGCGGTGGAAAGGACGTGCGAAGGTTGCGCCATCGGACCGGCTTGCCCACAACACGCCCCATGAATGCACACTTCAAGCCGACAGACGCCCCTCTCTGGGACCTGACCGACCTCTATGTTTCGCGAGACGACGCCAAGATCGGCGCTGATCTGACGAAGGCGCGCGGGCTGGTGGACGAGTTGAACGGCCTGCAGGGCAAACTGGTCGCCGCCCGTGCGGATGCCCAGGCGCTGGGCGGACTGCTGGATCGGGCGATCCGTCTATATGAACAGTCGTCGGATCTTCTGGGCGCGCTGGGCGCCTACGCCTTCCTGTCGGCCTCGACGGCGCGAGACGATGCGGGGGCGCAGGGGTTCGAGGCGGATGTGCGTGAAAAGATCACCGCCATCGCCACCCCGACCGTCTGGCTGACGCTGGAAATCAACGCCATCGGGGACGCTGAGCTGGAGGCCGCGCTGGCTGCAGATGCCGCCGCTGCGCGTTGGCGGCCCTGGCTGCGGCGGGTGCGGACGATGAAGCCGCATGAGCTTTCGACCGAGCTGGAGACCTTCATCGCCGAGCGCGGTCCGATCACCGCCCAATGGCCGCGCCTGTTCGATGAGCAACTGGCCGCTCTGCGTGCTCAGGTCGGTAAAAGGGGAGCGGGCGCCGAAAGCCTGACCCTGGCGGAGAGCCTGAACCGTCTGTCTGACGCCAAGCCTGCGCGCCGTCGCGCCGCCGCCGAGGGCCTGTCGGACGC
>NZ_JABAZW010000144.1:13542-40875 GCF_018608325.1 Brevundimonas sp. | reverse complement strand
GCACCGGCGGACGCACCTGAAGCTTCGGCGGAGGCGGCGTGTCAGGCGGAGGCGGCGGCGGCGGAGGCGGAGGCGGCGGAGGAACCGGCGCAACCAACTCGACCTTCACGGCCTCGTCGACGTAGTTGAACTCCTTCAGCTTGAACTTCGACTGCTGCAGGAAGAACAGAAGAAGCGCGAACAGAATGGTGACGATCAGGAGGCAGACGATCAGCACGGGGTAAGAAACCCCCATGAAGCCCTTCTGCTTCGGGATGTCGTAGCGACTGCGATGATATTCGACGTCTGTCATACTATCTCCGCACCTCAACTCGTCGCTTGGTCTTCGCCGACCAGGGCGACGCTGTAAAAGCCGGCATCCTGCAGGGCGTTCATGACCTGCATGAAATCGCCGTACCGGGTGTTCTGGTCAGCACGGATGAAGATCCGCTCATCTGCCGGGTTCCGTGCGCCGATCTGATCACTCAGATCGGAGCCCAGAGATCCGACGCTGGTCTGGAAATCGCCCACATAGACGGAACCGTCTGTCTGGATCGAAATATAGACCGGCTTGGGCGGGTTCGGCGCCGCCTTGGCGACAGCGATAGGCAGTTCCACCGGCACCGACACGGAGGCGAGCGGCGCCGCAACCATGAAGATGATGAGGAGGACGAGCATGATATCAACGAAAGGCGTAACGTTGATATCGCTGTTTGCCTCAACCTGGTTGCCACCGCCGCCCGTTTTGATCTTGGCGGCCATGCGTATTACGCCCCCTTGTCGAGCTGACGCGAGATGCCGTTCAACAGTTCAGCAGCAAAGCCGTCGGCGCGGGTGCCGTAACCAGCGATGCGGGTGTTGAAGTAGTTGTAGAAGACAACGGCCGGGATAGCGGCGAACAAACCGATACCGGTGGCGAGCAGAGCTTCAGCGATACCCGGAGCAACGACGGCCAGGTTGGTCGTGTTGGATTCCGCGATGCCGATGAAGGAGTTCATGATGCCGTAAACGGTGCCGAACAGACCGACGAACGGACCAATCGATCCGACCGAAGCCAGGAACTGTTGACCGCCCGA
The DNA here is from genome assembly GCF_018608325.1 of Brevundimonas sp. Lineage (GTDB taxonomy): Bacteria > Pseudomonadota > Alphaproteobacteria > Caulobacterales > Caulobacteraceae > Brevundimonas. Next base: position 39,820 of record NZ_JABAZW010000144.1, on the reverse strand, counting down.
CAGGCGCTTGGCCAGACCGGATTGCACAGCGTTCACAGCAGCGGTGGCGCGGCCCAGGGCCGAGTCCAGGTGGTCGCCGGTGACCGACAGGCCCGATTGACGCGACAGTTCGATTTCTTCGGTGGCTGCGGCGGCCATGTCGGCCAGCGGGTTGCCGTCGAACTCTTCTTGCGTCGCGATGGCGCGCATGTCGGAGATCGTGCGAGCGCCGCGGAAGCTCTCGAGGAAGTTGTCGGTCTTGCGGTTCAGCGAGCCAAACTCGAAGAGCTTGATGAGCAGCAGGGTCCACGAGAAGATGGACGCCAGCAGCAGGCCGATCATGACGACCTTAACGATCACGGTCGCTTCCATGAACATCGAGATCGGCGTGATGCCGCCGCCGTGATGCGAAGCAGCTGCTTCTTCAGCAGGCGCTGCGTCAGCGGCCGGAGCAGCTGCGGGGGTTGCTGCACCAGCGGCGGGTGCAGTTGCCGGGGTCGGCTCGGCCGGAGCCTGGGCCAGAACCGGCGAGCTCGCCATAAGGGCGGCAGCGCCGGCCATGGCGAGGAGGATATTCGTCTTCTTGCTGTTCAGCATAGTTCGCCAGTTCCTGCTTGGTCTGACTCGTGGAACCAAAGATGCGGCCATAGTCAGCGACCGCATCCCAACCTGAAATGTTTCCTTCAGCCCCCCTGTCCGCTCGGGAGCATGGGAACTGAAATCTTTTAGAAGAGACGTGGGCGGTTGCCCGTCCAGCCTCCGATGTCGAACCGTCGGAGAGCACGCCTCCTGAAATCCGTGACGCCCTATTGATAAGGCGTCTCAACCCCTTTGACGAACCCTTACCGGAGCGTCAAGGGCGAAGCGCCCGATTTCACTTAACGGGATACATGGAGTGAAGTCGTGCGCGACAGGCCCATCTGAGCAGCATCACGCGACATTTTAATGATGATTGGCCGAACTTCGGAGCAAGGATGTTCGAAAAAGCCCCATATCGGAGAAATCGTTCCGCAGGACGTCAGATAGCGGCAATCGCATTCCCTAAGCTTGGCGGGGTGGCGACCATTTCTGCTACGATTTTTAGGAAAAAACGCAACGACCGCAAAAGTCGTTGAGAGATGGTGCCTGGAGGCGGGTTCGAACCACCGACACGCGGATTTTCAATCCGCTGCTCTACCAGCTGAGCTATCCAGGCGCCGACGCGGCGTCGCGAGAGGCGGGTCTATAGGCGAGGCTTTTCGGCCTGTCCAGCGCCGTTTCAATCCTTTTCCACATCATCTTCAGCGCTCTCGTCCAGAGCGGCCGGAATGGCGTAGGCGCCAGTGAACCAACGCTGCAGGTCAACCTCGGAACAACGACGCGAGCAGAACGGCTTGTACTTGGGATCAGGCTCGGCCTTGCGGCAGATGGGGCAGGAAGCCATGGGTCAGTTCTCTTCTATATGTCCGCGCCCGGCGGCGACGGCGGCATCGGCCAGGACACTGGCGCGCGGCCCCAATCGTGCGGCCAGCGGTCCAGCTATGGCGGCCTCTTCAGGTGCGCAGCGTATGCGCAGACGCGGCGCAGTCGTATCCGTCAGCATTTGCCGACGCAGACGACGCACCAGGGCAATCGCACGCGTCTGAACTGCGGGGCGGCCGTCGGCACCCCGCAGCACCTCTTCTATGGGCGTGCGTCGCCAGGGCAGCGAGATCTGCAACAGGCCAAAACGGCTGACAGGCGCAAACACCGCCTGCGGTTCATGCGCAAAGACCGCCCGCGCGGCTTTCAGCTGCGCCTCGCCATCCTGAGCGTCGCCGACCAGATCGATGACGACCAGCCCGGCCCAGTTTCTAAGTTCGATCAGGCGGGCGGCCTGGCGCAGGCCCTCGCGATTCGCGATCGCCCTGCCCTGTTTCGGGTCACGCCCCGCTGTGGGCGCATAATCGATGTCGACCGCGACCAAAGCGCGCGTTCGCTCGATCGACAGGTCGATTCCGGCGCCCGTGAATGCGTGCGTGCGGCTCAAGGCCTCATCTTCGGCCTCAAGCACGGCATCAATCGCTTCGATTCCCGTCACTGATTCCACGCCCGGCGCGAAGCTTTGCAACTGGAGCGCAACAGAGGGGGCAGGTTCCAGCAGACGGGGGGCGCCCTCCCCCGGTCCAAGGCGACGAACCGCCGCACCTTTTCCGGCGCGCGATTCGGCGGTGACGACAACCTCAAGGCGCTGGCCCTGCGTCAGACGGTCGTTACGCGGGAAAGGCAGGAAGACCGGCGAATCGGCGCCGATGTCGGCAAAGGCCCCGCGCAGGCCCGGATTGACCTCGGTCACGCGCCCGACAGATCGGGCGCCGAGGCGGGTCTGGGGGCAATCCCCCTCACGATGAATCAGAAGATGGGTGAAGCGGCCGTCCCGCATCACGGCGCCGCGCGTCTCACCCGGCGTCTCGTCGAGGAAGACCTCGAGATCGCCGCCCAGCGGGCTCATGCCCGCCAGCCGACGCCGTTCAACAGTTGGACGGCTTCATAGACCGGCAGGCCCATTACGGACGGATGGCTGCCGACGATGCGTTGGATAAAGGCGCCCGCAGCCCCCTGGATGCCATAACCGCCCGCCTTGCCGCGCCAGTCGCCGCTGGCGACATAGGTGGCGATCTCATGGTCGGACAGGGTTTTGAACGTCACGCGCGTCTCGTTGACGCGCGACGACAGCTTGCCGTCTCGAACGACCGCCACGCCGGTGAAGACGCGGTGATTACGGCCGGACAGCAGTTTCAGGAAACGCGTCGCCTCCGCCTCGTCCGCCGCCTTTTCAAGAAAGCGACGGCCACCCGACACAACCGTATCGGCGGCGATGATCACGGCCTCAGGGCGACGGGCGGCAACGACCTGCGCCTTGGACGTGGCGAGACGTTCCGCCAGACGCGGCGGGGTTTCGCCTTTCAGCGGCGTCTCGTCGATATCGGCAGGGTCGATATGGTCGGGCTTGATGCCGACCTGCGCCAGCAACTCGATGCGGCGTGGGCTGGACGACGCCAGCACAAGTTCAGGACGGGCCAACTCGGCCTGCCCTTACTTGAAGCGGTAGGTGATGCGACCCTTGGTCAGATCGTACGGCGTCATCTCAACCAGGACCTTGTCGCCGGCCAGCACGCGGATGCGGTTCTTGCGCATCTTGCCTGCAGTGTGAGCGATGATCTCGTGGTCGTTCTCGAGCGTCACGCGGAAAGTGGCGTTCGGCAGCAGTTCGCTGACGGTGCCGGGAAACTCGAGCAGTTCTTCCTTAGCCATGCGGCCTCTCACGCCCGTCTGAAATGCGTTCAACCCCACGCCGGGCGGGCGCGTGGGGCGGAATGGAGGGGCCTAATGCCCGAAAACGTAGAGATAGTCGAGGTCAGCCGCGACGGTAGAGGGCGCAGAGCAGCGTAAACAGGCGTCTCGAGGTCTCATGATCGACCACGATCTTGCCTTCCAGCCGCGCCACGAGTTGTTCAGCCCCCTCGTTGTGCAGACCACGTCTGCCCATGTCGACCGATTCGATCTGGCTGGCGGAAGAGCCGCGCAGAGCCTCGTAATAGCTGTCGCAGATCAGCAGATAGTCCTTCACCACCCGCTTCAGCGGCGTCAGGCTGATGGCGTAGGTGCGGGTGAACTCGGTCGCGGTGATGTCGAACACCAGCCGATTGTCCTGCAGCGACAGCTTCAACTGATAAGGGCCGCCCTCGGCGCCCACTGGCTCGAAGCTGTTCTTCTCGACCAGATCAAAGATGGCCACGCGGCGCTCATGCTCGATCTCGGCGGGCGCCGCAGGAAGCGTCGCCGCATCCAGTTCGACGGCGGACAGTCTGTGAGGACCGCTCATGCTGCATCTCCATTATCCGGATGAACCTCATCCAGATGGGTCGGGGCGATCCGCGCCGGCCAGCGTTCCGAAATATCCGTCACCACGGCGTCCAGGCATTCGACATCGACCCGCAGGTCGCCGCCGCCCGCGAACATCAGGATGACCTTGCCGCCGGGCGTCTCGGTCGGGATGAAGTCCAGCGCCAGCAACTCCAGCGAGGCGTCAGGGCTGCGCGACAGGCGGCGGCTCTTGACCCCCTGCACGTCGCCGAACTGCATGGCGCACATCACCCGCGTGCCCCCGCACTCCCAGCAAAAGCGGCTGAAGGCGATGGTCAGGGTGCGGGCCTGCTTCTCCCAGACGATGTCGACAGGCCGCAGGATGGCGTCCTGAAGCGCGGCGGAAATGATCTGAAGATCGTCGGCGTCCTCCGCCAGCAGACGCAGCGGTTCGACCGGCGTGCTGGGAACAGGCGGGACGCCGTCGATATCAGTGCTCATCACCTGTTCCCTTTATCCGGCGAATGTCCGCGCCGCAGGCGCCGAGCTTTTCTTCCAAACGCTCGAAACCGCGATCCAGATGATAGACACGTCCTACGGTCGTTTCGCCCTGGGCCACCAGGCCCGCGATCACCAGGCACATGGAGGCCCGAAGGTCCGTCGCCATGACCTGAGCGCCGTGCAGAACCTCGACGCCGTTGACGTGCGCCTCACCCGCATGGACCGAAATGTCTGCGCCCAGACGCGCCAGTTCCGGCACGTGCATGAAGCGGTTTTCAAAGATCGTCTCACGAACCGTGCTGACGCCCTCTGCGGTCGTCATCAAGGCCATGAACTGCGCCTGCAGATCGGTGGCGAAGCCGGGATAGATCGCGGTCTCGACATCCACGGCCTTCAGCCGCTGTTTCGGATCGCGCTTGATCAGCACGCCGTCGGCGGTGGGCGACACCTCGACGCCAGCCTCGATCATCTTGTCGGTCAGCGAACCGATCAGTTCGGCGCGCGCCTTGGTCAGACGCACCTCGCCGCCCGCCATGGCGGCAGCGACGGCGTAGGAGCCCATTTCGATCCGGTCGGGAATCACCGACCAGGTTGCGCCGTTCAGCGACGAAACCCCGGTGATGGTCAGGACGTCGGTGTCGATGCCCTCGATCTTGGCGCCCATCGCCGTCAGACAGTGGGCCAGATCGCCGATTTCCGGCTCACGCGCCGCGCGACGCAGCACCGTCGTGCCTTGCGCCAGCACCGCCGCCAGCAGGGCGTGCTCGGTCGCGCCCACGGAGACGAACGGGAACTCGATCTCGGCGCCCTTCAGGCCCTTGGGCGCGCGGGCGGTGACATAGCCCTCTTCCAGTTCGATCTCTGCGCCCAGCGCCGTCAGCGCCTGCAGGTGCAGGTCCACTGGACGCGCGCCGATGGTGCAGCCGCCGGGCAGCGACACCTTGGCCTCGCCCGTGCGCGCCAGCAGCGGCCCCAGCACATTGAACGAGGCCCGCATCTGGCGAACCAGATCATAGGGGGCGAAGGTCGAGGTCAGGTCCTTGGCGTGAAACAGGCTCTCCTGCCCGTCGGCGCCGTCACGTTCGGTCACCTCGATGCCGAACTGACGCAGCAACTGGCCCAGGAACCGCGTGTCCGCCAGACGCGGCATATTGGTCAGCAATAAGGGCTGATCCGTCAGGATCGAGGCAGCCATCAGCTTGATGGCGGAGTTCTTGGCGCCGCTGACGGGAATGTCCCCGAAAAGCTGGGCGCCGCCCTGAATGGCTATGCTGTCCATGACGTCCTTGAAGCGCGCCCGAAGGAAACGCTTCGGGGGGATCGTTCTCTAGCAAGCCGTCAGCCGCTTGCCAAAGGGATGCGTGAGCCTGCGTCGATGACTTTACGTTGCCGACCTCAGTTGCGCGGCTTCGGCGCTGACGGCGTACGTTGCGGCGCTTTGCGGCGCCGAAGGTTGTCGCGAAGGGCAGCGGCCAGACGCATGGCCTTTTCCGCCTTGGCGCGCGCCACCTCAGTCGGAGGCGCCGAATCGCCAGACGCCCCGGCAACGGGATTCAGGGGCGTGTCGGCGTCATGCGGAGGTTGAGTCATGGCCAGATGATGCCGTGATGGCGGCCTATTTCCAAACTTTCTTTCGCAAGATCAAAAAGCCGCTTCCCTCCCCCGATCTGTTTGGCTATACGGCCGCTTCCTCAGTCGGGGCCGCCGTAGCTCAGTGGTAGAGCGCATCCTTGGTAAGGCTGAGGTCGTGGGTTCGATTCCCCCCGGCGGCACCATCTGAGACCCTTGCAGCAAGGGAGTTGAGCGGGAAACCGCATCCTTCTCCCCATGCTGCGAAGGAGAACGAAACAAGCTCTCCCCACCCCAAATCTGGGGAAATTCTGGGGAGACTTGTTCCGCGTTCGTTCACGCGCTTCCCCCCGTCAAAGAACGATGGCATCATTCGTCCATGGAGCATTGCTCAATGGCTGAGGTGATCCCCTACCCCCTCGCCCGCCGGGTTGATCTGGTGAGGCGACAGGCTGATCGCGTCCTTGAGTTAGACGCAGCCGCCGGTGATCGACACATTCTGCGGCAAGTTGATGTGCAGCGTCAGGCGCTGTTGCGCAAAGGCTGCGATCCCGATGCTGTTGAGGCGCAATGCCGAGCGCTTGAGGGGGCAATGCGTGCCGAGATCTGGAAGATCGTCCTGACCGGCCACGGGGGCGCTGCTTGACCAACGCCCTACGTCAGGAACCCGTCCTTCGCGGTTTCGGGCTTTGGCAGCCCTCCTACGAAGCTGCGGGGATACCGATATTCCCGGTGGATTCTGACAAGCGGCCGATGGTCAAACACTGGCCGAAGGTCACCCTTCACGCCAGTCGCATATTCGCTGCGCGATTCCGTGCCGAGGATGCCTTTGGTTTTTGCCCCCGCCGGGTTGGCATCACCGTTCTCGACATTGATACGAATGACGAGAGATTTGCAGACGTGTTGTTTGCGCGTTTCGGTGTGCCGAAGGCGCTTGTGCGGACAGCGTCAGGCAAGCTCCACGGCTTCTATAAGCACAATGGCGAAGAACGCCTGATCCGACCTGAGGGCCCTCTGAAGCCCTACGACATCCTAGGCGACGGCTTCTCCATCGCGCCATTTTCTGTGACGCCAAAGGGCACCTACGAGTTCATTCGTGGCGACCTCGACACCCTTCGAGACCTCGCCCCTCTGATCGCCCCACCTTCACCACCAATCCTGCCGCGCGCCGCAAACGAGACGAGTAGCCGCTTACGAGACGGCGACGGACGAAATCACGACCTATTCAAATACGCAGGCGCCCAGGCGCGCTACTGCGACGATCAGGCTCAGCTTTTGGACGTGGCCCGGCAATATGCGGACGAAAACTTCCAGGACGTCATGTCGGACGTCGAGGTCGCGCGAACGGTCGCATCTGTCTGGCGCTACAAGATTGAAGGTCGGCTCTTCGTCGGCAAAGCTACAGGAGAAGGCAGGAAGGTGATCTTGGATGCAGGCAGGATCGGTGAGTTAGTGGAGCGCGCTGGCGCAGAAGCTGTCGGCTTGTACGCAGTGTTGAAGAGGCGTCATCCAGGGCACGAGCCGTTCCCCTTCGCAAACGCCGCTGCCACCGATGCCGACGTAGCAAGCTCGCGACGTGGCATTCAAGCGACCCGAAAGGCGCTGTTGGACCTCGGGATTATCGAGTGCGTGAGACCGGCTTCATCAGCTCATGGGTCTGCTTTGTTCCGATGGCGAGACGAAGACTGACCGAAACTGGTCACCCTAAATACAAGACACCCCTCTCCCGTTCACCTTACCCAAATAGGCCTCCCTACAGCGCGCGGCCCGATTTTGGCGTCGTTTTAGCCAGTCCAGCCCTCCCGAAATGGCCTTCCAAAAAAATTTGGCGCCGTCGCGACAGGGGGTTGTGGGGTTCATCCCTCAAGAGACGCCCCGTGTCCCACGTCCGTCCCTGACGTGTCCCCAGGGACAATCCTGTCACTAGGCTGCTGACACTGCAGTCACCCAAGGTTGCGCCAGCTTCGCGCCCCATGCACCATGCCAACAGGTCCAAGGAGAAAAACATGCATCTTAAAATGTCCGGAAGCGCGAGCGACATCGCGCAAGCCACACTGCAGGCTCAGCAGATCGTAAATGCGCTGGTACTCGACATATTGGTCGCGAATGGCCTGGCTGATCGCGACCAGCTGGTTTCGTTCTTAGAAGAACAGACAGACAGGCACGACGAAGCAACGGGCGGCATCCTGACGCTGTTAGCTATGACGCTACGTGCGCACGGCGAGCAACTCGAGGGTTGACCATGGACGCGCGCATTATCGACATCACACCATCAGGCGGGCCCGACGACGTAGAAATATGGCAGATCGAAATCTTCAATGGAGGACGATGGCATAGGAGCACCGAAGGCGATCACTCCAATACCGATCCGTCCGTGTTGCGCGAGGTCGCAAAAAGAGATGGACTACTCATAACCGATGACGAGTCCCTATAGACTTGATCGGGAGGGCATCTCCAAACTTTCAGTCTTTTCCTCTGGACCGGCGGGGGCCGACAAAACGAAAAGTCATCAGATTGGTGTTTTTTCGCCCCTGCCTACTAATGCCGACTATCGCCTAATGTTGCCTAGTGGGGTCTCCAACTAAGCATGAAGCACCGACAATGGCCTCGCTGATTAACCGGCGGGGCCATTTTGCTGAAAACTGCTGCACGACTTCTCGGGATGGAGGCGAAGGCCTCTCCCTCAGTCGCGCCCGACGCTCAAGACACTGAATCCACCAACTGGCTCGCTGAAATCTTCGGCGTCATTCGCGGCCCGACCGGCGTTTCAGTTACGCCTGAGAGCGCCCTCCGCAGCCCGACAGCTTATGCCTGCGTCGCAGTCCTGGCCCAGGCCGTGGCGCAACTGCCCTTCCCGCTCCACGAACGCACTGCGGACGGTGGCAAGGAACGGGCAACCGATCACCCCGTCTATGCGCTGCTGAACGATCAGGCGAACGAGTGGACATCGGCTTTCGAGTTCCGCCAGTCGATGATGTCGTCGGCGCTCCGCTACGACCAGGGAGCATTCGCCTGGATCGGTCGCGCTGGCGGCGAGATCATGGAGCTGGTGCAGATCCCCTCGGCGAGCGTCTCCGTCGAGACCGACCCGATCACTCGCGAGCCCGCCTACAAGGTCACTGAGCGGAACGGTCGTCAGCGGACCTACGACCGATTCGACATCCTCCACATCCGAGCTATGGACGGTGTCGCGCCGTTGACGGCGGCTCGTGAAGCCATCGCCATCATGACGGTGATGGAGCGCCATGCCGCGAAGCTGTTCGGTAAAGGCGCTCGTCCCTCTGGGTTGCTGAAGGCCCCTAAAGGCCTATCGGTCGATGCAATGAAGCGGGCCGTCCTGGCCTGGAACAAGGCGCACAGCGGCGACGGAGGCGGCGGCACTGCCTTCCTCGAAAGTGACTGGGAATGGATCGCGACCCAGCTCAGCAGCGTCGATGCCCAGTTCATGGAACTGCGCGGCCAACAGGTGATCGAAATCGCCCGCCCCTTCCGCATCCCGCCGCAGATGCTTCAGGAGCTAGGGCGCGCCACCTGGGGGAACACTGAACACCTCGGACAACAATTCCTGACCCTGACGCTGATGCCGTGGCTGAAGGTTTGGGAAGGGGCGATCCGTCGTTCACTCCTGACCCGAGAGGAACGCAGCACCTACTTCGCCGAATTCCTCGTGGATGACCTCGTGCGCGCCGATCTGGCCGCTCGCATGGAATCCTACGCCAAGGCCATCACCAACGGCGTGCTGAGCCCGAACGAGGCTCGCAGCATGGAGAACCGCGCCCCCTATGCCGGAGGTGAAGAGTTCCGCCGCCCGATGAACACCGAGAAGCCGGGGGCCGCCAATGTCAAATGACCTGTTCCCGGTCGAACTTAAGGCTGTTGGCGATACCGGAGTGATCGAAGGCTATGCCTCGAACTTCGGCAACCGGGACCGTGTCGGCGATATTGTCCGCCGCGGCGCCTTCACCAAGTCCCTTGCCCATCGCCACCCCGCCAGCATCGCCATGCTCTGGCAGCACGACCCACGCCGCCCGATTGGCGTTTGGACTGAGATCGCAGAGGACGCGCACGGCCTGAGGGTCAAAGGCCGCATCCTCACCAATACCCGCGAGGGCGCTGACGCGTTCGAATTCGCCAAGGCGGGAGCCGTGGGCGGCCTCTCCATTGGCTACCGCACCACCCGCGCCCGCCACGACCGCGAACAGAAGACCCGCCTCCTTGATGAGGTCGATCTGCACGAGATCAGCCTGGTCGCCATTCCCGCAAATCCCCTCTCCCGCCTGGAGAGCGTGAAGTCCCATTGCCCCGACCGTGCGCGCCGGTTGGTGGCTCAGCTCAACGCGGCTGCTGCCGCCCTGCGCGCCGGAGAAACCGCATGATGCTCGATACCCCCCATCCTCTGGAAACCAAGGGAGCGCCTGAAGACGGCGATGACCTGGAGGTCAAGGAGGCCCTCGCCAACTTGGAAAAGTCCGTCGATGACCGCGTGAAGGCGGCTGTCGACAAGGCAATCGCTGGCCAGCCCACGGCCGACGAGGTCAAAGGCCTGAAGGCCGAGATCGCCGCCTTGAAGCGCCCCGGCGCCGACGACAGCGACGGTGAAGATCCAACCGAAACGAAGTCCTTCTGGGGCTTCGTGCGCGGTGGAACTGAGGCGCTGGAGGCCGATGAGCGCAAGGCTCTGATCGTCTCGGACGACACGCGCGGCGGCTTCCTGGCTCCTGAACAGTTCGAAGCCCAGCTTCAGAAGGAACTGGTCGAGATCAGCCCCATCCGTGCGGCGGCGCGCGTCACCCCAACCAGTGCGGGCCGCGTCACCTGGCCGAAACGCACCGGCACCATCACCGCACGTTGGGTTGGTGAAAAGGAAGATCGATCAAAGACCGAACCCGCCTATGGCCAGGCCTCGCTCGAAGTTCACGAGATGGCCGCCTACATCGATGTGTCGAACTGGCTGCTGGAAGACAGCGCCATCGATCTCGCCTCCGAGTTGGCCGGTGACTTCGCCGAAGAGTTCGGTCGGCTGGAGGGTGTCGCCTTCACCAATGGCGACGGCAACAAGAAGCCTGTCGGCGTCCTGCAGGATGAAGCCATCAAGGCTATCGCCAACGGTCACGCCGCCAATCTGGCCCCCGACGCCCTGATCGCCCTGCTCTACAGCCTGCCAGCGACCTATCGCAATCGCGGCTCGTGGATGCTCAATGCCACCACCCTGGCCACCATCCGCACCTTGAAAGATGGTGATGGTCGCTTCCTGTGGCAGCCGTCGTTCCAGGCTGGCCAGCCGGAGACGATCCTGGGCCGCCCCGTCGTTGAGGCGGTGGACATGCCCGACATCGACGCCAACGAGACGCCGATCCTCTACGGCGATTTCGGGGTCGGATACCGCATCGTGGACCGCGTTGGCCTGTCGATCCTCCGTGATCCCTACACCGTCGCGACTGAAGGGCTGGTCCGCTTCCACGGTCGTCGCCGTGTCGGTGGTGGCGTGGTCCGCCCCGACGCCTTCCGCAAACTCAAGATGGCCACGAGCTGAGGAGCCCCCTGATGCGCGAGCAATCAAACACGTTGAAGATCGTCTCGGCCGTAGCACCGGGCACCTACACTGCCGATGTCGCCCCAGTCTCCATTGACCGGCAGGGCTTCGGATCGGCGACCTTCGCCATTCACGTCGGCGTCGGCGGCATCACCTTCACTGGAGCGAACAAGATCGAGTTCGTTCTTGAGGAGAGCTACGACGGGACCGATTGGACCGACGTTCTGGCTAAGGACATCGTCGGACTGGACCTGAGCGCTGACGACGGGCGCGTGCTGGCGCTCAAGACTGCGCACGCCGCCCCCACCGTTACCAAGTTCGGTTACATCGGTGACGCCCGGTTTATCCGCCTGACGACGGATTTCAGCGGCACGCACAGCACGCCGACGCCCCTGTCAGCCCTGGCCATCTTCGGTCGCCCAGCCCACGCCCCGGTGACCTGATGCCAATGCGGGCGCCGAGCATCTGCGGCTGTGGTCGCGTAGTCCAGACGGGGCGGTCCTGCCTCGCCTGTACGGCTGCGCGCGCCAAGGCCTACGACGCACGGCGTCCGTCTGCCCGCGAGCGTGGGTACGATTCCAAATGGGAGAGAGAAAGCAAAGCCTTCTTGGCACTTCCTGAGAACAGACTTTGCGCCTGCGGATGTGGACGCAGGGCGAATATGGTCGATCACAAGGTTCCGCACCGAGGGGACAAAGCCTTGTTCTGGCGCCGGTCGAACTGGCAGCCAATGGCTTCCTCGCCCTGCCACAGCTCGATGAAGCAAAAGCAGGAGCGCGCACATGTCTAGCGCAGTCATCGGCGCCCTGCGCGTCACCATGGGGCTGGATAGCGCGGCCTTCACTGAAGGGCTCGATAAGGCTCAGAAGCACCTACGTGATGTCGGCTCTCGCATGGAGCGCATCGGCGGCAAGATGAAGAGCATCGGCGCCGGGATGTCCGTCGCACTGACAGCCCCGATAGTCGCCTTCGGTGTCACCACCATGCGAGCGGCGGGTGACTTCGAACAGGCCATGAACCGGGTTCAGGCCGTCTCGGGAGCGACCAGCGAAGAGTTCGCCAAGCTGCGCCAGCAGGCCAGAGACCTTGGCGCGGCGACCCAGTTCAGCGCCTCCGAGGCTGCCGACGCCATGGGCTTCCTGTCGATGGCGGGCATGAAGGCGACTGACATTCTGGCCGCCATGCCCAAGACACTGGAACTGGCTGCATCCGCGCAACTCGACATGGGCCGGGCCGCCGACATCGTCACCAACATCATGGCTGGCTATGGCCTGGGTGTGGAGGAACTGGGCCGCGCCAACGACGTGCTGGTCAAATCCTTCACCTCAGCGAACACCGACCTGTCCCAGCTTGCCGAAGCCATGAAGTACGCAGGCCCGGTCGCCTCGGCCGCAGGCACCCAGTTTGAAGAGGCGGCCGCTGCGCTCTCCCTCATGGGCAACGCGGGCATTCAGGGGTCAATGGCAGGCACGTCCCTTAGAGGCGCGATCAGCCGCATCCTTAGCCCGACGAAGGCCATGTCATCGGCCATGCAAGCGGCAGGCCTCCAGTTCACGGACGCCAAGGGCAAGCTCTTGCCGCTGGTGGACATCATTCGCGCCCTGGAGCCGCACGCTACCGACGCGGGCCTGTTCATGACCCTGTTTGGCCAGCGGGCCGGTCCCGCCATGGCCGCCCTGGTCAGTCAGGGCGCTGACGCCCTCAAGAACCTGAACACGGAGTTGCTCAACAGCAGCGGCACGGCGTCCAAGATCGCTGAGGTTCAGATGCGCGGTTTCAACGGCGCCATGCGGGAACTGAAATCAGCCTTCGAAGAGCTGCAACTCGCCGTCGCCGACAGCGGCATCCTGCAAATGCTGCAAGGCTTCGCCGTGAAGCTCGCTGAGATCATACGCGGCGTCGCGGCAGCCAATCCGCAACTCCTGGCCATCGCCGTTGTTGTCGCGGCGGTCGTGGCAGCCATCGGCCCCCTGATCTTCATCGCCGGTGCCCTGGTGGCATCGATCGGCGCCCTGCTCCCACTGCTTGGCCTCATCGCGCCTTTCATCCTTCCGGTGATCGGCGTGGTTGCTGCCCTGACCGTGGGGTTCCTCGCCTTCAAGGACACGATCATCACGGTCGCGAAAGCGTTCACCACCACGCTGAAGGAGTCGATGGGGCCGAAGATCATGCCGTTGTTTGACGCTCTGAAAGGCGCGTTCTCGGCGGTCGGTGAAGTGTTCAACACCATCTTCGGCGGTCAGAGCGGCACGACCGAAGGTCTGGAGATGTTCGCCCGGATCGTGGCTCGCGTATTCTCCGCTGCCGTCGATCTGATCACGGGCGCGATCAATGTGATCGCCAATATCCTCCGAGCCTTCGCTGCCCTGCTGCGCGGCGATTTCTCTACGATGTGGAATGCGCTCGGCAGCGCCGTGAAATCCGTCGTCGTCGCCATCGCTCGAGCGTTCGAAACCCTGTTCCCAGGCGTCACCGAATGGGTGCAGCGGACCGTCAGCGCTGTGCGCGACTGGCTGGTGACCCGCTTCCAATCCTGGATCGTTGAACCTGTCCGTAAAAAGATCGAGGCCGTCAAAGGCTTCTTCTTCGGGCTCTACGACGCCGTTGTCGGTCACTCCTACATCCCCGACATGGTGGAGGGGGTGGCAGCCTGGATGGCCAAGCTAGACGCCGGGATGGTCCAGCCCGCACGGAACGCGACCGCTGAAACAAAGCGCGCATTCGAGAAGCTCCGCGACGACGTTGCCTCCATCATGGAGGGACTTCTCACCGACGCAGAACGCAACGCGCGCGAGGTTGAGAACAAGGTCGCCAAGATACGAGCTGCAGTCGGCGCCGGGATTCTATCAAAAGACCAGGCAGCCCAGGTCGAAGGCGGCATCTGGGGTCAAGGCCTTACGATGCCGGAAGGCATCAAGCTCGCCCCCTCCAAACCTCTGATTGATCCCGAGGCGCTCGAAAGCCTTAGGAGCCTGCAGACGACCACCTCACAGATCAGCGCGCCCGTTCAGCAAGCCCTAGGCGGCATCCTCGACGCCACACAGTCACTCTCTGACGGTTTGGTGGATCTCGCCCTCACGGGTCGAGGCAGCCTATCGGAACTTTTGATGTCGTTCGTGGCCACGGTCGCGAAGATCATCGTTGAGATGCTGGCCCTGAAGGCCATCGAAATGGCGACCGGCATTCCGGTTTCCACAATGATGGGCGGCTCGCGAGGCGGCGGTGTGGGTGGGTTCTTCGGCAACCTGCTTGGCTTCAAGGATGGCGGATCTTTCACGGTCGGCGGTTCAGGATCGGTAGATTCCAAGCTCGTCGCTTTCCGCGCCACCCCCGGCGAACGAGTCGACATCTCCACGCCCGGGCAGCAGCGACAGCAGGGCGGCGGTCAGTTCATCCTGCACGTTGCGCCATCCGAATATTTCGACGCCCGAGTGGAGAGGGTCGCCACCCCTATCGCTGCGCAGTCCGCCGCTATGGCGGCTGGTTTTGCCCAGAAAAACACAATGGAGACCCTCCGCAGGCGCGACGAAAGCAATCGCTACAGGAGGGTCGGATGAGCGTATCTCTAGCCGCCGCTAAAACGCACCTCGGCATACTGGACGACCATCAGGACGAACTTGTCAGCGCGATGCTTTCGGCCGCCGTCGATGCGTGCACCCGCTACATCGGCTCGGAGGATCAACCCGACCCTTTGCCGCCGATCTTCGATCAAGCCGTCAAGATGACGCTCGCAGCGCTCTACGAAGGGCGGGAGGGCGCGACTGTACCCGAGGAGGCTCAGGCGCTGCTCAGCGACCTTAGGCCATGGGTGTTCGGATGAAGCTGGGCCGTCTGGACACCTTCATCGAAATAGTGCGCGACGGCATCACCGGCCGCGACGAGTTCAACGCACCCATCTACGGGCCGGTCCCGCTTGCCTCCGCGATGGCAGAGCGCGTTCAGGCCAGCGGACGGGAGTTCCTGGCTGCTGATGCGGTTCAGAATGAGCAGCGGGTCGTCTTTCGCCTGCACTGGCTCCCAGACATCACGACCAAAGATCGCGTTCGGTGTGCCGGCCAAACCTACAACATCCATGAGGTCCGCCCCCTCGGACGCTCGCGCCACATGGAGCTTCACACTGCGACGAGGGCGCCATGAAGGTCAGGGTTGAAGGCCTGCGCGACCTCGAACGCGCCATGTCCGAACTGAAGGTGGCCACTGCAAAGAACGTGGCTCGGCGCAGCTTCAAGCAGGCGCTCGAACCCATGGCGGAAACTGCGCGCGCGCTGGCGCCGGAGCAGTCCCGCGCTCTGATCAGCACCGTTCAAGTCTCCACCCGCAACCCAAAGGGCCGCTTCCGCAAGGAGTCGCCCATCGAGGTCCACATGGGGCCAGGCCGCAACCCGCAAGCGGTGCAGCAGGAGTTCGGAAACCTCAACCATAGCCCCCAGCCCTACATGCGCCCCGCTTGGGAGCAGGAGAAGAAAGGTGCCCTAGATGCCACAGCCCGCATCCTCGCCGAGGAAGTCCAGAAAGCCGCCAAACGCGCCGCCCGGAAAGCCGCGCGCCAGGCGAGCAAAGTGGGGGGCTGAGATGGAAGAAGCCATCACCCGTCTGCTCCTGAACAACCTGGCGGTCGCCGCGCTGGTCACCGACCGGGTGAACTGGGGCCAGCGCCCCGGTCCCGAAGTTCCCGCAGTCACGCTGCACCGCATCACAGGCAAACGCTACGCCACCATGACCGCTCGCAGCGGCCTGGAGGCCAGTTCTGTCCAGATCGACTGCTGGGGCGAGACCTACAGCCAGGCCAAGAAACTGGCCCGCGCCATCATCCCCGCCTTGCCGCATTCACGCACCGTACTCGGCGGCGTCGTCCTGCAAGGCATCTTCATCGACAGCGAGAACGACAGCTTTGAGGCCGACGCCTCAACGCCGCTGTTCCGCACCCGCATCGACATTTCAGTCTGGCACAAGGAGGCCGAAGAATGAACGACGTAGCTGCCATCGGTAATGGTACCGAATTCCAAATCGAGAGCGCCACGCCCGGCACTTTCACCACCATCGCAGAGGTGACGGACATTACGCCGCCGAACGAGACGGTGAACCCGGTCACTTATGCGACGCTCGCATCGCCCTACATGAAGGCGCTGGCAGGCCTCATTGATCCCGGTGAGGCGTCCTTTGAAATGACCTTCCAGCCTGGGTCAGCCAGCGAGACGCTTATCGTCACCACGCTGCACGCGCGTGAGGCCAAGACCTTCCGCATCGTTTTCCCGAACCTGGCCACCTGGACGTTTTCGGGCATCGTCACCGGGTACGAACCCGCCGTGCCTAACGACGACCGAATGACCGCCAGCGTGACCATCAAGGTCTCAGGCGCTGTGCTGCGGGAGAATGGCTGATGGCTAATCCGATGAAGGGCGAGATTGCCTTCGACGCAGGCGGCGACACCTACACCATGGCCTTCACCATCAACGCTCTGGTGACCTTGGAAGACAAGCTTCAGGTGACCACCTCGCAGATCGGGGAGCTGCTCGGCGAGAAACTGAGCATGGCCAATCTCAGGACGCTATTCTGGGCGGGCCTTCTGGAACACCATGACTGCTCCGAAATCGAGGCCGGACGGCTGATCTCTGATCTCGGCATCCAGCAAGCTGCGGAACTGATGGGGCGCGCCCTGTCCAAAGCATTCCCGGAGGCGGGCAAATCCAACGCCCGCCCTCAGAAGGCAGCGGCTGGGACTGGCAAGGCCTCTTGATCGGTTGGTGCGAGATGGGCGGTTGGCCAGATCAGTTCTTCTCCATGACGCCGCGACTATATGCGGCCGTCGCGGAGGGGCGCGCTAATGGCGAAAGGCGTCGGTTCCGGCTGTTTGCCTGGCACGCTCATACGTCTGCCGCCCTCGAACGCACCAGGCGTCTCCCGCTGCTGCAGAAACTGATTGGCGGTCCTGACATCACCAGAACCTCCACCGTTCGGCGACCCGTTTCGGAACTGCTTTCGGTCGCACGCCGCTGGCAGATCGCACTGAACAAGGGAGCCCCCAGTGATGAGGGGTGACAAGCCAAACCTGAAACAGGACCGGGCGCCGTTGACGACGGCCCCGGCCTGCCCCTCATGGCTGCCCGCCCAGGCCAAAGGCGAGTGGAAGCGCTGTGCCCCCATCTTGGCCGAAC
Organism: Brevundimonas sp.; assembly: GCF_018608325.1. GTDB lineage: Bacteria > Pseudomonadota > Alphaproteobacteria > Caulobacterales > Caulobacteraceae > Brevundimonas. The sequence goes on along the minus strand of NZ_JABAZW010000144.1, from coordinate 22,258 downwards.
GCCGCATCCTGACCGAGGGCGATCTCGGCAGTCTGGAGAACTACTGCCTGGCTATTGGTCAGGTGCGCCAGTGCCAAGCCATCCTATCGGCCTTGGAGAGCCCATTCTTCGCAGGGGACAACGGCGCACCCCGTCCGCATCCGGCCATCCGCGTCATGCACACCGCCATGACCCACGCCCGCCAGTTGGCGGCCGAACTGGGCTTAACGCCCGTCTCCCGTTCGCGCCCCGCCATCAGCAGCGAGGGTGACGATAATGGGGGCTTCGGTGACCTGGTGGACTGACGACAGCACGCTCCCCGATCCGCTGGGCAAAGGCGCCAGGGCGGTTTCCTTCATCCAGAAGCTGAAGCTGCACGAGGGCAAGCTCGCCGGGCAGCGTTTCAACCTCGCACGCTGGCAGGAGCGCATAGTCCGTCGCATCTACGGCGACACGCGCGAGGACGGGCAACGCCGCATCCGAACGGTCTTCATTCTGCTGCCGCGAGGGAACGGCAAGACCACCCTGTCAGCGGGCTTGGGCCTGCTGCATCTGGTCGGACCTGAGAAGGAAGCGGGCGGTCAGGTCATTGTCGCCGCCGCTGACCGTGAACAGGCTTCCATCGCCTACAACGCCGCCTCTGGCATGATCGCCCAGGAACCGGCTCTGAAGCAGCGGACGAAGGTTCTGCCAAGCTACAAGGCCATCCAGCATGGCGCATCCCGCTCGACCCTGAAGGCTATTTCACACGAGGCCTATTCCAAGCACGGTCTGTCGATCTCCTGCCTCATTGCAGATGAGGTCCACGCCTGGCCCAAGCGCGAGCTGTGGGACGTGCTGCGCCAGTCCATGGGCAAGCGCGAGGAGCCGCTCACCATCGTGATCACTACGGCAGGCTCTGGCGTCCATGGTCTAGCCCATGAGCTTTACGAGTACGCCAAGAAGGTTGCCTCTGGTCAGGTCGAGGATGAGACCTTCCTGCCGATCCTGTTCGAAGCGGACAAAGACGCTGACTGGCAGGACGAAAGGGTCTGGCAGGCCGTCAACCCGGCCATCGCAGCAGGCTTCCGCTCGCTGGAAGAGATGCGCGTCACCGCCCGTCAGGCCGCTGAGATCCCTGCTCAGCGCGAAGCCTTCAAGCGCTACTATCTGAACATCTGGAGCGACGGCGCCCCTGATCCCTGGCTCGACATGGAGGTCTATGACCGGGGCAGCCAACCGATCGATTGGGAAGCCCGCGAGGGAGAACCCGTTTGGCTGGGCGTGGACCTGTCCAGCACCCAAGACCTCACCGCCATCGTTGCGGCGTTCAGGGATGACGATGGGGGCTACAGCGTGCGCCCGTGGTTCTTCTGCCCAGCCGACAACCTGGCCAAGCGCCAGGAGCGGGATCAGGTGCCGTATCTGACCTGGGCCGGAAAAGAACACCTCACGCCCACCCCCGGCAATGTCGTCGACTACGCTTATGTCGAGAGCGTCATCGAGGACATCAGCCAGCGCTATCGGATCCAGGAGTTGGCCATCGACCCGGCCATGTCCGCTGGCATCGTCCCGCGTCTGCAGGACATGGGCATCAACGTCATCCACTTCCGCCAGGGCTGGCTCTCAATGACGCCGGCCATCATGGAAACCGAACGCGCCCTGCTCTCAGGCAAGCTCCGGCATGGCGGGCATCCGGTCCTGCGCTGGAACTTCAACAACGCCGTGATTGATCGCGGCCCCAAGGGCGACACCGCCCGCTTCGTCAAATCCAAGTCCGCCGAGAAGATCGACGGCGCCGTAGCGGCGGCCATGGCCATCGCGCGCGCCCAGGCTTCCGAGGCAGGCCCCAGCATCTTCGAATCCGAATGGATCGATGAAATCAGCTTCAACTAGGAAGGAAGTCCCATGACCATCACCGTCCAGTCCATCGCCCGCGTTGACCGTCCCGTCACGCTGAAGGGCATCAAGCACCTGGCCTATTGCACCGTACAGATCGATGACCTGATCACCCTGCAGGGCTGCCTGCTGGTCCAACATCCCAAGTTCGGCCGTGTCATCTGGGCGCCCTCAGTGGCCAACCAGCCGAACGATTGGAAGTCGGGGGTAAAGCTGGGTGAGACGTTGCGGGTCGCTGTGGCTGAGGTCGCCAGCGTCGCCTTTGATGCTCTGACCGCAAACGACAATCGGACCAGCCCGGCCATCAGTGCGGCGGTCGAGCTGGTCCGACAGATCGAAGCGAGGGATGCGGCGTAAAAGTTAGAGCTGCAACAGCCGGTAGGTGGCTTTATGTTTTAGCCACCGCCAGCCGAGCGTTGATCCAAGCCGCAACGCTAGTTTCCACATTGAGCGCTCCATTAGCGCATTGGCCGTGCTGGGCCGACGATGGCCCCCGCCAGCTTGAACTCGGCGAGCCCTTTGCCTGCCATGTACCGTGTGATGATGATGGGTGCGACGCGCCCATCCTTCATCTCCAAGTGCACAGTTTCGTCCGTGCTGTATGCGTTGAATAAGACGACATCCTTGCCAACCAGCTGGCCAAAGCCATCCCGCAAGCCACTCCGTTCCGTGACGGTCAGGCCATAGGTCACCTCGCGCAGGGCGCCGTCAAAGCTCAGATTGCCGACGCCTCGTGTATCCTCAACGACCATCTAAGCCTCCCAAAAGCGCCCCGATGTCCAGCGGGGGCGAGTGTCGCTCTGTCGCCCCGATGAACAGCGCCGACGCAGTGTTGATGATCCGCTCGCCCGATTGGAGCTCGACCTTTAGCAAAGGGGCCTCCCAGGCGATCACCTTTGCACTCTGGTAGGTGTGGTCGCCCCCCTCGGCCCATTCCAGCTGATAGGTCTCGCCGACTTCGAACATCGGCGGGATGCGGGAGCCCATGATGGCAGCCATCAGCGACGATCACTCGCCGCAACCAGACACTCGGCATAGAGGTCGAGCAGGTACTTGCGGTCGGCGCGCTTAGTAGAGCCTTCTGGCGCGCCAAGGCTCTTGCCTTCAGCGGTCATGACGTCTCTGCAGAGATCGTAGGCGACCCGTTCTTTAGCGGAAGATTGTGGGAGATTCGTAATACGGACGTCGTCGGCCATTGAGGCGTTTCCTTATGCTGTTGATGGGCGTTAACCCTACAGCAAAGGTGGGATTGCTCGGTCGACGGCGCAAGAGTGAATGGCGGTTTCCCACACGGCAAAGCCCCTACCTGCGGAGCGGATTTCTGAGATCGACTTCAAACCACCTTGGCTAGAGCCTGAGTGATATCATGCGTTAGCCACGCCGCCGCCCATGACATAACTACTGCAGCGCCTGCCCATGCCCACATTATCCAGCGTCGGCGATACTCTTGCGCCTCAAATAGCGCCCGCAAAAAGCTAGCCAACCTAACGCCAAGAGCGATGGGTAACACGACCCCCAAGACCATGAGGATCCAAAGGCCCGTTTTCTCGGCCCCAATCTTGACGAGAGCGATCACCGCCAAATGCTCGACCGTCTCGAACAGCACTTTGTAGGCAGCGGTCCAGTCGAAAGCCTGAGGAAGCACAACCGTTACCCACGGCTTTCGGACCTGGCCTGTGGAAGAGGTGCGTTGGCCCATCAATGGAAGAACCAGCGTCGCAGGATTTCGCGGATGGCTTCAGGTCGCGACTTGTCTCCGCCCTCGCTGGCGATCCAGGCGTCCAACTCTTTGAGCTGGTCGGGCTGAAGGCGAACCATCACGGGCGCTCCTTTACCCGTTGGGGCTGGCCCTCTGCGTTTCTGTGATTTCACGGTTTGCTCGGTCATATTAACCGTGCTATCACGCTAACAGGCCGGAGGGAAGTTGGAGCTTCCCCCCAGCCCTAAACCGCAACGGATCTCGGAGATCACGTCATGGCCTCACATGCCAATAGCACACCTGTGCCCACTGCACAGGTCATCCCCTTCCCAGCGGCCTGCGCCTATGTCCCAAAGCGCTGCAGCCCTCATCCCGACGCCGTCCTCCCGCCGAACGTCGTGCGGCTCTATGCACCGAGGAGGCTCGAACGGAACTACACTGCGACCTCAGTGCTACTCGGAGAAATCGTCTCTGTCCTGACGCCCAAACAGTTCACGCAACTGACCGGCAATCTCCGCGACCGCTGGCACGACGGTGAGGTCGTCGCCTTCCAAGCGTTCAATCTGGGCGTTGAAGGCGCCTACGTCTCGTGACCGCCACTCAGACCCGCGCCGCTCTGGAAGATGCGGTCGAACGCGCCATCGCTCTGCTGAATGCCCTCGACGGCGAACCCGATCTTGAGGACGGCGACGAAGACGAACAGTGCGATGACGAAGGAGCCTTCGACGGGGACGCCGACAGCTCCGACTACGAGCCCAGCCTATGCGGGATCAGTATGCCCCTGACGGGCGCGCTCGGCATCTATCGGGACGGCGAACTGCACTACGACCTTGAAGCAGAGGGTGCAGAATGATCCCCGACAAGCTGACGCCCGCCCAGGAAGCGGCGCTGGATGAACTGTTTCACCAGTGCGATCTGATCAATGCCCGGCCGCTACCTTGCGAGATCGACTGGGCACCGAAGAATGTGCGCGAACTGCCATGAATAACCACGGTAAACACACACTCGCCTATTGGCGAATTATGGCAAATGAGCGATTCTACAACTCGGGGACGGAGGGAACTGGATCCACTTTAGAGGGGCTACCTCTTGACCGAGTCGAACATCCTTGCAGGCGCCAAAGAAATCGCCGCCTACTTCTTCGGCGACGCTGGCAAATGGCAGCGCGTCATCGATCTGAACCGGAGGCACCGTCCTCCCTATCGTTTCCCCATGTTCTATCTCGGCGCGACCCTGTGCGCTCGGAAGTCCGAGATCGACGCATGGATTGCTGCAAGGGAGGCGGCGAACAACAACGCCCCCGCCTCTCGTGAGCAGGCGGCCTGAAATGGGGTGGCCCGTCATCAAGACGGCTCAGGCCCTGGTCGCCGAGGAGATCGTTCCCTGTTCACAGGCCACGCTGATCGGGCTGGCCAAGGCGCACGGTGTCGGCCGCAAACTTGGCCGCACCTACGTCTTCACGCCTGACGACGTTCAGGACTTGCTGGAGAAGCTGCCATGCCCCTCACCCTCAAACGACGACACGGCTCCCCGAGTTGGTACCTTCGCGGGTCCATCAGGGGCATCATCGTTGACGAAAGCACTGGCACTGGCGACCGCAAAGCGGCCGAAGAAATCCTCGCCCTCCGGCAGGCAGAACTGCTCAAGCGATCGATCCACGGTGATTCCGCTACGCGCACCTTCGCCGAAGCAGCTCTGAGTTACATGGAAGCCGGGGGCGAGAGATCGCACCTCGGCCCCATCCTCAAGCTGATCGGCAAGAAGCCCCTGGGCGCCATCCATCAGGCCGAAGTCGACGCCTTGGCCAAGAAGCTGAAACCCAAAGCGGCGCCTTCAACGATCAATCGGCACATCTACACGCCTGTCGCGGCCGTCCTGCATCACGCGGCCCGCAAGCGCTGGTGCGACAAGCCCGTCCTGGCACGACCGAAGGAACCGAAGGGCCGAATCAGATGGGTGACCCATGGAGAGGCCCAGAAGCTGATCGACGCAGCGGCGCCTCACATGAAGCCGTTGGTGATCTTTCTCTTCTCGACGGGAGCCCGCCTGTCCGAGGCGCTGTATCTCGATTGGCGCAATGTCGATCTCACCAGGGCGCACGTAGAATTCATCGACACCAAGAACGGCGAGGCTCGCGGGGTCCCGCTTCATCCCAAGGTCGTTGAGGCGCTGTCGGCGCTCCCACATCGCGAGGGAGCCGTATTCCGACGCGCCCTGCCCCGAACCACAGTGAAAGGCATTCAGCGGCCTCTCGGCGATCCCTACGAGGTCAGAGAGGGCGGCGGAGGTCAGATCAAGACCGCATGGGCGGGAATGCTGAAGCGCGCAAAGCTTGAGGACTTCACGCCCCATGACTGCCGCCACACATGGGCGACCTGGCACTATCGCGCGAACCGAGATCTGACGGCTCTGATGGAGCTGGGCGGCTGGAAGAGCGCCTCAATGGTTATGCGCTATGCCCATGTGAACACCTCGCACCTCGCCAGTTCGATCAGTACCGTCTGGGGCGATGACACATTCCCCAAATCTGGGGAAATGACGGGGAGCGGCAATCAGCCCATGCTCAAAGTTGTTGGAAACTAGGAGAAAAACAGATGCTCCCTTCGCCCTTGGTAAGGCTGAGGTCGTGGGTTCGATTCCCCCCGGCGGCACCATCTGAGAACTGAAAAGGCCCGGCATTCGCCGGGCCTTTTTGCGTTTCCAACGGCATGGGATTCGCCGCGCCTGCCGCCGCGCCCGGCCATGAATCATAAGTCGCGCTCAACACGGATACGTCGCACGCCCGTGGAACGGCTCATCGCCTGAACTGTTTTCTCTCGGCAACGGAGATCACGATGACCACGCCAGACACCCCCACACCCGCCGAAATCGAAGACCTTCAGCACGAGGCCGACGACCTGGAAGAACGCGCTGAAAAAGACGGCATTCTGCCCGACGACGAAGCCAAGGGAGATGGCGTCGGACGCGTGACAGGCCTGGTCCCTTAAAACCGGCGCGGCGCCTGCGAAATCGAACTGAAAACGAAAAGGCCCGGCGTTCGCCGGGCCTTTCTGAGTCTTGGCAGAGGAAACGGTGCGCCGTTCAGTAGGCGGGGAAAGGCGAACGGTCGCGGCGGTCGTCCTTGTCGCCTTCCTTGCTCCAGCTGAAGCCGACAGACATCGTCCTGCTGGTGGAATCCTGGACGCGATACCGGCCCAGGCCGCCATAACCGTATCCGGGGTAATAGCCCGGCCCGTTGTAGAAACCGGGCGAACCATAGAGCCCCGGCATACCCCAGTAGTCGTTCTTGCCCTCGCGATAGGCCAGGTCGAGACGGCCGTTCTCGCCAATGGGCAGGGACACGGCGGCCCCATAGGTGCGATAGCCGCCGGTGCCGATGCCGGCCTCGACCATGCCATGCATCTTGCGCTCAGGCGCCGGCCCCGAATCGAGCGGTTCGTCGAAGCTGGCGCCGGGGGTGCGTGACGATATCCAGCGCTGGATCTGCTGTTCGGTCGTCATTCCGTGCGGTGCGGCGTCCTGCGCCGTTGGAACCGCCACAGCGACCGCTGAAGGGGCGGCCATCGCCGCCGCCACGTCGACAGCATTGGAGGGCGCGGTGGCCACCACCCCGTCAGGGTCGGTCAGGGCCACAACTGCAAGCAGGCCGGCGATCAACATGGGAACGTCTCCTTCAGGCGCATCCTAGCACAGCGATTAAGGCCAAGGTCAGGCCGTTCCGTCGCCCCGATGCAGCGGGTCCGGCAAAGCCTCGCCTTCTGCAACAAATGTCAGGGCTACAGAGTTGATACAGTAGCGATTTCCAGTCGGAGGCGGTCCGTCTGGAAAAACATGGCCCTGGTGACTGCCACAACGGGCGCACTGGGTTTCCACACGGATCATGCCGTAACTGGTGTCGCGGATGGCGTGAACATGGCTCTCATCCACCGGCTTGGTGAAGCTGGGCCAGCCCGTGCCGCTCTCAAACTTGGTCCCACTGCGGAACAGGGGCAGACCGCATTCGCGGCAGCAGAAGACGCCGACGCGCTTCTCGCCCAACAGGGTGCCGCAGAACGGCGCCTCAGTGCCGTGGGACAGCAGGACGCGCTTTTCTTCCGCGTCGAGGTCCGCCTCAAGCCGGGCGCGCTCCTCATCATTCGGCGGCGTCAGATCAAAACCCGAGGGCGAGCGCAGATCGTCGTGGGGTGTGGCGGTGTCGGTCATGATTCTCAAATGGGAAGGGCCGGGCCGAGGTTCCACCCCTGCCCGGCCCTGATTGGCTCACATTCAGGTCCAATCCGCTCAAGGCGGATCAGTGCGCCCTAGAACAGGGTTCCGACCCAGGTGCGGACGGCGGCTTCATCAGTCGGCACACCGGTGTAGGCCAGGCCCGCCGCCGGGGTGAAGGGCGTGTTGTTGGCGCGGGTGCGCGTCGTCCAGGCCTTATGCCCATAGGACAGGTCGGCGTAGTTGGAGGGCAGACGCTGCACGGTCGGCTCGACGAAAATGCTGTCCTGCGCCGTGACAGATCCGGCCAGGCGCACGTTCGGCAGGCGCGTCAGCAGGTCCAGCGTATCGAGGCAGCCGCTGGTGCAGCCGCCGTCGACCAGAACAACGACCTGACCGCTGACCGGATTGGCCGCCCCGGAAGGACGAACGTCTGCTGTCCGGCAGCCAGCGCCGAATCGAAAGCGGCGACGATGGCCTGGGTCTGTTCGATCACCGGACCCGATTCCTGCACGAAGCGCGGATCGGCCAGCATCCGCCCCAGAGTGTCGGCGTACCACTGACGGTTCGCCTGGGTGGCGCGATAGGTGATGGAGCCTGCCGGGGGCTGGCGGCTGACGGTGAACTCCGGCGTCCAGATGCGGTTGGCCAGGCCATAGCCGCGCGACGTCGCACGCAGCGCTTCACCATTGGCGCCGCGCAAATCCAGCACAAAGCCCTGCGGGCCGCGGATCGTGGCCAACTGGCCTTCCACAGCGGCGTAGAAGGCGTCCCAACCGGCATTGTCCGCCAGACTGTGGACGCTGATCCACGGGCGGCCGTTGACGGTTTCGATCGAGAGCGGGACCGGGCCGGGCGTATAGACGCTGGCGCGATAGGCGGCTTCCAGCGAGGCGGCGTCAGCGGGTTGCGAAGCCAGCGTGTAGTCGCGGTCGCGGCGGCCCTGCTTGAACT
>NZ_JABAZW010000144.1:9518-13532 GCF_018608325.1 Brevundimonas sp. | reverse complement strand
AGTCAGCCACTGGCGGTGGAGCGCCGTGTCGTTCGCTCTGACGAGGAACGCAAGCGGCAGAATGATCCGTGCACGCTGCATAGCAATCCCGTTCGCAGTCGGGACCCATTTCGTAGGATAGTTGTCCATCATCATCGACAGACCACGCTGCGCTCGCTCGAGGGCGCGGTGCGGCCGCGGCCCGCCTCCGTCGTCAGGTCGCCTTCCCACTTGTCCAGGCGGCTGCTGGCCATGTCGGCGGCGCTTTGATCGCCGCAGCTGACCAGAACCGCGCCCAGCGGCGGTGCGTTGCGCACGCCTTCCTTCACATAGGAGACGACATATTCGCCATTGCGCCAGGCCGTCGCGAAACCGGGCCAGCCGGTGGCGAAGAACGGGCCCAGGCCTTCATAGGTCGGACGGATCGCGATGTTCGAATCGCGGAACCCGTTGGCGTAGTAGCGCATCAGATAGGCATGGCTGTCGCCGCTGTTGACGCGGGGCGCCTTGGCCTGGGCGTCCTGCAGGCCGCTGTCGATCCAGCTGCGGAAGGCTTCGCTGGCCGGGCCGGGAATGACGGCGGCGGGATGGTTCGCGGCCAGAGCATCGTGCGCAGTTTGAAGGTCTTGCTGCGCCAGAGCGCGGAAATCCTGCGCGACGGCTGCGCCGGAAGCGAGCGTCAGCGCTAGAACGGCAGCCGATGCGGCGGCGGTCATGCGGTTCATCAAAAGGTCTCCTGAGCCTGCTTGGGGGAAGCTTTGGTGGAGACGTTAAACCTCATGCGTCGCCGCCTTGCCAAGTCCGCCGCCGCGTTTTCGCCGGAATGTCACCCGATCTGCGGCGATGAAACGCGCGTCAGAAAGGCGCGGTCGCTTCTTCCACATCACCGAACAAACGCCTGAAGCTGGTCTTCAACGCTGCATCCGCTTCGTCCAGCGTGGCCAGCACGCCAAGGTCCACCAGACTGGTGACGCCATGCTCCTGAATGCCGCAGGGCACGATGCCGCCGAAATGGTCCAGGTTCGGTTCGACGTTCAGGCTGATGCCGTGGAAACTGACCCATTTGCGGACCTTCACCCCGATGGCGGCGATCTTGTCCTCACGCGACCAGCCCGGCCCCTTGCGTTCGACCCAGACGCCCACGCGGCCCTCGCGCACATCCGCCTCGACGCCGAACTCGGACAATCCGCCGATCAACCATTGCTCCAGCCCCCGCACGAAGGCGCGCACGTCCTTGCCCCGCCGGTTCAGGTCCAGCATCACATAGGCCACGCGCTGACCCGGACCATGATAGGTGAACTGCCCGCCCCGGCCCGTGCGGTGCACCGGGAACCGCCCTGCATCCAGCAGGTCTTCGTCCCGCGCGGAAACCCCGGCGGTGTAAAGCGGCGGATGCTCCAGCAGCCAGACCAGTTCGGACGCCTCCCCCGCTGTAATCGCAGCCACGCGCGCCTCCATGAAGGCCTCGGCGGCGTCATAGGGAACATAGTCGCGCGACACGGCCCATTGGGCGGGGCGGGCGTCGTCTCGGTGCAGCTTTAAAAGCGCGGAATTTAACGGGTCGGCAAGCATGAAGCTTCAATGTGCACCCCAAGGCGATTGCGCAAGGGTGCGGCGTTCGCCTGAGTGAGCAAGACCTTGAGCCAGATCGAAGCCGTAGACGTTGAAATCTCTGTCGTGCTGGGCCGGTCGGTGCTGCCGATGTCCCAGCTTCTGCGCATGGGACGCGGCGCAGTGATTCCACTCGACGCCTCGGAACATGACGAAGTCTGGATTCTGGCTAACAACCACCCGGTTGCACGCGGCGAGATCGAAATTCGCGACGACCGCATCGCAATCACGGTCACCCGACCGGCCGATCTGTATGACTTCATGGCCGGTGCGGTCTAGTTGGGCGCGCCTTTCGACCAAACTAACAACGATAAGCGCAATAAAGCCGCTTTTCTTTTCCGGCGGCTTCGTCTATTCGCCGCCCTCCGATGCGAGCGGTCGTGGCGGAATTGGTAGACGCGCAGCGTTGAGGTCGCTGTGGGGCAACCCGTGGAAGTTCGAGTCTTCTCGACCGCACCATCTGGCTAAACAGGGCGATTCATCGGCTAACTACGGCTGGACATTCTACCAACGGAGGCGACAACGTGAGCACCACGGACAACGCCTTCAATCCAGCCGAAGCGCCTGATACCGAAGACCACGCCGCCCTGGATGAGGACTATGTCCTCACACCTTCATTCGTCGAAAAAGTCGTGGACGCCGCAGACGACGGCGACGGCATGCGGCTGCGTTCGCTGCTGGAGGACCTGCACCCCGCCGACGTCGCCGACCTGATGGGCTTCCTGACGGCGGAACACCGCACCGTCGTGGTGCTGTGGCTGCCGCCGGAGCTGCTGGCCGAGACCCTGCCTGAACTCGACGACGGCATCCGTGAAGAGGTGCTGGAGCGCGTGCCGCACGGCACCCTGGCCGAAGCCCTTCAGGAACTGGATTCCGACGACGCCGCCGCCGTTGTCGAAGACCTGGAGGACGACCAGCGTGAGCGGGTTCTGGCCGCCATGCCGGAAAACGACCGCGCCGCCATCGAGAGCAGCCTGGGCTACGAGGAAGAGTCCGCCGGCCGCCTGATGCAGCGCGAGGTCATGGCCGCGCCCCAGTTCTGGACCGTGGGCGACACCATCGACCACATCCGGCGTCAGGGCGACGACCTGCCTGAGCTGTTCTTCGACATCTATGTGGTTGATCCGGTGAACCGTCCGGCTGGCGGCGTCTCGGTCAGCGGCCTGCTGCGGGCGCCGCGCACCGCAAAACTGACCGACCTGATGGAGCCGGTCAATGTGATCGCCGTCGATCAGGACCAGGAAGAAGTCGCCTATATCTTTGAAAAATATCACCTAATCTCGGCGCCCGTCGTCGATGCAGGCGGGCGTCTGGTCGGCCAGATCACCGTCGATGACATCGTCAACATCATTCAGGAAGAGAACCGCGAAGACATCCTGCGTCTGGCCGGTGTTTCGGACGAGGACCGGGGTTCGTCGGTCACCGAGATCGTCCGCAGCCGCGTGCCCTGGCTGGCCATCAATCTGGCGACGGCGGCTTTGGGCGCCAGCGTCATCGGCCTGTTCGAAGGCACTATTCAGGCCATTGTCGCCCTGGCCGTCCTGATGCCCATCGTCTCGGCCATCGGCGGAAACGCCGGCACCCAGGCCCTGACGGTGACCGTGCGCGCCCTGGCGACGCGTGAGCTGAACTCGGCCAACGCCATGCGGACCTTCCTGCGCGAACTGGTGGTGGGTCTGGCCAACGGTCTGGTCCTGGCGCCCCTGATCGGCGTCGCCGCCGCCGTCTGGTTCCGTGACGAGGACTGGCGCATCGGCGTCGTCATCGCGGTGGCCATGGTGCTGAACCTGCTGGTCGCGGCCAGCGTGGGCGTCCTGACGCCGTTAACCCTGTCGAAACTAAAGTTCGACCCCGCCGTTTCCTCGGCTGTGTTTGTCACAGCAACGACGGACTTCTTCGGCTTCCTGATCTTCCTCGGTCTGGCGACGCTGGTCCTGCTCTGATCCGGGCGGGCGCAAAGAAGAGGCGCCCTCCTTGCTGTGTTCGCTACGGGGGCTGCGCGCCCGTCTCGAATTGGGTCAACAGTGTCCGACGTCGTTCAGAAACCAACCAAGGTGTCCCGCGAGGGCGTGATCCTGATCAAGAGCTTCGAGGGCTTCCGTCCTCGTGCGGTCCAGCGCAACGACGGACGCTGGATGATCGGTTACGGCCATACCCAGTCCGCGCGCGAAGGCCTGACGATCTCTGAAAGCGACGCTGAACTGCTGTTGCAGCACGACCTGATCCCGGTGGTCGGCGCCGTCAAAGCGATCCAGACGCCGCTGAACCAGCACCAGTTCGATTCCATCGCCAGCTTCGCCTTCTCGGTCGGGATCGACCGTTTCAAGACTTCTGATGTTCTTGCCCGGTTGAACGCACGCGCGCCGGGCGAAGCCGCCGACGCCCTCGGCGAAGGCGTCGAGGTAGCGCTCTTGGCGCTCGCGG
>NZ_JABAZW010000144.1:0-9508 GCF_018608325.1 Brevundimonas sp. | reverse complement strand
CCGACGCCATGACCGGATGGGCCGACGACGCCGCCGCCGAAGGTCCGCCGCGCCGCCGCGCCGCCGAACGCGCCCTGTTCTTCGCCACGCCCGGCGTCCCTGTCGCCCTGGCCGACCTGCTGGCCGCCCCCGTGCCGCACCTGCCGCATGTGGTGCGCTTCGATTCGGCGCCTGCGACCCTGGTCTCCACGCCCCTGGCCTTGTCGTCCGACACGCCCGAGGCTGCGCCCTTCCCGCTGGACGAAGCCGCGCCGCAAGCGCCCGCCACGACACCGGCCGCTACAGCGTCGGAGCCGGAAATCGCCCCCTTCCCGCTCGACCCGGATGCGCCCAAGCCTGCGCCGACCTTCGAGGAGGCCACCGCCTCCCTGGCTGATATCTCTCTGCCTGTCGCAGGCCTGACATCCGATCCGTCATTGTCCAACACGGCGGCCTTCCACCGCTACTCGCCGTTCGGCGCCAAGATCGTCGGCCCGTTGCCGACATTTGAGCAGCCTGCTGGCGCCTTGGCCGGCGCCCCGACTGTTACGTCCCAGTCTGACACGGGCCAGCAGGGGCTCGCCGCCGCATCCCTGGTCGCCGCCAATGACGCGCCCAACGCGGTGCATGAGGTCGCGACCGAACTCAGCGGCACGGTCGCGGACACGGCCCATCCGATCACAACCGCCGCAGGGTCAGCCGCAGACGTCGCCGCGGCTGTACGCGCCAGCTTCCAGACCCCGGCGCCGGACCAGACCTCCATCCTCGCCTCGCCCCTCGATTCGCTGGACCGCCCGGCCCTGGCCCTGACTGCGCCGGATGCAGCCGAAACAACGGGCGGCGCCCAGCCCCCCCAGTTCGATCCCACGCCGTCCGAAACCCACCATGCGGTTCTGGAACGCCCCTATGATCCCCGCGCCGCCCTGCGCCGTCACTCAGGCTGGAGCGAGACCTGGACCTTCCTGGCGATGGGCGCGCTGGGCCTGATCGCGTTCGGCGCCGCCATCGCGGCCTTCCGCCGCGCTTCCGCCGCTGGCACAGGCGATTCCGCCACTGTCGGCTGGGTGCTGGCCCTGATCGCCCTGGCCTGCGTCGCTGTGGCGGGCTGGAACCTTTATCAACGCTGGGGCCGAGCCGAGCGCCGATAAGCGCGCTTTACGAAAAGGAATGCTCGATGCTACGGCTTTGGGCATGAGCATTCCCTTCGCGCCCCAATCCATGGAATTCGGTCTCGGCGAGAACGCCGACGCCATTCGTGACGTCACGGCCCGCTGGGCTGCTGATCGTCTGGCCCCGCTGGCCGCCGAAATCGACGAGAAGAACGAATTCAAGCGCGAGCTTTGGCCCGAGATGGGCGACCTGGGCCTGCACGGCATCACGGTCGAGGAAGAGTTCGGCGGCCTGGGCCTGGGCTATCTGGAGCACGTCGTGGCGATGGAGGAAGTCTCCCGCGCCTCGGCCTCGATCGGCCTGTCCTACGGCGCCCACTCCAACCTGTGCGTCAACCAGATCCGCCGCTGGGGTACGCCCGAGCAGAAGAACAGATACCTGCCCAAGCTGATCAGCGGCGAGCACGTCGGCTCGCTGGCCATGTCAGAGGCCGGATCGGGTTCGGACGTCATGTCGATGCGGACCCGCGCCGACAAGAAAGGCGACCGTTACGTCCTGAACGGCACCAAGTTCTGGATCACCAACGCCCCCTCCGCCGACACTCTGGTCGTTTACGCCAAGACAGATCCTGACGCCGGATCAAAGGGCTGCACCGCCTTCCTGATCGAAAAAGGCATGAAGGGTTTCAGCGTCTCCAAGAAGCTGGACAAGATGGGCATGCGCGGCTCCGACACCGCCGAACTGGTGTTCGAGGACTGCGAAGTGCCGGAAGAAAACATCATGGGTCCGCTGGACGGCGGCGCAGGCGTGCTGATGAGCGGCCTGGACTATGAGCGCGCCGTCCTGTCCGCAGGCCCCCTGGGCATCATGCAGGCCGCGCTGGACGTGGTCCTGCCCTACGTCCGCGACCGCAAGCAGTTCGGCAAGCCCATCGGCTCGTTCCAGCTGATGCAGGCCAAGGTCGCCGACATGTATGTCGCCCTGAACAGCGCCCGCGCCTATGTCTATGCCGTGGCTCGCGCCTGCGATCAGGGCAAGACCACGCGTTATGACGCAGCGGGTGCGATCCTGCTGGCCAGCGAAAATGCGGTGAAGGTGTCGCTGGAGGCTGTTCAGGCCCTGGGCGGCGCTGGTTACACCAAGGAATGGCCGGTCGAGCGTCTGGTCCGTGACGCCAAACTGTACGACATCGGCGCAGGCACCAACGAGATCCGCCGCTTCCTGATCGGTCGGGAACTGCTGGGAAGCTGAGGGCTTGTTTCGGGCGGAAGGAGAAATCCCATGCCCGCCAAATCCGCAGCGCAACAGAAGGCCGCAGGCGCCGCCCTGTCGGCCAAGCGTGGCGACACGCCGAAATCCGACCTGAAAGGCGCCTCCAGATCCGTGGAGCAATCCATGACGGAGTCCGAGCTGAAAGCCCTCGCGTCCACCAAGCGCAAGGGCAAGCCTGACCATGTGTCGAACTGACACACCGCGAATTATTTGACTTTGTTGCGGTTCTGTAAGTGGCGGCGCAGTCCACGACAGCCTAGATGGGCGCCACCCCTAGCAGAGCGCCCCGTCTGATGTCCGCCGTCCCGCCGCCCCCTACTGACGACCTGAGGCGGTTTTCCGACGTGCTGGAAGACCTTGGCTCCGCGCCCGGCGCCAAGCTGACCATGGCCGAACTGGTCGCTGCGTTCGGCGAGCGCGGCTTCGGGGCCATGATCCTGATCCTGTCGCTGCTGGCCCTTCTGCCGTGGCCTCCGGGCGGCAAGGCTGTGTTCGCCATTCCGATCATCCTGATGTCGCTGGAACTGGCGTTCCAACGTAAAAGCGTCTGGCTGCCGCGCTGGATGCTGCAGTCCTCGGTGTCGCGCGCCGCCTTCGCCTCGTTGATCGTCAAGCCGTTCGCCGCCCCTGAGTGGCTGCGTCGCTGGGTTCTGACCTTCGAGGTCAGGATCGGCCGCCGCAAGTACGGCTTCGCCAACAGCGTCCGCCGCGCCGTTCGCCGTCGCAGGCGCGGCCCCAGCGTGCTGAAGATGGTTCAGGGCGTCGAGCGCCTGACCCGCCCGCGTCTGGCCCTGCTGACCGGCGATGTCGCCGACACCTTCACCGGGCTGGTCTGCGTGGTGCTGGCGCTGATCATGGCCCTGCCGATCCCGTTCGGCGACGCCCTGCCGGGTATTGCGCTGGTCCTGTTCGCCCTGGGCATGATGCAGCGCGACGGCATCGCCATACTGCTGGGCGCCGCCATGACGGGCGCCTGCGCCCTGTACATGATGCTGATCTGGACCACCGTGGTCGAAATCGCCCACCACATCGCCCACTGGTTCGCCCGCCTGATCGGCTGATCGCCTCCTGATACAACAAAGGGCCGCCGCGTCTCCGCGACAGCCCTCCATTGTCTGACCGCGAACGGCCGGACCGCAACATTCAGCCTGAAAGGATCAGGCCCGGACCTCTCCGAGGACCAGAGTCGCGGCCACCGCACGCGATTGATGACAATGAGACACTGGATCACCCCCTTTCGACTGTTGAACAGGGAAGACGAAGGTGGGACGCGGATGGCGCGGCGTCAACTGGTCAGCATGACAGATTGGTTTTTGGGCGTTTCGCGAAACTCGTGCGTCCGCTTCTTGCGTGCGACGAAAAGACCGAGACCCACCCGTTGCGAATACTCGGCATTCTTTTGTTTTGTTTCTAGGAACAGCTCATAGGGTCCAGAGTCATTTCACATCCGGTTCCAAAAAACATGGCCGCCCCAACCATGACCGCAATGACTACGCTGAAAATGATGCCGACAATTACGACTCCGACACGAACCAATCGAGAAAATCGTCTTCGACTCTTGGAATCTAACGTCTCGCCCAGAAGGTCGCAAAACTTCACTACACCCCAACCGATTGCGATGAGAGCAACGAGAGCGACAAACCACTGGAGACTTGCGAGCATGGTCGGTATTGGCTGCAGTGTCGTTATCGCGCGTGGGTCATCTCGTCACTCCCAACGAAAACTCGAAGGAGGACGCAACTGCCACCACATCTATACTTCACGCCGCCTGCTGCGAACCTGACAGCCCCTGCATCATCATGCGGTTGATGTCGATCAGGTCCTGAAAGCCCTCTTCTCCGCGCATCACCGCCGAGGAGTGGCGGTTCACGAACAGGCTGAGCGAGATGATCTGGGCGCGCATCGACTGGCCCAGCACATTGCCGGGGTCGCTGCAGTCGTTGGCCAGCACCGACCAGAGTCGGCGGTTCCAGTCCAGGGCGTCAATGCGCGTGGCTATATCCGTCGCATCGACGGTGGAGGCGTGAACGAGCGCGCGTGTGACCTGGCCGAACAGCCGGTATTCCAGATCGCGCGGGGTCTCAGCCCTGGTCGCCGCTGCGGTGTACGCTTGAAGCGACATCCAACACCTTTTCTTCGTAATCGACGATTTTGCGGGCGGCCATAAGGGCCTTGTAATATTCGCGCGCCAGCACGTGACGCGACACCGAAACACATTCGGCCAGGATGTCGGCGTTGCGGGTGGCGCCCATGAACTCAGTCAGGCGCAGGGCCAGTTCATCGTGGAATTTGGCGGCGCCCGCCTCGTCCAGATACATCATCATGATCGGGAAATAGATGCGGCGGCCGGGCGTGTTCACGTCCTCGGCCTGCATGATGTCCTTTTCACGTAGGACGCTGGCCTTGTTCTGCAGGACCAGCACGCCGCGCCGGTCGCCGTTCTGGACGACGGCGCCGTTAAGCACGAACTTTTCGCCCGGCTTCAGAGATAGTTTCAAAGCCATTGATGGCGGCCCTCAAGACCTGGCCTAAGTCGCCCCCTGTTTAGGGCCGCCAGAACGAATCCACCTTAAACGGACAGGGTTAACCATCTCTTGTCTAACAGCTACGCTGGAACGCCGAATGCAGACGGCACGTTTCCTCACACGGAGAGGAACACGCCATGCCCGACAACGACTATCAGGACGATCAGGAACAGTCAGAAACCTTCGACGAAACCCATCTGGACGATGAGGGCGACGGCGAATTCCTGCTGGATGAAGCTGATCCGGTTCTGGACGTGACCCAGGCCGACGGCGACGCTGATGAAGACGAATTCGACGAGGACGACATAGACCTGGACGACCAGTTGGCGCTGGACGGGATCGAGGCCGAAGCGGACGCCCTGCTGGGCGTAGACGGCGAACGCCGCAATCAGATCGATGCCGAGAGCAACGGCCTGCAAGGGCCGGATGAAGTCGAACTGGTCTATGCTGGCCTGATGGAGAACGAGCGCGGCGCCCAGTCCAGCGCGGCCCACTGGGAATCCAAACGCCTGTCCGACGATGATGTCGAAGAACTGGGCTACGCCCCCGAAGGCCCGCCCCTGCCCCCGAAATAAAGGAGACGACCCATGGACGACCACACCAAACGCGACTCCAACCAGAACACGCCCCACGCCTCGCGCACCAAGGACGAAGGCGGCAAGCCGGATCAGTTGAACGAGACCCAGCGCAAGTCGGAAAGCCGTCAGGAGGCCCTGCTTGACGAGGGGATCGAGGAAACCTTCCCCGCCAGCGACCCTGTATCGGCCAAACGCATCACCTGATCGCTGTTCAGGATCGTTTTGATCCGCTACCCACTCCGCAGACACAGACGGAGTGGGTTTGCATGAGCCGTTTTGAAGGCACCGACCGCTATATCGCCACCAACGACCTGAAGGTCGCGGTCAATGCCGCCGTGGCGCTGGAACGCCCGCTGCTGATCAAGGGCGAGCCCGGCACCGGCAAGACGGTTCTGGCCTATGAAATCGCCAAGGCGTTCGATGCGCCGCTGATCACCTGGCACGTCAAATCCACGACCAAGGCCCACAACGGCCTGTACGAATATGACGCCGTCAGCCGCCTGCGCGACAGCCAACTGGGCGACGAGCGCGTCCACGACGTCCGCAACTATCTGAAAAAGGGCAAGCTGTGGGAGGCCTTCACCGCCCCCGTCCGCCCCGTCCTGCTGATCGACGAAATCGACAAGGCCGACATCGAGTTCCCCAACGACCTGCTGCAGGAACTCGACCGGATGGAGTTCTATGTTCAGGAGACGGACGAGACGATCCGCGCCGAGGTCCGCCCCATCGTCATCATCACCTCGAACAATGAGAAGGAGTTGCCCGACGCCTTCCTGCGCCGATGCTTCTTCCACTACATCCGCTTCCCCGATGCCGAGACGCTCTCGTCCATCGTCGACGTCCACTTCCCCGGCATCAAGCCAAAGCTGGTGTCCGAAGCGCTGAAGACCTTCTATGAAATCCGCGACACGCCGGGTCTGAAGAAGAAGCCGTCCACGTCCGAACTTCTGGACTGGCTCAAGCTGCTGCTGGTCGAGGATATCGACGCCGAGACCCTGCGCGAGAAGACGCCGAACAAGCTGATCCCACCCCTGCACGGCGCCCTGTTGAAGAACGAACAGGACATCCACCTGTTCGAGCGGCTGGCCTTCCTGGGCCGCCGCGAAGGCGGGCGTCCCGGCGCCTGAAATCACGAACTGGCACAGGCATTACCGCAATTTCACTGGATCGAACGTCGTTCAGGCGCACAATGGCAACCATGGACGTCACCAAAAAGACTCGCCTGTTTATCACCGCCCTGATGACCATGGGTCTGGCGAGCGGGCTTGCCGCCTGCGACGGGGACAACTCGATCCGCATCACCGCGACCACGTCCAGTTCGGACGCCAAGGGCGTGCTGAAGGTGGTCGACACCCTGAAATGCCCTGACGCGGTCGGCGTCCTGACCCGCAAGGGTTCGGCTGACCCCGGCGGCGCCTCCTGCACCTACGGCGGTCCGCGCGGGGCGGAGGTGGTGCTGTATCTGGCGCGTCTGGACGGCACATCGGCCGCCGACGTGCTGCGCGACTACGAAACCCGGCTGTCCGCCGACATCCCCAACGCCAATGCCCGCGCCAATATTCAGGTCGCCGAGACCGGGTCTGACGACGCCTCGATCCAGGCGCCCGGCGTAAACATCCAGGCCAAGGGCGATGACGCGACGGTCAGCCTGCCGGGCCTGCATATCGAAACCAAGGGCGACAACGCCACGGTCCGCATCGGCGGCATCAATATCGCGGCCAAGGATGGACAGGGCAAACGCGTTGACGCCCCCATCGTCGACATCGACGCCCATGGCGACAGGACGCTGGTCCGCACCCAGGCGCCGGGCGAAGCCACCCGCATGACCTTTGTTCTGGCCGACGACTCGACCGAGACCGGTCCCTGGCGTCGCGTCGGCTTCGAGGCGCGCGGCCCCGCCGGCGGTCCGCTGGTCATCGCCACTGTCCGCACCAAGGCGCGCGATCAGGGCGTGTTCGAAGCCGCCAAGGATCTGGTGACCCAGAACGTCGGCGAATAGAGGGTTTTCCACCCCTAACTGGCGTCTTGCCTTGATCCTGTCCCCTGTTTGCGTCACCTGACCGACCCGAAAGCGAACAGGATCGAACCATTGGCCGAGCGCCCCAGGAAGAAGAACGAACCCCGCGCCTGGCAGCGGATGCTGTCTGGCCGTCGCCTGGACCTGCTCGACCCCTCGCCCTTCGACATCGAGATCGAGGATATCGCCCACGGCCTTGCGCGTGTCGCCCGCTGGAACGGCCAGACCATTGGCGAACACGCCTTCTCGGTCGCCCAGCACAGTGTCGTGGTCGAAGAGATCGCTGCCCACATCAAGCCGGGTCTGGACCCGAAATGGCGTCTGGCCGCCCTGCTGCATGACGCCTCTGAATATGTGATCGGCGACATGATCTCGCCGTTCAAGGCGGCGCTGGGATCGGGCTACAAGGACTTCGAGGCACGGCTGGAGGCCGCCATCCACGTCCGCTACGGCCTGCCGCCCAAGACGCCGCAGACGATCAAGACCCTGATCAAGAAGGCCGACAAGGCCTGCGCCTTCTTCGAGGCCACTCAACTGGCGGGCTTCACCGAAAAGGAATCGCTCGGCTTCTTCGGCGCCCCGCCAGAAGGCTACAGCCTGACCATCAAGCCCCTGCCCGCCTCGCAGGCGCAGCTGCTGTATCTGGACCGCTATAATGTGTTGGCCAAGGCGGTCGGACTGATCCCCGCCGACGACGCCTGGCATACGGAATAAGGCATGGCTGGCTCGGCGGAACAGGGCGTGCGGATCGGCCTGTCGGTCGTCGTCATGACGCTCAGGGACCGCCGGGCCGTCGTCCTGACCACGGCAGGCGAAGACGGCGTCCGCGCCCTGCCCTTCGGCCCCTTCGACCCGGCGCGCGACCGTACCTTCGAGCGCGCCCTGCGTGACTTCGTGACGGACCAGACGGGTTTCCCGCTGGGTTTTGTCGAACAGCTCTACACCTTCGGCGACGCAGGCCGCGCCTCGCCCCGCGCCACCCCCGGCCCGGACCAGAAGCGCGAGGTCTCGGTCGGCTATCTGGCTCTGACGCCCGACGCCGCAGAGGGCCAGACCCACGACTCGCGTTGGGATTCGCTGTTCGACTTCTTCCCGTGGGAAGATCGCCGTGCTGTCGATCCCGCCATCGCCGCCCAGATCACCGAAGGCCTGACCACCTGGGCTGCGGGAGACGCCCAGCGCCTGGCCCGCGCCCGCGCCCTGTTCGCCCTGACGCCAGAGCACCGCTGGAACGAGGAACGGGTGCTGGAACGCTATGAACTCCTGTACGAGGCCCGCCTGGTCGCCGAGGCCTTCCGTGACGGCGACACGACCACACCCGCCGTCGCACCCGACTGCGCGACAGGCCGCCCGATGGCCTCGGATCACCGCCGCATCCTGGCCACCGGCCTGGGGCGCTTGCGCAGCAAGCTGAAATACCGCCCGGTCCTGTTCGAACTGACCCCCGGCGCCTTCACCCTGTCCGAGCTTCAGGCCGCCGCAGAGGCCGTTTCCGGCCTGACCCTGCACAAGCAGAACTTCCGGCGCGGGGTCGAACGTACGGGCCTTGTCGAACCAACCGGACACGTCTCATCCGCCACCGGCGGCCGTCCCGCCGAACTGTTTCGATTCAAGGGCGTGGACCCACAAACCGGCGCCGCGCCGGGCCTGTCGTTGCCCGCTCAAAGATAGTTCGGATTTCTTTCAAGAACGGGTTGCGATACGCCACGGCTCCGATTAGAGAAGCCCCTCGCTCGACCAAGCGACTTGAACACCGCGGAGAGGTGGCAGAGTGGTCGAATGTACCGCACTCGAAATGCGGCGTGCCTGGAAGGGTACCGTGGGTTCGAATCCCACCCTCTCCGCCATTCAACGTTGATTTCAAATAAGAAATCCGACTTCTCAGCATTCATCCCCAAGTCTATCCCTAAGCTGCATCAGTGCTTTCGGCGACCAATGCCTCCAGAGAGTATCTGGGGATAACAGTGCTGCGGCTGACGTGCCTCTGAATTTTCATCCAGCGGCGACCAGAGTCCTTGGGTTAGTTA
>NZ_JABAZW010000141.1:5999-7186 GCF_018608325.1 Brevundimonas sp. | reverse complement strand
TCTGCTGGCGGCGCTGGATCGGCTTTTAGTCGCGGGCTGGCGCGGCGGGCGCGGCCTTGACGGCGGCCTTGGGCTTATCCGCCTTGGGTGCGGCGGGCTTTACAGCCTTGGGCGCAGCCGTTTTCGGTGCGGCCGTCTTTGCAGCAGGTTTGGCAGCCGGTTTCGCAGCAGCCTTGGGTGCTGCGGTTTTGGCTTCAGCCTTGGGCTTGGCGGCGGCCTTCGGCGCGGCGGCCTTTGCAGGCGCAGCCTTGGCTGCGGCGGTCTTTGCAGCAGCAGGTTTGGCCGCAGCAGCCTTGGGCGCAGGCTTCGCAGCCGCCGGTTTCGCCGCCTTGGGCGCCGCAGTTTTCTCAACAGCAGCCTTCACAGCGCTCGACTTCGGCGCGGCTTTAGGCTTGGAAGCGGCAGGCGCCGCCTTGGGCGACGCAGGTTTAGACGTAGTTGGTGACTTAGCCATGTATTCCCCGACCCCTCGGTTTGATCAAAAACGCGGCGGCGACGGTAGGACCATGCGCCAGTTCGCAACGATTCGTCATATTAGCGGTGTTTGAGAAATGTCCGAGTCTGCTGTTCAGATAATCGCACGTGGTGCGCGAGCTGCGGCTGAAAGCGCCGCCGAGGCGGTTGACGCCGACGTCCTGCTGGAAGGTGCGACCTATTCCATCCTCGAGGAAGACGAGGACAAGGGAACCTGGCGCATCGACGGTTTCCCCACCACGGATGATGAGGCCGAGCGCATGGCCGCCATCCTGCGTGATCACGGGGGGCTTGAGGTTGTGGTCGAGAAGCTGGCCGACGCCGACTGGCTGGCCATGTCGCTGTCCGGCCTGCCGCCGGTCGAGGCCGGACGCTTCTTCGTCTATGGCGCGCACGATCAGGGCAAGGTGCCGGAAGGCCGCGTGAACCTGAAGATCGACGCGGGCGCCGCCTTTGGCACGGGCCACCACGGCACGACCGTCGGCTGCCTGGAAGCCTTCGACAACCTGCTGAAGACCGAGAGCTTCGAGAAGGTTCTGGACGTCGGCTGCGGCACAGGCGTTCTGGCCATTGCTGCGGCCAAGACGGGCACGCCTATCGCTGTCGGCACCGACATTGACGAGCCCTCGGCCCGCATCGCCAACGAGAACGCCGAGATCAATGACGCCAAGTGCGATTTCTATTTCGCCGACGCCCTGAGCGATCCGCGGATC
>NZ_JABAZW010000141.1:0-5989 GCF_018608325.1 Brevundimonas sp. | reverse complement strand
GCCCAGCACCTGCCGTATGATCTGGTGTTCGCCAACATCCTGGCCGCACCGCTGGTCGAACTGGCCCCTGAAATCGGCGCCGCGCTGAAGTCGGGCGGGGTCGCCATCCTGTCGGGCCTGCTGCGCACGCAGGAGGAGCGGGTGCTGGACGCCTATCTGCCGCTGGGCTTCGTGGTCGAACAGACCATCCACCATGACGCCTGGAGCGCCCTGCAACTGCGCAAGGGTTGATCAGAAGTCGCTCGAATCGGGCTGACCGTTCGAGCCGTTCAGGCCGCCGTCCACGGGCATGACGTGTCCGTGGACGAAGCTGGCGTCCTCTGACGCCAGGAAGGCGATCACCGCAGCGATCTCCTCAGGCTGTGCGCCGCGCCCCAGCGGGATCGCCTTGGCGAAGGCGTCCATCAGCGGTTTGTCCTCATTCATCTCGGCGGTCAGATTTGTATGGACCAGGGTCGGCGCCACGGCATTGATCCGTACGCCGTCGCGACCGCTGTCGCGCGCCAGGGACCGGGTCAGCTGGCTGACCGCGCCCTTGGACATGTTGTAGCCGATCATCGATCCATCGCCGCCCAGGCCGGAGATGGAGCTGGTGTTGACGATGCAGCCCTTGGTCTTCTTCAGTTCGGGATAGGCGGCGCGGCAGCCATAGAAGACGCCGTCGACATTGATGTTCATGACCTTGCGGTAGTCATCCAGCGTGACCTCGGTGACCGTGCCCTCGCACAGGACGCCCGCATTGTTCACGATCACGTCCAGTTGGCCGAACTGGTCCACGGCGGCCTTCACCATGGCCTCGACCTGATCCAGTTTCGAGACGTCGACCTGATGGGCGACGACGTTTTCGCCGTCGAAATCCTTCATGGCCTCGGTGTTGAGATCGGCGGCCAGCACATTGGCGCCTTCTGACGCGAACCTCTGAACCGCAGCCTGGCCGATGCCCGAGCCAGCGCCAGTGACAATTACAGTTTTTCCGGTGAAGCGAGCCATCGCTTTGTCCTTTCGTGTTCTGGGGTGCCCAAAGACAACAGGACCAGCGGCAGGCCGTTCCAAGACAAGTTGTCCCATGTCTTGAGCGGAAGGCGGCGGGGGCCTAGGGGATGGCCATGCGCCAGACCTTTGATGAAACCACCGATCCGTCCTTTGGAGCCAAACACCTGCCTCTGCTGCGGGCCGAAATGGCCAAGCAGGGGTTGGATGGCTTTCTGATCCCGCACGAGGACGAGCACCAGAACGAGTATCTGCCCGACGCCAATGAGCGTCTGGCCTGGGCGACCGGCTTCACCGGCTCGGCCGGGGCGGCGGTGGTGTTTCAGGATCGGGCCAGCATGTTCACCGATGGGCGCTACACCGTGCAGGTGAAGGCCCAGACCGATCCGGCCCTGTTTGAACGCCGCGACCTGAACGATGTCGCGTCCTATCTGGAGACGGCGGCCAAGGGTTCGGTCATCGGCTATGACCCGCGCCTGCATAGCCCTGACGCCCTGATCCCGCTGAAGAGCGCGGCGCAGAAGGCGGGGGCGGAACTGAAGGCCGTTGCGGTCAATCCGCTGGATCTGGCCTGGGGCGATGCGCGCCCGGCTCAGCCCGCAGCGCCTGTCGTGCCGCATGAGGATGCCTATTCCGGCGAAGCCCACGCCTCGAAGCGGACGCGGATCGGCGAAGCTGTGGCCGATGCGGGCGCGGATGTGGTCCTACTGACGGCGCCGTCCTCGATTGCGTGGCTGTTCAATGTGCGCGGCGGGGACGTGATCCGTTCGCCGTTGCCGATTGGTCAGGCCCTGCTGGCGGCGGATGGCACGGCGCGGCTGTTCCTGGATCCGGCCAAGGTGACGAACGAACTGCCTGAATGGCTGGGCGACGCGGTGCAGATCGTGGCGACCGAGCGACTGGCCAAGGTGCTGGATGGTCTGGGCGGTCAGAAGGTGCTGGTTGATCCGGCCCTGTCGTCCGCCTGGTATTTCGACCGTCTGGAGCAGGCGGGTGCGACGGTGGTGCGTGGAGCGGACCCCTGCGCCATTCCGCGCGCATCCAAGAACGCCGTCGAGATCGAAGGCAGCCGCCGTGCCCATATCCGCGACGGCGCCGCCCTGACGCGCTTCCTGCACTGGGTCGACACTGTAGTTCAGGACACCCTGCCGGACGAGCGCACGGTGGTTGAGGCGCTGGAGCGGTTCCGCGAGGAAACGGGCGCGCTGAAGGACCTCAGCTTCGACACCATTGCGGGCGCTGGCCCCAATGGCGCCCTGCCGCACTACAAGCCCGTCGGCGGTACGATCCGTCACGTCGAGAAGGGCTCGCTGCTGCTGGTGGACGGCGGCGGACAGTATCTGGACGGCACGACCGATGTGACCCGCACCATGGCGATCGGCGAACCGACCGCAGACCAGAAGCGGATGTTCACCCTGGTGCTGAAGGCGCATATCGCCATGGCCACGATCCGTTTCCCCGCCGGGACCAGCGGCATGGCTCTGGACGCCATCGCCCGCGCGCCGATGTGGAATGCCGGTCTGGATTATGACCACGGCACGGGTCACGGCGTCGGCTCTTATCTGGGGGTGCATGAAGGTCCGCAGCGGATTGCCAAATGGGGCACGCCCCAGCCGCTGCTGGAGGGCATGATCCTGTCCAACGAGCCGGGCTATTACCGCGAAGGCCACTGGGGCATCCGTATCGAGACCCTGCAGGTGGTGACGCCCGCGACGGCGCCCGAGGGCGGCGAACGCCCCATGCACGGGTTCGAGCAACTGACCTTTGCGCCCCATGACCGTCACCTGATCGACGCGGACATGCTGACGGCGGACGAGCGGGTCTATGTCGACGCCTACCACGCCGAGACGCTGGCCAAGGTCGGGCCTTTGCTGGATGGCGAGGTGCTGAACTGGCTGACGGAGGCCTGCGCCCCGCTGTGACCGGTCTGACCGCATGACCATGATCGGCGCCATCGCCCTGCTGCTGGTCTGTCAGTTGGCGGGGGAGGCGATCCATCGGATGACGGGGCTGCCTCTGCCGGGGGCGGTGATCGGCATGGTCCTGCTGGTCGGATGGCTGGCGCTGGTGCGCAAGGAGCGCCCGACGCTGGAGGCGGTGACCGGCTGGCTGACGGCGCATCTGTCGATCATGTTCGTGCCTGCAGCCGTGGGCCTGATCGACGAAGGGGCGGCCCTGTCGCGCTATGGCGTGGGCATTGTCGTGGCGACGGTGATCTCGGTGCTGCTGACACTGTGCGTGACGGCGCTGGTGTTCCGCTGGGCCTTGCGCCGGTTCGGGCCGGACGAGGAGGGGCGGGCATGAGCGGCCTGATGTCCTCGCCGATCCTGTGGCTGACGGCGACCCTGATCGTGTTCGAGGGGGCGGACAGGCTGTCGCGCCGCAGCGGGCGGCATCCGCTGTGCCATCCAGTTCTGCTGGCGACGCCGGTGCTGATCGGGGTGCTGCTGCTGACCCGCACACCCTATTCGACCTATTACAGCGCGACGCAGATGCTGGTCTTCCTGCTGGGACCGGCGGTGGTCGGGCTGGTCGTGCCGATCTGGGCGCAACGGGCGGTGATCCGGCGTCTGGCTGTGCCGATTACTTTGGCGCTGGCGGCGGGGGCGGTGACGGCTGTGGTCAGCGCGGTTGGCGTACTGGCTCTGTTCGGCGCGCCGCGTGAAATACTAGCCTCCATTGCGCCACGCGCCACCACGACCCCGGTGGCGATGGAGATGGCGGCGCAGTTGGGCGGCGTGCCTGCTCTGGCTGCGGTGATCGTGCTGTTTGCGGGCGTGTTCGGGGCGATGGTGGCCACGCCCCTGTTCAATGCCCTGAAGATCACGGACTTCCGCGCGCGCGGGTTCGCCACTGGCGTCTCGGCGCATGGCATAGGCGCGGCGCGGGCGTTTCAGGTGGATGCGACGGCGGGCGCCTTCGCCAGTCTGGGCATGGCGTTGAATGCGGTGGCGACGGCTACGCTTCTGTCGTTTCTGGCGCTTCTGATCTGACCGGCTTTTGATCGGCGCAATGCCTTAGCTCCGTCACCGGGCAGGACAGATCGGCCAGCGCCGCCTTGGTCGCCTCATAGCCGGACGCCACGGGGGCGTCGTAGGCCTTCCAGTCGCGGATGTCGGTCGTGCCGGTCTTGGGCAGGATCAGGACATCGGCGTCGGCGCGCGACTGCTCCATTTCAGTGTCGGTGGTGATGGTGGCTGACCGCATCAGGATCGAGACGATGGGCGGGCCGCGCTTCCAGGCGCCGGAAGCGATCCATTTCCACCAGGACGGCGGGTTCTCCAGCGACTGCGGATCGACACCGCGCGTCTGGGACATGTCCACGCCGATGATCGGGCCGCTGTTCAACTGGCGCATCACGCTGGTGGGGAAGTTCTTCAGCACCGCGCCGTCCACCAGCACCTGTTCGTCGATGACGACCGGCGGCAGGACGCCGGGAATGGCGATGGAGGCGCGCATGGCCTTGCGCATCAGGCCGCTGCGATGAACCACGATCCGGCCAGAGGTCAGGTTGGACGACACGGCGAAGAAGGGCAGGGGCAGGTCGGCGATGTCGACATCGCCATAAGCCCGCTCCAGCAGGCCGGACACCTTGCGCGCCCGCGACATGGCGATCAGGGGCAGGGTGATGTCGGACAGGGGGTCGGATTCGACAAAGGCCCTGCGGATCTCGTGATCCAGCCGCTCGAACGACCAGCCCAGGGCCGGACCCGCCGCCACGACGGCGCCCATGGACGAGCCGCCCAGGAAGTCGAGCGGCACCTTGGCCTCTTCCAGCGCCTTGACCGCGCCGATGTGGCAATAGGCGCGCGCGCCGCCGCCCGAGAGGACCAGACCGACAGCCGTGCCGGTGACCACGCGCGCCAAGCGTTCGGCGTCGGAGGCCAGACCCTCGACACAGTGGAACCAGCGATCCGGCTCCAGCGCATTCAGCCAGACACGGGTGTTTGCCGGCTTGGTCATGCGCGGATCACGCAGCAGGATCAGGTCGGTCAGGCGGCGGTTGTCACCGAAGCCCACGCGGCGCGGCATATTGGTGGGCGGGGCCAAGAGCCCGCTGCCGACGATGAACAGCCGGTCCACCTGACGGGTGCATAGATTGGCCCAGGCAGGCTGATCCTGTTCGGCGACATAGAGGACATAGTCGTGGTCGTCTTCGACCCGGCTGAACCATTCCGCCGCCGAGGACAGGGCCGACTGGTCGATGACCTTGCAGGTGAAGCCCAGCGCCTGAATAGCCGCTGCGATCCGTTCGATGAAGGCGCGGATCGGCTGGGGGCGGGCGGAGACGAAGCCGAAGACGCTGGGTTCGGTGGCGCCGCCCGCGCGCTCTCGGGCGCGATGAATCATCAGGCGCGACAGTTCGACCATCAGGTCGGGTTCGGTCCGGGCGGCCTCAAAGAAGGCTTCGCGCGGCAGGGACAGGATTTCGGTGTCGCGCAGGGCCACGACGCTGGCGGTGTGAGGGGTTCCCGCCAGCATGGCCATTTCGCCAACCGGCTCGCCAGACCGCACCACGCCCAGGAACTGTCCCGGTTGGCCCTGTTCCATGCGGAAGACGCCCAGGCGCCCGCTGCGGACCAGATACAGGGTGTCGGACTCGTCGCCCTCGGCGAACAACTGCTCGCCGCCGGTCAGGGCGAACCAACTGGCTCGCCCCATCATCTTGCCCTCGAATATGCGCGAGAGGGCGGCTTCCAGGGTGTCGGGACGAAGCGTGGCCATGCGTCTATCTAGGGCCGATTCCGCCGCCTCGCCACGACCTGCGTCAACTAATCAGGCCGCACGACCATGCAGGTGACGCGGCGTTCAGCCAGGGCTTCGCACGCCGACTTGGCCGAAGCTTCGGTCAGGCCGGTGAAGCGCGAACGATACCACTCACCCGCGGTCTGAACCTTGCGTTCCGCGCCGGTGAACTGGGGGCGGAATCTGCGGTTGATCTCGGTCAGCCAGTCCTGGGCCAGGCGTTCTTCGCGGAAGGCGCCGACCTGCACCGACC
>NZ_JABAZW010000119.1 GCF_018608325.1 Brevundimonas sp. | reverse complement strand
CGCCCCCGCTGCTTTCGCCCCCGCGGCCATGGCCCAGGACGCGTCGACCTATCCGCCTGCCCTGCCCGCGCCCCAGCCCGCCATCCCGGCGGTGCGCGATGTCGCCTATCCCGGCGTCATCAAGCTGGACGTGGACGCCACCAATCTGAACCAGCGCATCTTCTCGGTGACCGAGACGATCCCCGTCGCCAGCGCCGGTCCCCTGACCCTGTTCTTCCCCGAATGGCTGCCGGGCAATCACGGCCCCGTCGGCCCGGTCGCCCAGCTGGCAGGCATTGAGATCACCGCCAACGGCCAGCGGGTGGAATGGGTGCGCGATACGCTCCATCCCCTCGCCTACCACCTGACAGTCCCGGCGGGTGCATCCGAGATCATCGTGAAGATGCAGCACCTGTCGCCGACGACCGGCAATCAGGGCCGCATCACCATGACGCCGGAAATGCTGAACGTGCAGTGGGAGAAGATGCTGCTCTATCCCGCCGGTCACTGGTCGCGGAACATCACGCTTCAGCCCACGGTCAAGCTGCCGACCGGCTGGCGCTTCGGCACGGCGCTGGAACCGCTAGAGAAGAACGGCGACGTCCAGAGCTTCAAGCCCGTCAATCTGGAAGTCCTGATCGACAGCCCGATCTTCGCGGGCGTCCACTATCGCCAGATCGACCTTGATCCGGGCGGCCGCTCGCCGGTCCGCGCCAACTTCGTCGCCGATAATCCCGCCAGCCTGGCCGCCACCGATGAGCAGATCCAGATTCTGCGCAATCTGGTCGTCCAGATGGACCGCCTGTACGGCGCGCGCCACTTCGACCACTACGACTTCCTGATCGCCATGACCGACAAGCTGGGCGGCATCGGGCTGGAGCATCACCGCAGTTCCGAAAACTCGGTCGATCCGGCCTTCTTCACCGGCTGGGCCACGCATCTGTCTGATCGCGACCTGCTCAGCCACGAGATGAACCACTCGTGGGACGGCAAATGGCGCCGCCCCGCCGACCAGTACGTCCCCAACTTCAACAGCCCGCTGCAGAACAGCCTGCTGTGGGTCTATGAGGGTCAGACGCAGTATTATGGTCAGGTCGTCGCCGCCCGTTCGGGCCTGCTGACCAAGCAGCAGGCATTGGACTCGCTGGCCATCACCGCCGCCACCTTCGACAACCGCGTCAGCCGCGAATGGCGCGCCCTGCAGGACACCACCAACGACCCGATCATCAGCCAGCGCCAGCCCAAGGGCTGGCTGTCGTGGCAGCGGGACGGGGACTATTATTCGGAAGGCCAGCTGATCTGGCTGGATGTCGACACCACGATCCGGGAAAAGACCAACGGCCGCAAATCCCTCGATGACTTCGCCAAGGCCTTCTACGGCGTCGAGGACGGCAGCTATGATCCGAAACCCTATACGTTCGAGGACGTGGTCGCGGCCCTGAACGGCGTCGTCGCCAACGATTGGGCCAGCTTCCTGCGCACCCGTCTGGACGGACACGGTCCCGGCGCGCCGCTGGACGGCCTGACGCGCGGCGGCTGGCGTCTGACCTATACGGACACCCCGACCGACTATCAGAAGACCCTGTTCACCGAGTTGAAGCGCAACGACTACACCTATTCGCTGGGCATCCAGACGACGGGCGCCAATGTCATCCGCGCGCTTCAGTGGAACAGCCCCGCCTTCAAGGCCGGTCTGTCCGTCGGCATGGAGATCGTCGCCGTCAATGGCGAGGCGGCCAACGCCGACCGCATCAACGCCGCCATCACCGCAGCGAAAGATCCGGCCAGGACTGTCGATCTGATCGTCAAGGACGGCGACCGCTATCGCACCGTCAGCTTCGACTACCACGACGGCCTGCGCTACCCGCGCCTGGAGCGCATCCCCGGCACACCCGACCGCCTTGGCGACATCCTGACGCCGCGCACGCGATAGGATCAATGACCATAGACTGACCTCACGGCTCGTCATTCCGGGGCGTCCGAAGGACGAACCCGGAACCCCGGAGTTTGGCATCCAGCGCCAGACGCATTCAGCGGCGGCATCGCAGCCCTGGGTTCCGGGTTCTTCGCTTCGCTCAGCCCCGGAATGACGGTTTCGGGCTGAGTGTCGTTTGGACTTCGGACAAGGGCCTCGCGGCCTTCTGTCCCTTGACGCCGCCCGCGACGCCCACGACGGTGCAGCTCTGCTGCAATACCGGATGACCTGATGTCGCGTTCACGCCTGCCCGCCGCCTGCCTCGCCCTTCTGCTGACGGGCGCCGCCGTCCCGGCTCTGGCGCACAGCTTCCAGTCCACGCCGATCATCGCCGACGCGACCCAGGCGTCTCTGGCCCTGCCCCGCGCCCAGCCCGCCATTCCGGTTCCGCTGGATACGCCCTATCCCGGCGTCATCCAGTACCGCGCCGACGTCACCGACGTGGACCGCCGCATCGTCAATGTGACCCAGACCATTCCGGTCGCGCAGGCCGGGCCGCTGACCCTGCTCTATCCGAAATACCTGCCGGGCAACCACGCTGCGACCGGCCCGATCCAACTGATCTCGGGCCTGACCGTGACCGCCAATGGCCAGCGGATTGAGTGGCAGCGCGACACCCTGGACCCTTACGCCTTCCATCTGGACATCCCCGCAGGCGTCAGCAGCATCGACGTCGCCTTCCAGTGGCTGACCCAGCCGGACAACGCCAACTGGCGCGTCACCATGACCCCGGCTCTGGTCAATCTGCAGTGGGAAAAGGCCATCCTCTATCCGGCGGGCTATTACAGCCGCCAGATTCAGGTCGCCCCCTCCATCGTCCTGCCCGCGGGCTGGCAGTACGGCACCGCCCTGTCCACCGCCGCGCGTGAGGGCGATGTGGCGCGGTTCGAGACGACCGACCTCTACACCCTGATCGACAGTCCGGTCTTCGCAGGCGCCCACTATCGCCGCGTCGACATCGACCCGAGCGGGGACCGTGTTCACCTGAACATCCTGGCCGACGAGGCCAAGGGGCTGGCCGCCACGGATGAGCAGCTCAAACTGTTCGAGAACATGGTCCAGCAGGCCGACCGCCTGTTCGGCGCGCGCCACTTCGACCGTTATGAGTTCCTGTTCGCTCTGACCAACCAGTTGGGCGGCATCGGGCTGGAGCATCATCGCAGTTCCGAGAACAGCGGCGCCCCCGACTTCTTCACCAACTGGTCCAAGAGCGAAGGCGACCGGGGCCTGCTGCCCCACGAATACACCCACTCGTGGAACGGCAAGTTCATGCGTCCGGCGGACGAACTGACCGCCAACCACAACATCCCGACCCAGAACACCCTGCTGTGGGTCTATGAGGGTCAGACCGAATACTGGGGCGACGTCCTGGCCGCCCGTGCGGGCCTGCACAGCCGCGAAGTGGCGCTGGCCACCCTGGCCACCATCGCCGCCTTCTATGACAACCAGCCCGGCCGTGAATGGCGCGCGCTTCAGGACGTCAACAACCACAATCTGCTGGGCTACCGCGTGCCGGGCCAGTTCACATCGTGGATGCGCGGCACCGGCGACTATTACCGCGAAAGCGCACTGATCTGGCTGGACGCCGACACCCTGATCCGCGAGGGCACCAACAACCGCAAATCCCTGGATGACTTCGCCCGCGCCTTCTTCGGCCACGACGACGGCCAGTGGGCGCCGCAGGGCTATACGTTCGAACAGGTCGTCGCGGCCCTGAACGCCGTCTATCCTCACGACTGGACCAGCTTCCTGCGCGGACGGCTGGACGCCGTCGGCCCCGACGCTCACGCCCCTCTGGCGGGCATCACGCGCGGTGGCTACCGGCTGACCTACACCGACACGCCGTCGGCGGCGGAAAAGGCGGTCCAGACCGGCTGGGCCAATGATTTCCAGTATTCGCTGGGCTTCACCCTCAGTGGCGACCGCATGACCAATATCCGTTGGGGCGGGCCCGCGTTCGAGCAGCGCATCGGCGCAGGGTGGCAGTTGGTCGCCGTCAATGGCGTCGCCGGGTCCGCCGAGGCTCTGCGCAACGCCGTGACCGCCGCCAAGGGCACGGACGCCAGCATCGAACTGCTGATCAAGTCCGGCGACCGATTCCGCACTGTCGCCTTCGACTACCACGACGGCCTGCGCTACCCGCGTCTGGAGCGGATCGAGGGAACCCCCGACCGCCTCGGCGCCATCCTGACGCCCCGCAGCCGCTGAACCGCAGGAACACGGTCATGATCGGACGACTTCTCACCGCCTTCTCGGTCATGACCGGCCTTGTGGGCTTCGCCTCGGCGGCTCAGGCCGCCTGCACGGTGGCCGAACCGGGCGTGACCAAGGCCGTCGCCATGGGGCCGAACCGCCGCACGGTTCAGTTGCACCTACCCAAGGGTTTTGATCCCAACCGGCCTGCGCCTCTGGTCTTCCTGCTGCACGGCAGCGGCGGGACCGGCGCCTCCATGCTGGCCTCATCCAATCTGGCCGAGGCCGCCGACCGTCACGGCTTTATTGTCGCCTCACCTGATGCAGGCATTCCGGTCGAGCGCAGCTTTGTCTGGAACGTGCCGGGCGTGCCGACCATCACCGGCGCCATTCCCGGCCCGGAAGCCGCCGACGACGTGGCCTTTCTTCTGGCGACGGCAGATGAACTGGCGGCCCAAGGGTGCGCGGACATCAGCCGCGTCTATGCGACCGGTCTATCGGGCGGCGGAAGGATGACCTCATGGCTGGGCTGCGTCGCCGCCGACCGGATCGCCGCCATCGCCCCTGTCGTGGGTCTGCGCGCCGGCAATCCGCGCAAGGAAGACCCGACCGAGCCCGATCCCGCGACCTGTCATCCCACACGCCCCATGCCGGTCATCGCCTTTGCAGGCGACGCCGACACGACCAACCCCATCCAGGGCGGCGGCGCCCCGTACTGGAGCTACACCATGCACGCCGCCGAACAGCGCTGGGCTCAGTTGAACGGCTGCACCCGGACACAGCCCACCGCATGGGTCACGCCGCACGTCTATCAGGAGGGCTACAGCGCCTGCCGCGACGGCGCCGACGTCATCGGCCGCATCACGGCAGGCATAGCTGGGTCGTCGACAACGACGCCCTATGGGCCTTCTTCGCACCGCGTTCGCGACCGCAGGGCTGACAGCCCCCAAGGCTCTCAAGCCGCACAGCGCGCCAGGCCCCGAAACAAGAAAAGGCCCCGAGGTTTCCCTCGGGGCCTTTCCGATCTTCAGCAGATGCTGAGAACCAGATTACTTGATCTGGATCTTCGCGCCGGCTTCCGTCAGCTTCTTGGCGATTTCGTCGGCGGTTTGCTTCGAAACGTTTTCGACGACGTTCTGCGGAGCGCCTTCGACCAGGTCCTTGGCTTCCTTCAGACCCAGGTCCGAACGCACGCCACGGACTTCCTTGATGACGTTGATCTTCTTGTCGCCGCCGTCCACCAGGACAACGGTGAACTCGGTTTGCTCTTCAGCAGCTTCAGCCGGGGCAGCAGCGCCGCCAGCCGGGGCAGCGAAAGCAACCGGAGCAGCGGCGGAAACGCCCCACTTTTCTTCCAGCAGCTTGGACAGTTCAGCAGCTTCCAGAACGGTCAGTGCGGACAGGTCTTCGACGATCTTGGCGAGGTCGGCCATTGTCAGTTTTCCTTCGGAGGATTGGTTTTAGAGAGTGATGCAGAGATGAAAGGCTGGGCCGCTTACGCGGCTTCCTTGGTGGCGTAGGCGTTGAACACGCGAGCCAGCTGACCGGCGGGTGCTTGCAGCACGCCAGCGATCTTGGTCGCAGGCGCGTTGAGCAGGCCGATGAGTTGACCGCGAACCTCGTCCAGCGTCGGGAGCTTGGAAAGAACTTCCACGCCCTTAACGTCGACGACGGTTTCGCCCATGAAGCCGCCGATGATCTTGAAGCGATCATTGGTCTTGGCGAACTCGGTGACGACCTTGGCGGCCGTACCGGGGTTCTCGGCGTATGCGATGCCCACGGGGCCCTTGAACAGGCCGTGGTATTCGCTGCCTTCTTCGGCTTCGAGCGCCTTCAGCGCCAGGCGGTTCTTGACCACCTTGAACGCGCCGCCTTCTTTACGAAGACGGCCACGCAGATCTTCCATTTCCGCAACGGTCAGGCCCAGGTTGTGGGCCACGACCACGCTGCCGGCGTCGGCGAACACGCCCTTGAGCGATTCGATAGACTCGGCTTTTTGTGCGCGATCCATTGCGGTCTCCAGTCTTGGTATTCGCCGACGGGCTTATTCCCGACGACGGATTGGCCAAAGCGCCATGCATCGCTGCAAAGCGTTCAAGCCGGTCGTATTGTCCGAAGGATGCGTCTGACGGCGTCCGTCCCGGAGTGCGGGCCGATACGCGGCAAGTTCGCGTCCCCATCTCCCCACGGCGTCAGAAGGCTCTCTGACAGTTACGGCCTGGGTGACCCCCACGCCCCGAAGTTCTCGGACAGGACCGTCAGAAGATGAACTTCCAACGGGAAGCGGCGCTCTTACAGGGACCGATCACATAAATCAAGGCGCAGACCATGGCCTACGAACTCTATTACTGGCCCACGATCCAGGGACGCGGCGAGTTCATCCGCCTGGCGTTCGAGGCGGCGGGCGCAGACTATGTCGATGTCTCGCGTCAGGATGACGGCAAGGCGATGATGGCGCTGATGCAGGACGCGGCCATGCCGCCCTTCGCCCCGCCCTTCGTCCGGCTGGACGACCGGACCGTGGCCCAGGTCTCCGCCATCCTCGCCTGGCTCGGCCCGCAACTGGGTCTGGCGCCGGATGATGCGGCCGAACGCGCCTGGCTGGACCAGATTCAACTCACCTTCGCCGATCTGGTGGCCGAGGTGCACGACACCCACCACCCCATCGACATGATGGCCTATTACGATGACCAGAAGCCCGAGGCCGCCCGCCACGCCAGGGCCTTCCGCGAGCACCGCATCCCGAAATTCCTGGGCTGGGCCGAACAGGTTCTGGCCCGCAATCCATCAGGCTCCGACTGGCTGGTCGGGGGTCGCCTGACCTATGCCGACCTGTCGCTGTTTCAGGTGGTCGAGGGCCTGATCTACGCCTTTCCCAAGGCCGCCGCGCGCGCGTTGAAAACCACCCCCAATGTTACGGCGCTCAGCGACCGCGTCGCGGCCCTGCCCCGCATCCGCGCCTATCTGCACAGCCCGCGCCGCATTCCGTTCAACCAGGACGGCATCTTCCGACGTTACCCCGAACTGGACGGCTGAGGTTCAGC
>NZ_JABAZW010000071.1 GCF_018608325.1 Brevundimonas sp. | reverse complement strand
ATGGCCAAGGAAAAGTTCGAACGCACGAAGCCGCACTGCAACATCGGCACGATTGGTCACGTTGACCATGGCAAGACGACGCTGACGGCTGCGATCACGATGACGCTGGCGAAGGCCGGCGGCGCGAAGGCGATGAACTACGCCGACATCGACGCTGCGCCGGAAGAAAAGGCCCGCGGCATCACGATCAACACGGCGCACGTTGAATACGAAACGCCGAACCGTCACTACGCGCACGTCGACTGCCCTGGGCACGCCGACTACGTGAAGAACATGATCACGGGCGCGGCTCAGATGGACGGCGCGATCCTGGTGGTTTCGGCCGCTGACGGCCCGATGCCGCAAACGCGCGAGCACATCCTGCTGGCCCGTCAGGTCGGCGTGCCGGCTCTGGTTGTCTTCATGAACAAGGTCGACCTGGTCGACGACGAAGAACTGCTGGAACTGGTTGAAATGGAAGTGCGCGAGCTGCTGAGCTCGTACCAGTTCCCGGGCGACGACATTCCGATCACCAAGGGTTCGGCCAAGGCTGCAACCGACGGCGTGAACCCGGAAATCGGCGAACAGCGCGTTCTGGCTCTGATGGAAACCGTCGACGCCTACATCCCGCAGCCGGAACGTCCGGTTGACCTGCCCTTCCTGATGCCGGTCGAAGACGTGTTCTCGATCTCGGGCCGCGGCACCGTGGTCACGGGCCGCGTCGAAAAGGGTATCGTCAAGGTCGGTGAAGAAGTCGAAATCGTCGGCATCCGTCCGGTCCAGAAGACGACCTGCACGGGCGTTGAAATGTTCCGCAAGCTGCTGGACCAAGGTCAAGCGGGTGACAACGTCGGCGTTCTGCTGCGTGGCACCAAGCGTGAAGACGTCGAGCGCGGCCAAGTGCTGTGCAAGCCGGGCTCCATCACGCCGCACACCAAGTTCCTGGCTGAAGCCTACATCCTGACCAAGGAAGAAGGCGGCCGTCACACGCCGTTCTTCACGAACTATCGCCCGCAGTTCTACTTCCGCACGACGGACGTGACCGGCATCGTTCACCTGAAGGAAGGCGTCGAGATGATCATGCCCGGCGACAACGCCGAGCTGAACGTCGAGCTGATCACGCCGATCGCCATGGACCAAGGCCTGCGCTTCGCCATCCGTGAAGGCGGCCGCACCGTCGGCGCCGGCGTCGTCGCCAAGATCATCGAGTAGTCGACGATCCGGCCTTCGGGCTGAAATGAGTAGCGTACAGAGCGGCCCCCGGAGAAATCCG
The DNA here is from genome assembly GCF_018608325.1 of Brevundimonas sp. Lineage (GTDB taxonomy): Bacteria > Pseudomonadota > Alphaproteobacteria > Caulobacterales > Caulobacteraceae > Brevundimonas. Next base: position 6,031 of record NZ_JABAZW010000071.1, on the reverse strand, counting down.
GGGGCCGTTTTGCTGTTTGGGGGCTGCTGACCCTGACCGTTCCGGGTGAAGCCCGAGGATGACGCAGGCGGGAGAGGCGGGCATTATCTACGTCACGCCAACAGCCCGTGTTTTTGATGCGTCTGATTTCTCTGCTCGTCTGTCTGCTGGCGCTGGGCGCCTGCGCCACTCATCCCGGCAAGGTGGATCATGTCCGGTTTGCCCGCGACGCCAAGCCGGTGCTGGCGACGACAGAGGCCGGGGCGGTGCGGGGTGTCGAAGGCGCAGGTGTCCGGGCGTTTCTGGGGGTGCCATTCGCACAAGCACCGGTCGGGGCCTTGCGCTGGCGGGCGCCGCAACCTGTGCAGGCGTGGGACGGCGTGCGGGATGTCACGCGGCTGGGTTCGGACTGCACCCAAGCCATCGGGCGGCGGGCTATTCTGGGCGGCGGCGGCGGGTTTGTGGTCGGGTCCGAGGACTGTCTTTATCTGAACGTCTATGGGCCCGGCGGCGAGCAGGCCGAGGCCTTGCCGGTGTTGGTCTATATCCCCGGGGGAGCCTTCACGATTGGGGCGGGCGCCAACTATGACCCGTCGCTGCTGGCCCGCGAGCAGGGCCGGGTGGTGGTGACGCTGAACTATCGGCTGGGGGCGCTGGGCTGGCTGGCCCATCCGGGGTTTCAGGCAGATGGCGAAGGCTATGGCGGCAACTTCGGCCTGATGGATCAGCAGGCGGCGCTGAAATGGGTGCATCGGAACATTGCGGCCTTCGGCGGCGACCCGGCGAACGTGACCCTGTTCGCCGAAAGCGCAGGGGCGTGGACGGCCTGTTACCTGATGGCGTCGCCTCAGTCTGAGGGGCTCTATCAGCGCGTCATCATGCAGAGCGGGGGATGCCTGGAGCCGTCTTCACTGGTCAGTGCGGAGGCGACGGCCCAGGCGGGGCCGGAGTTCGCCCGGAGCCTGGGGTGCGAGGACGGCGCCGGGCAGGCGGCCTGTCTGAAGGCCCTGTCTGCGTGGCGGCTGCAACGGGCGCCCTCGGTGCGCGAGGGCTTGAACGGTCATGGCTCATGGGGGCCGGTGCATACGGACGCGACCGTGCCGGAGAACCCCGCCGTCGCATTCCACGAAGGGCGGTTCACGCGTGTGCCGGTCATCATCGGCACGAACCGCGACGAGGGGCGGTTGTTCGCAAACGAGGTCAAGGACGTGGATCGTTACCAGAAGGAGACGATCTGGATGTACGGCGATGTCGGTGAACGGGTGCTGGAGCGGTATCCGGTCGGCCCCGATGGCCCGGCCTATGCCATCGCCGAGCATTTCACGGACCAGAGGTTCGCCTGCCCGTCACAGGCCCTGCGGCGGCAACTGGCCCGTTATGTGCCGGTGTGGGGGTATGAGTTTGCGGATCGGGATGCGCCGTTCGTCCTGCCGAAATGGATCGTCGGGCTGGATCTGGGCGCCTATCACGCCAGCGAACTGGCCTATGTGTTCGGGACCAGTTGGATTTTCGCTGACGTGAATCGCTTCACACCCGAGCAGAAGGCGCTGTCGGCGCGGATGCGGGGACTATGGGCCGGGTTTGGGCAGAAGGACTTTGGCCCCGACTGGCCCCGCATCGAGGGTGCGGGACCGGTGCGGGTGTTCCAGTCGCAGGGCGACCGGCTGGATGACGACTTCTTCGACCGGCATAACTGCGACTTCTGGGACGGGACACCGTTCGGGGCGGTTCACTAGACGAAACGCACCGTCACACCCGGCTTGACCTTGTCGGCCAGTTTCCAGACGTCCCAGTTGGTCAGTCGCACGCACCCGTGCGAGGCAGTCTTGCCGACCAGATGCGGGTCTGGCGTCCCGTGAATGCCGTAGCTGGGCTTGTTCAGATCGATCCAGACCACGCCAACGGGATTGTTCGGGCCGGGTTTGACCACGACCTTGCGGCCCACGCTGCCGTAGCTGAGCTTTGACGGGTCGTAGGTGTAGTCGGGATTACGGGCGACGCCGTTGACGCGCAGCGTGCCGCTGGGCGTCGGATTGTCGGTGCTGCCGATGGTGGCGGGGAAATAGGCCAGCAGGGCGCCGTCGGCGGAGAAGGCCTTCACCGAGCCTTCGGCCTTGTCCACATCGATGCGGGCGACGTCGGCCGCCAGCGGGCGATTATCGATGGCGGGGACCAGCAGGGTCTGGCCCGCGCGGTTGAAGTCGGCGCCGGGGTTCATGGCGCGCAGCAGATCCTCGGTGAGGTGGAACCGCTCGGCCAGGGCCTCGACGATGTCGCTATAGGCCATGGCCGCCGCCTCGCCCTGTTTCTCCAGGTCCGTGGGGACGACGCCCATATAGGGGCCGTCGATATCCTGCTGGGTGATCTGATAGGTGGCGGTGACAGCGCCGGGGCCTTCGGCGCGCAGTCGCTCCATCAGTTCGGGCGTCAGTTGGCCGTCGTCTTTCAGCCCCTTGGCCTTCTGGAAGGCGGCTATGGCCTGACGCATGTTCGAGCCTGCCAGACCATCGATGGCGCCGGTCGAGAAGCGGGCGCGCTCCAGCAGAACCTGCGCACGGATCAAGGCTGGATCGGGTTGGGGTGCTGTCTGGGCGGCGGTCGGGGACTGAGGCTGGGCCTGTGGCGGGGCGGGCGTATAGGCCGCATTCTCGATGGTCTGTGCGGACAGCGGGCCAGCGGCGCCGGCCTGCTGTGTCTGGTTTTCCGATGGCTTGTCGTGGGATGGGCTGCAGGCGGTGAGAACGGCGAGGCTGGCGCAGGCGAGGGTCAGGCGGCGGATCATCAAGTCACTCAGTCACAGGGCGGGGAAGGCGAAGGCGGAGGCAGGCGGCGGCGTCAGTTCTGTGATCCCGTCGCGGGGTCGGTCTGGGTCTTGCCGGAGTTGCTGGAGCCCTTGGACCCCTTGGGCTCGGTCGCCGGGCGTGGCGGCTGGCCGTTGTGATCGGGACGCAGATTTTCGTCTTCAACGGCGTGGTCATCGGGGCGTTGATCGGTCATGACCGTGTCTCTCGGCGCGGAACTGGATGTCCGCAGGATGCAAACGCCCGTGGCGCGCGCAGGCTCCCGTCAACACCTGTTCACCATGCCGATGAACCCTAGTGAAACAGGGTTCGGTGTAGAGGATGCGCTGAAACGGCCCCGGACAAGGGGGTGCTGCGAGATGTTTATGACTGACGAACTGCGGGTCGAGATCATGAAGGCGGAGGCGCTGGACGCCGCCGCTGTCGCGCTGTGGCGCGCATGGTCGACGACCAATCCTGCCCTGAGCAGCCCCTATTTCTGCTGGGATTACACCGAGATCGCCGCCCGGGTCTGCCCGGGCGCGGCGGTGGCTGTGTTCCGACGCGGCGGCCAGATCGTCGGCTTCTTCCCCCATCAAAGACGCGGCGGTTCGGTTCAGCCCCTGGGTGCGCCGATGAACGACTATCACGGCGTGATCGCGCCGGTCGGATCGGACATCACGCTGGAGGATGTGGCGTGTCTGGTTAAGGGGCGTCGCCTGAATGTGCCCGGATGGATCGGCCAAGGCGAAGGCGGCGAGGTGCGCGGGACGGTGCAGGTGGAACTGCCTGCAGGCGGCTTTGACGCCTGGTACGCCGAACGCCGCCAGACCTATGGAAAATACTTCAAGGACAAGGAACGGGCGCGTCGCAGCCTGGCCGCCGAACTGGGTGAGACGCAGGTTCGGCACAATGTGCGCGATCCCCAGTTGCTGGATCATCTGATCGATCTGAAGGCGGCGCAGTATCGGCGGTCAGGCCTGCACGACATCTTCGCCTGCGGTTGGACGCGCGATCTGCTGCATGCGCTGATGATGGATCAGCGGCCTGATTTCGGGGCGTCGCTGGCGGTCATGACGGCGGGCGACAAGCTGGTGGCGGTCGAGTTTTCGCTGCACGCAGGCGACCATTATCATTTCTGGTTCCCGGCCTATGAGCCGACGCTGGCGCGGTGTTCGCCGGGTATTCTGCTGAGCATGGACACCATGCGGCTGGCCGGAGCCGAGGGTGTGCGGGTGTTCGACTTCGGGTTCGAGGGCGAGGCCTACAAGAAGTATTTCGTCAATGCGCGCCGAACCGTGCGCGAGGCCGTGGTCATGCAGCCGGGGCTAAGCGCCACGCTGAATGAGGCGGCTGTCGCGGTGCTGAACACGGCGGGCGGCAGGGGAGAGGCGATCAGCACCTCGCTGCGCCGACGCTGGTCCACCATCGAAGCCTGCGAGGCCTCGCCTGTTGGTCGATTGAGGGGCGCGGCGACCGCCGCCCGTTCCGCCGTCGCCAAGCTGGCGTCCCGCAAGAAGACGCCTGCGCGCGTCGCCCACGCCTGAGGGGAAACAGATCATGTCCGACCGTCGCACCCGTTATCCCGGCCCCATCGCCGAGGCGAAGATCCATCCGCACACCCTGGTCGAGCAGGGGTTCGCCGAGGATGCAGCTCTCGCCGCCATGCTGGACCGCTATCCGGCCGAGCATTTCGACATCAATCTGTATGACTATGACGACGAGGGGCAGGTCTCGCTGCGCACCGGCGCGCGGGGACGGCTGTCGGGCGCGGAACTGCTGGAAGCGATCAAGCAGGGACGGCTGTGGGTCAATCTGCGCGAGGTCGAGACCGGCTGGCCCGAACTGTGGGCGGCGGCGATGGCTGATTTCCAGACCATTCAGGCGACCTATCCGGGGATGCGTGCGGTCAAGAATGCGGGGCAGTTGATCCTGTCGTCGCCCAAGGCGCGCGTACCCTATCATTTCGATGCGGCGGGCGTGGTCCTGTTCCACCTGCGGGGTCGCAAGCGGCTGTTTATCTATCCGGGTGACGAGCAGCATCTGCCCGAGAAGAATATGGAGCAGGTGGTCACGCGTCAGACGACCGAGGAACTGCCCTATACGCTGGCGTTCGAGAATGATGCCCAGGTCATGGATCTGGAGCCCGGCGGCGCCCTGACGTGGCCGCTGTATGCGCCGCATCGGGTGGAGAATCTGGACCGGTTCTGCGTCAGCCTGTCGATGGACTTCCAGACCTGGCCGTCGCGGTTCCGCAAGGGGGCGCTGTTCACCAATGCGGTGATCCGCAGCCGTGGCGGTTCGCCCAGGTTCACCGACGGCATGTCCACGCCAGAACTGGCCGCGCGCTGGGCTGCGTCGCTGGCGCTGAAGAAGGTGGGCGCGATGAAGAGCCGGATCGCGCATTTCGAGCGGGACTTCGAGCCGGAAGTGGGCGTCGAGGATGGCGCGGGCGCCTTGCGCACCTGACCCTCGAACGCCCGGTGTTCACCAATGTTAAATTGGGTTCATGACGCCGAGTTAAAATGACTTTCTGCGCCTGCTCGCGCACCTTCTCATCAGATCCGGGAAGGGAAAGTCCATGAAGTCAGCACTGTTCATCGCCGCCGCGACCGCCGCTCTGGCCGTCAGCGCCGCCGCCGCGCCTGCGTCCGCCGCCGATGTCGAAATCCGCAATACGGTCGCCCGCGTCGTCGTGATCGTCGAGGACCGCAGCGACATCGGTGTGGAGATCACCCAGGGCGCCTCCAAGCTTCCCGCCATTCAGGTGCGCCGCGAGGGACGGAATGTCCGCATCGACGGCGGCCTGCGCCGTGGCGGCGTGTTCGGCAGCAGCGATGCGATCCGGTCATGCCACAGCGGTCCAGCCAACGCGCGCCAGCCGGGCGAAGGCGCCTCAGTTGACGTGGGCGGGGGCGTCGGCCGCGTTCGTCTGGAGGACGCGCCGCTGATCGTGGTCCGCACCCCGCGAGACGTCGACCTGAGCGCCAGCGGCGCCGTGTACGGCGCGATCGGCCGTGGCGCGCGCTCGGTGGATCTGGGCGCAGGCGGTTGCGGCGACTGGACAGTGGCCAATGTCGATGGACGACTGGAAGTGGGCCTGGGCGGTTCCGGCGCGGTTCGCACCGGCACATCGCAGGAACTGGAAGCCTCGGTCGGCGGATCGGGTTCGATCTACGCCGGCGCCACCAACAGGCTGAAGTCGTCAGTCGGTGGATCGGGCGCCATCACCGTGGCGCGCGTTGACGGGCGCGGCGAGGCGGCTGTCGGCG
>NZ_JABAZW010000078.1 GCF_018608325.1 Brevundimonas sp. | reverse complement strand
GGCTTCGGCGGTGATGCCGAACTTCTCGTACAGGACTTCCGCCGGGGCCGAGGCGCCGAAGCTGGACATGCCGATGAAGGCGCCGTCTTCGCCGATGAAGCGTTCCCAGCCCTGCTTGATCGCCGCTTCCACCGCGACGCGCACGGTGCCGCGACCGATGACGGCGGCCTGATAGGCGGCGTCCTGCTGCTCGAACAGTTCGAAGCAGGGGACCGAGACGACGCGGGTCGGCGTGCCTTCGGCTTCCAGAGTTGCCGCAGCGTCCAGCGCCAGGGCCAGCTCCGTGCCGGTGCCGAACAGGGTGACCTTGGCCTCGCCATTGGCGGCCTTGATCTCATAGGCGCCCTTGGCCGTCAGGTTTTCCGACGAGGCGACCGTGCGGACGGCGGGCGTCTTCTGGCGCGACAGGGCCATGGCCGACGGAGCGGTCTTGGTCTCCAGCGCGATCTTCCAGGCCTCCATCGCCTCGACCGTGTCGGCCGGGCGGAAGACCAGCAGGTTCGGAATGGCGCGCAGGGCGGCCAGATGCTCGACCGGCTGGTGCGTCGGGCCGTCTTCGCCCAGTCCGATGCTGTCGTGGGTCAGGACGTGGATGGCGCGCACGCCCATCAGGGCGCCCAGACGGATGGCCGGACGGCTGTAGTCCGAGAAGACCATGAAGGTGCCGCCGTAGGGAATGATGCCGCCGTGCAGCGCCAGACCGTTCAGGGCGGCGGCCATGCCGAACTCGCGGATGCCCCAGTTGACGTAGCGGCCTTCATATTTCGGCGCGTCCAGGATCGGCGTGCCGGCGACGAAGGTGTTGTTCGACCCGGTCAGGTCAGCCGAGCCGCCGATCAGTTCGGGGATGGCGGCGAAGACCTGATCCAGCGCGGCGCCCGACGACTGGCGCGTGGCCTGTGCGGGCTTGGTCTCGATCAGTTCTGCGATCTTGGCGTTCAGGGCGTCGAAGGCGGCTTCCGGCAGGTCGCCCTTGATCGCGCGGGTGAAGTCGGCGGCCTTGTCCGAAGCGGCGAGGCGGGCCTCCCACTTCTTGCGGTCCTTGGCGCCGCGACGGCCGACCTTGTGCCAGGCGTCGGCGATCTCGGCGGGGATTTCGAACGGCGCGGCGGTCCAGCCCAGAGCCTTGCGCGTGGCTTCGATCTCGGTCGCGCCCAGAGCTGCGCCGTGGGTCTTGTGGCTGCCTTCCATGGTGGCGGCGCCGCGACCGATCTTGGTCTTGCAGGCGATCAGGGTCGGCTTGTCCTGACGGGTGGCCCACTTCAGCGCGGCCTTGATGGCGTCAAGGTCATGACCGTCGACAGCCTTGACCGCCCAGCCCGCAGCCTTGAAGCGCGCCTTCTGGTCGGTGGCGTCGGACAGGCCGACCTTGCCGTCGATGGTGATTTCGTTGTCGTCCCACAGGACGGTCAGCTTGTTCAGCTGATAGCGGCCGGCCAGCGCGATGGCTTCCTGCGACACGCCTTCCATCAGGCAGCCGTCACCGGCGATGACCCAGGTGCGGTGGTCGACCAGATCGTCGCTGTATTTGGCGGCCAGATGACGCTCTGCCAGTGCGAAACCGACCGAGGTGGCCAGACCCTGGCCCAGCGGGCCGGTGGTGACCTCGACGCCCGGCATATGGCCGAACTCGGGGTGGCCCGCAGTCTTCGATCCCCACTGACGGAAGTTCTCAAGCTCCTGCTTCGTCGCGGCCTTATAGCCGGTCAGGTGCAGCAGGGCGTAGATCAACATCGAGCCGTGGCCCGCCGACAGGATGAAGCGGTCGCGGTCGGCCCAGTCGGGGCGCGAGGCGTCAAACTTCAGGAATTTCGAAAACAGCACCGTGGCGACGTCAGCCATGCCCATCGGCATGCCGGGGTGACCGGACTTGGCCTTTTCCACGCCGTCCATGGCGAGGACGCGAATGGCGTTCGCCATCTGCTCAGGAGTGGCCTTGGATGCGGCTTTGGCGTCGGTCACTGTGGAGACCTTTCGTCGTGATGCGGAAAATAAGGGGCGCGCCGCTTTACCCCGACGCGTCCTCGGGTTCTATACGCAATTTGTAAGGAGCGACCGATGGCAGACGCCACAACGGCCGCACGAGCCCGCATCGACCGGGCTCTGGTCGGCCTTGAACGCAAAATCCTGGAGTTGAAGGCTCGCACCGCCTCGCCCTCGCCCGCCAGTGACGACGACCTGTTCGCGCCACGGGCAGATGGCGCGCGGGTTGCGGCGCTGGAGGCGGCGGGCCGTGAGGCGTCCGACGCTCTCGGTCGCGCGGCTGAGGCCGTGCGCGACGTGCTGGCTGAATCCGAAGGGGAGACCCGCTGATGGCGACTGTGACGGTGGACGTGAACGGCCGCCCCTATGCCGTGGGCTGCGCCGACGGACAGGAAGAGCGGGTCCGCATCCTGGCCAAACAGTTCGACAATCAGGTGCGCCAGGTGGCCCAGGATGTGGGCCATGTCGGTGATCTGCGGCTGTTTCTGATGTCGGCCCTGATCCTGGCGGACGAACTGCATGAGGCGCGTCTGAACAGCGGCAAGCCGGGCCTTGTCCCGCCTGCCCAACCTGCGCCGTCGACTGATGGCGTGGCCGAAGCCCTGAACGCCGTCGCCGCGCGGATCGAGAAGATCGTTCAGGGGATCTGATCCCCTGTTGATCCCGGCTGGGGCGCAGGCGTGATTTGTCATGACGGCGCTGGCGAAAGGCGTCGCGAAGGACTATCTATCGCGACGGCGGGTCATGCTGTGGCTCACGTCGAAGACAACATATCCTTCTGACCTTAATTCACTCTACGGGATCTGTCCCTGTCCGGGCTCGAGGGCCTGGGCATATGGAGCCCACCTGGCTACCCAGGTCGAGAGGATTTAAACGTTCTTCACGGTTCGCACGGCGCCGCCACCTTCCTTTCTTTTAGTGCGCTAACGCTCGCGACGCGGTCGCTCGCTGCTTGAGCGCGGCCGGCGCGCTAACGCTTGCTGCGATGGGCCTGAGCGTCATGCGCAGCCGCGCGTGGCTGCTCGTCGGCGCGGCGTCGGCGGTGTAAGACGCGGGCATGAGGCTGGATAAACGCGAACTCCGATCCGAGATGCGGGCGCTGCGCAAGCGTTTGGCGCAGGTTGATCCGTCCGCCGCAGGGCGGGCCGCCGATCACGCGGACCGGCTGCCAGACGGTGAGTTCGTGGCCCTGTACCGGGCGATGGGATCAGAGCTGGACACCGACGCCCTGGCCGTGGCGCTTGAGGCGGCAGGGCGTCATCTGTGTCTGCCGGTGGTGCTGGAGCGGGATGCGCCGATGGTCTTTCGCGCCTGGTCGCCGGGCGAACCGCTGGAACTGGACGCCGCCGGATGCCCCGCGCCCCTGCCGTTGGCCGAGACGGTAGAGCCTGATCTGATCCTGACGCCGCTTCTGGCCTTTGACCATTTCGGTGGGCGGCTGGGGCAGGGCGGCGGCTATTATGACCGCACCTTCGCCGCGCGCCCGGACGTGATGCGCATCGGTTACGCCTATGCCGGGCAGGCGGTCGAACGGCTGGCGCTGGAAGATCATGACATCCGACTGCATGGCGTTCTGACCGAGAACGGCTATACGGCTTTCGAATGAGACTGGCATTTTTCGGCGACGTCATCGGCAAGTCCGGCCGTGACGGCATCAGCGACTATCTTCCGGGCCTGAAGCGCGACCTGAAGCTCGACTTCGTGGTGGTGAATGCAGAGAACGCCGCGGGCGGTTTCGGCATCACCGAGAACACGGCGCGCGAGCTGTTCATGGCGGGCGCTGACTGCCTGACGCTGGGCAACCATTCGTGGGACCAGCGCGAGGCCCTGACCTATATCGTGCGCGAGCCGCGCCTGATCCGCCCCGCCAACTATCCGCGCCTGATGGATGCGCCGGGCGCGGGCGCCAATCTGTTCGAGACTCATTCGGGCCGCACTGTTCTGGTCATGAACGTGCTGGGCCGGGTGCATATGGACCCGATGGATGATCCGTTCGGCGCGGTAGAGCGTGAACTGGCCGCCGCCCCGCTGGGCGCCGTCGCCGACGCGGTCATCGTTGATGTCCATGCCGAGGCGACCTCGGAGAAGATGGCGATGGGCCATTTCTGCGACGGGCGCGCGTCGCTGGTCGTGGGCACCCACACCCATGTCCCGACCGCCGACTGCCAAATCCTGCCCGGTGGCACGGCCTATCAGACCGATGCAGGTGGCTGCTGCGACTATGACAGCGTCATCGGCAACGAAAAGGACGAGCCGCTGCGCCGCTTCACCACCCGCATCTCGGGCGGGCGCTACACGCCGGCTTCGGGTCCGGCGACCATCTGCGGCGTCTTTGTCGAGACGGACGACAAGACCGGCCTTGCCCTGCGCGTCGAGCCGATCCGCGTCGGCGGGCGTCTGTCGCAGGCGATCCCGGTCGTCTGACGCCGGTTCAGGCCGGAACCAGCACGGGTTTGCGCATCGCCAGCAGCCTCAGCCGCAGGGCGTCCAGGTCGCGTGACCGGCGCTCGGGCAGGTGGTTGCTCAGCACATAGCGCTGGCCTGCGCGGGCCATGGCGGTGCGACGTTCGGGGTCGAGGATCAGCGTCTCCATCGCGTCGATCAGGCTGGCGGGCGTCACCTCGTCCACGAACAGGGCGTGCGGGCCGCTGGCTTCGCGCAGGCCCCCGCGCCCGGATGAGATCAGGGCCGCGCCCGCCGCATGGGCCTCCAGCGCGGTCAGGCCCAGAGGCTCGGCCCAGACGGATGGGGTCACGGCGATGGCGACGGTCTTCATGATGTCGCGCACCTCGCCCAGCGCCGCAGAGCGCAGGATGGTCACCCGGTCGCCAAACCGGCTCAAGGGGGCGACGTGCGGTGCGGCCCAGACCTGATGATCGTCCCAGTCGTTCAGCATCAGCACCGCGCGCCAATGGGGGTGGCGGTCCAGCACGGCGGGTAGGGCGGCGCAGAGGACGTCCAGCCCCTTTTCCGGCATGGCGCGACCAGCGAAGGCGATGATCTGTTCGCGGTCATCGGGCGCGGCCAGCCACGGATCGGCCTGAATGGGATTGGGGATGCCGAAGCTCTTGCTCGCCAGACCAGGGTGCTGGGCGACAAACCGATCACGCTCTGACTTGCTGACGAAAATCAGCCCGTCCTGCACCCCATAACGGGTCTGGTAGCGCCAGCGGTCCAGCAGGGTCTTGGGCGTCTTCAGGGCGTGGTGGCGGTACAGCAGGTTGGCCGCCTTGGGGAAGCGGCGGGCCAGACGGGTGGCGTCCACCACCTTCTGATGCACCTCGATCAGGTCGGGGCCATAGGCGCGGATCTGGCGGGTCAGGGCCTCGATGCGGATGTTGCGCCCTTCCGGCACGGTCTGGACGTCGAAGTCGCCGTGATCTTCAGCGCCCTCGGGGCAGAAGATGCGGATCGACGACCGATAGCGGCTGACCTCAGCCAATGTCCGCACCACCGTCTCCATCGAGTTGGGGCGCGACTGGGAGAAGCGGCTTCCGGGCGGAAGGACGATGGCGATCTTCACGGGAGGCGTCCTGAAAGACGTTGGCGTTGAACCCTAGACGCCGCCGTCCGCGAAAAGCCTTCCGCCCCGTTTGTTTCTCTAGCCTAGCTGTTGGGGAAGCCCAGTTCCGGCTCCATCCGCTCAAAGGTGCGGTTCATTGCATAGGCGTCCAGATTGGGCAGGGCGATATGGCCATAACGCAGGGAAAGCTGCGCCTCGGCCTTGTTCTCTCCGCCCTTGGACACCGCCGCCACATAGAAGGCCGAGGCCAGACCCGTGCGGTCCGAACCGCCCGCACAGTGGATCAGCAGGGGCTTGGGCGCATCGCGCATGATGGTGATCAGGGTGCGGACCTCATCCGGCGTCAGTTCTTCCTTGGCCGACATGCGGAAGTTGATGTGCCGGATGCCCAGACGCTGGCTGTCGGCGACCTCATTGTCATACCAGGGGGTGCCGGGGTTGGGGCCGCGCAGGTTCAGAACCGTGCGGATGCCGTGCTGTTGCTCCATCCGGTCCAGCAGGCCGGGACGCGGCTGGCCCGCGCGATAAATCTCGCCCGGAATGACCGTGTGGACATTGCCGGTCAGGTTCACCCCGACGATATAAACGACCAGACACCCGACGACGGCGCCCAGCCCCATCAAGGCGATACGTAGGGGAGAAGGACGGCGGCTCATGCCGGGCGGCCTCTGGTGAACCACTGGCGATAGTTGGCGGTGGTGGCGACCAGCAGTACGCACAGCACCGCCAACAGGGTCAGGGTCGATCCGATGGTGCCCAGGTCCAGTCCTCCCTTTTCATGCGACTTGGTCAGCAGGTCGCCCATGGTCGCGCCGAACGGGCGCGTCAGGACAAAGGCGATCCAGAACAGGACTGTGGACGAGATGCGCGTGAACTTCCACGCCAGAATGGTCAGGGCGATGCCGCCTGAAATCAGGGCGTTGCTCCACAGATAGCCCAGTCCCGAGGTGTCGGCGAGGAAGTCGCCCAGCGCTGTCCCCAGCGTGTTGGAGGCCAGAATGGCCAGCCAGTAGAAGGTCTCCACGCCCGGCTCACGGATATGATCGACCTTCAGCGAGCCATAGGTCAGACGCCACGCCGTCAGCACCGCAATCAGGACGCCTGAAATCAGCAAGGCTCCCGTGGCGTAGCCAAGACCCAGGGTGCGGTCCATGAAGTCGGAAATGGTCGTTCCCGCCGTGCTGGTCGACAGGATAACCAGCCAGTAGAGGGCCGGGTGAAACCGCTTCGACCGCAACTGTGCGATCAGGGTGACGACGAAGAAGGCCAGCAGGATCAGCGAACTGATCGCGTATCCGACCTTCAGCGTCATGGACAGAAGATCACCGCCTGTCTCGCCCACTGTGGTGGCGCAAATCTTCATCAGCCAGAAGGCCAGTGTGACCTTGGCGACCTTGTCGACCGAACCTGCGGCGGTTTGGTCGGAAAATGAGGCGTTCATGGCGACGATCCGTTGCAACGCCTGCACGACGCGCCGCCATTGGGGCCGAGTTTTGGCGGTCAGACAGGCTTTCGGCGGGACCTCAGACGCAGGCGCATCGGTTCGCTGCTGCGCAGAGTGATCTGGTGCACAGGGCGAGGTTCGACGGTGGTCACGGCCTCGACCTCGGCGACGCGCAGGATGGCGGCCAGGGCGATCATCGCCTCCTGAATGGCGAAGGCGGCGCCGATGCAGACGCGGGGCCCGGCGCTGAAGGGGATGTAGGCGTAGCGGTCGATGGACTTGCGGTTTTCAGGCAGGAACCGCTCGGGCCTGAAGGCGTCGGGATCGTCCCACAGCAGTTTGTGGCGCTGGAGAATCCAAGGCGAGATGATGACGGTGGCGCCCGCCTTGATCTTCTGCCCGCCGACCTCGTCGTCAGCCAGTGCGTTACGGGCCATGGTCGGGGCG
>NZ_JABAZW010000174.1 GCF_018608325.1 Brevundimonas sp. | reverse complement strand
CCCCCTGCGTTAGAGGATACTGATATGAGTTATGAGTCCGTGGTTCAGGCGTTCACCGAACAGGGCTGCCCGCCGCCCGAGATCGGCGCCACCGAGACCGAAGTCGCCGACTGGCTCGACCAGATCATCGACGCCATCGTGCCTGCCCCTGATCGGGACGACGACCGATGAGCCCACGCCCCGCCAAAGCGCCAGAACAGTCCGCCGATAACACGGTGGCGCCGACCCCGGCCAAGGGGGGCGGCGCCCGATCCCGTACCCGGGGCGACGCGCCTCAAGCCATCCTGGATCGGTATCTGATCGAACGCGACCGCCTGGGACGCGCCGCGCGCTTCTACCGGGATCACCGCGCCACCGAACCGATGTTTCGGGACGAGGGCCGCAAACTGACGACGACGCTGTCCTATCCTGACGCCGTCGCCGACATGCTGAAGATCGCGCAGCACCGGGGCTGGACCGGAGTGCGGGTCTCCGGCGACGAAGGATTTCGTCGCGAGGCCTGGATCCAGGCGCGATCTCTCGGCGTCGAGGTCAAGGGTTACCGGCCGCGCGATCGGGATCGTCAGGCGGCCGGCGAGTCGTCCCTCGCCCGATCTCCGTCAAGCCGACATCTCGACGAGCGCACCGTGAAGGACCGACTTCGCGCGGCCTCGGTCGTGGTAAAACGGTTGATCGACGACCCGGCGGCCCGGACGCGGCTGATGGAGCGCGCTGTCCAACGTCTGCACAACCAGGTTGACCCCGCCCGTACGCGAGATCGAGACGGCTCACGCGACCGACGTTCTTGAAAATGTCCCGCCCATGAACTCACGTCCATTTCGACGCGGTCGTATTGCTCCACCGAAGTCTGAATGTGCCAACCGGAGCCGTTGGGTTCCGGCCGCAGAGCGGACCTAAGGCCAATATCCTGTTCCAGTACTAACCTCGCACTAGGGGCAACCATGGGGAAGCGCCTTTGTCATTGAAGTTTTGATCCAATTGCCGAAAGCGAAAATTTCGCGGACTGACCCGGGGTCGACCCCGCATTGATCTGAGGGAATTTCCGATTTAGGACATCCTAATGCGCTACACTCAGAGCCAGATTCGCGAACTGCTTTCCATCTCGGTGGATGCTTTCCGCACGTGGCGGGATGCCATTCCCGCCCTAGCTCTGCACAAAGGCCATGCCCCCAGCTTCACCCCTGGGGACGTCGTAGCCATGGCAATCGTCGCCGAACTTGTCCGGGACTTCGGCGTGCGCGTCGGGACGGTCGGCGATCGTTTCGATCAGCTCTTCAAGGAGTGCGGGGGGAAATCCTGGCTCTCACTAGAAAACTGCGTCGCCTTGATCGAAGCCGACAACTTCCGCCTGGTCGATGCAAGCCTTGCCCATCGCCGCTCGCCGGACGCTTCCACCCTCTGCGTACCGTGCGCGCCAATCATAGCGCGCCTGCGCGCGGCACTCACGGCGACCGAAGTGGATCAAGTGCAGGGACATCTGCAGTTCCCCCCAACCTCCGTGGGCATGCAGCCTGAACGGCGCAGCAAACGCGCATGACCACCACCCTGGCATCCGCATTGGCGCCGGAGTGGAAAGACCGCTTGGGGCTCACACATCGGCGCTCGCCTGAACTCTACGAGTCAGCCGAGGCCGTCAGCGACGTGCCGCACGCGCCGGCTATCCGAGCCGCCCTGACCGAAATGGGCGTATCGGCGATCTTCTGCGTCCAAGGCGTCCCGACTGTCGCGATTCTGGAAGCTGATAACTACGACCGCGCTGCGATCATCGATCTTCACGGCGCGCTCTGGAATCAGGGCCTGGCCAGCCTGTTGCTGGTTATCGCTGACGATACGCTCAGAGCGTTTTCGCTCGCCCGTACTCCGTTGAGCGATCCAGGCGAGGCCTTCGAGCGCCGCTGCCTCATCGATAGCCTCAGTCTGACGACCGAAGCGCTGCGGTTTCAGAATCTGATCTACGGCGCCGAATCCGGACGCCTCTGGAAGGACTATGGCGAGTACTTCCCCCCGAAGGAGCGCATCGATCAGGTTCTCCTCGACAATCTGAATGCGTCCCACGACCTGCTGCAAAAGGCCGCGCTCGCTCCCGATGCGGCGCAGGCCCTGCTCATACAGGCGATGTTTATCGCGTACCTTGAAGACCGGAAGATCGTAACGCCCGCCTACTTTGCCGCCGTCTCCGAGAAGAGTTCGGAGAGTTTTTCGGCGCTCTTGGAAACGGGCGACGTCGATCTCTTCCGGTCCTTCTTCCGGACACTTCATGCCGATTTTAACGGCGATCTGTTCGTCGCGCCGTGCTCCTTCGAGGCCACGGGCGAGGCGCCGGAAGTCACGCCCGCCCATCTGACGATCCTGGCGCGGTTCCGGTCAGGCCGTGAAGAAATGGCCCATTCCGGACAGCAGCGGTTCTGGGGCTATGACTTCCGCTATATCCCGATCGAGCTCGTCAGCGCCGTCTACGATCGCTTCCTGGGTGAGCGCGAGGCCGAGCGCCGCGCCAACGGCGCCTACTACACGCCCATGTACCTTGCCGACACCGTCGTTTCCCAAGCGTGGGAGATGTTGCCGGATGCGACAAGGACGACAGGAAACTTCCTCGACCCCGCCTGCGGTTCAGGCGTTTTCCTCGTCCGCTCCTTCCAGCGACTCTGTGAGCATTGGCGCGCCAAGCACAAGACGCAGACGATTTCCTGGAAGACGCTGCTGTCGCTGCTAAGCCAGATCCATGGCTGGGATCTGAACGGCGGCGCGGTTCGGGTCGCCGTGTTCTCACTCTATGTCGCCCTCCTCGAGGAGGTGTCGCCACGCGACATCCGCAAACTAATCACCCGGGGAAAACTCCTCCCGGAACTCTGGGGCAAGACCCTTGTCTGCCGCGACTTCTTCGAAGTATCGCCGGATGGCGCCCGATACGACGTCATCATCGGCAATCCGCCATGGACCAGCCGCCGCGGTCCCGCGCGTTCGTCCGTGCAGTGGGGCAAGAAGACAGGGCATCCCATGCCCGGTGGCGAGGACGCCTGGGCATTCAGCTGGAAGGCGCTATCGCATCTCGCCGACGGCGGCCTGATCGCTTTCCTGCTGCCGGCGATGGGGTTTCTGCATAACCACGCCTCAAATACGATCGAAGCCCGTGATACGTTCTTCCGAAAATCCCAGGTCCGCCGCGTCATCAACTTCGCAGACCTTCGATTTCAGCTTTTCGAGAAAGCCCATCGCCCCACCGCTCTGATCATCTACGGCAGCGCCAATCCGGATAATTTCCCGTATCGCTTCGACTACTGGGCGCCAAAGGCTGACCTTAATCTGCGCATCAAGCGCGTCATCACGCTGAGCAGCGCCGACAAGGCGGCCCTCGGGGTCGGCGCGGTCCTAGATAACCCACTCATCTTCAAGCAGCGCCTCTGGATGCGCGAGCCGGACGCCAAACTCTTCGCCTACCTCGCGAGGCTTCCCAAACTAGGAGCCTTCATCAGCGAGTACGGCAGCCTGAGCCGTCGTCGCGAAAAACCGGGCGATCGATGGGTCATCGGGCAAGGCTATCAGCCTTTCAATGAGGCCAGCGAAAGCGATGCGCCTCCGCTCGCCAGCGAGTATGTCGGTCGACTGCCTGACCTGCCGATCGCAGCCTATTCGCGCCTAGCTCAGGCGGCGGAAGGCTTGCTGCCAGCCCCGTCATCAACGGTTCGCCGCCGCGGGTTCGAGTCCGGGTTCGATGGCCCGCGCATCCTTGTTCCGCGTGGGGTGGAGACGTCGCAAAACCGCCTTCGGGCCGCATACTGCGATCAGCCGCTGACCTTCCAGGATATCTTGCAGGCGATCGTGGTGCCGGTCGGCCAAAGCGACCGCGCGAAGGTTCTCACGGCGATCCTCAATAGTCGCATCGCGGTCTGGTACGCCTTTCATGGCACCGCGTCGTTCGGTTCGGATCGCCCGGAAGTCAAGCAAGCCGACCTGTTGCGATTGCCGTTCCCGTCACCCGACGATGTCCCCGACCAAGCTGCGGCCGCTCACGCCGCCCTTGAACTGATTGCGATCGTCGACGACGCACACGAACGCTCCAAGGAACCCTTCTCGATGCAGATCGACGAGGGGGACATCCTTCGGACAATCGACCGGCTTGCGTACCAATACTTCTGCTTGTCGCCCGATGAAATCGCCCTGATCGATGATACCGTCGAGGCGATCCTGCCTGCGCTTCAGCCCCATGAAGGCCACTTTCCGAAACTGTGGGGCGCGCCGGACGAACGGCAGCGAGCGCAATACGCCCACACATTGGCGGCCAGCCTCGCGGACTGGTTCAAAGGCAAAAAGATCGATGCGCGCCTCGTCGCGCGCGGCGCCGACCTGGCGATACTTCGTCTGCACCTGGGCGGCCATGAAGACTATGCCGAGGATGCGGGGGGCGAGCTCAGCGACGTACTCGAGCAACTCGCAGCTCACATCCACAGGCCCCTGAACGGCAATTTCCAGCTCATGCCGGACCTGCGCGTTTTCGTCGGCGACTGCCTCTACCTCATCAAGCCCATGCAAATGCGCTTCTGGCTACGCTCCACCGCGCTCGCCGACGCCGACGGAATAGCGCTCGACCTCCAGCAAGCCGCCGCCCTGCCCCAACAGCGGGGCGCGGATTGATGCTGATCGGCGATGTGCAGGGATGGGTCGACAACTTCGTTTCATTTGATGATCGCTTCCTGGAGAGGATCGCCGCGGCTTGGCCAGCGTGCATGGCGGTTCTTCCCGAGCAGCCAGCGGAGGATGACATCACCATCAATCTCGTCGATCGCCTGGCCAAAGACGTCGTGGTGCGTCGGTTGTGCCATTGGGTCGAATATCAGTTCGAACCATTCGGTCTTGCGGCCGATGGGTCGAAATTCAGCAAGGGCATCATCGACATCGCCGTGCTCTTCGACTGGGATCGACAGCGATACCTCGCCTACGAGTGCAAGCGGCTCAACGTGATCAACGGCGGAAGCCGGAGTTCCCTGGCCACTGTGTACGTCACCCAAGGCATGATGCGTTTTCTCACCGAGCAGTATGCCGAGCAACTGCCGGTGGGGTGCATGCTGGGCTATGTGCTCGACGGCGATGTGCCCTTCGCCCAATCGCGCATTGCCGACGCTATCGGCGGCCATGTCCCTCTCGCGTTGGCGGAGGGACCTGCGCCCCTGGCCGCGATCCAAACGATCGAGCGCTTCCGCACGCGGCACACACGCCCAACCGGATCGTCTATCGAGCTTCGTCACGCGCTATTTTCGAAGCCATCGGCGGCCGCGCCAAACGCCTGACGAAAGCGGCGCGAATGCGGGGCTCTTTTTTGACGCTTAAGCGCGCCTTGTACTGATCCATGAAGTACAAGTGACGAAATCATGGAAGGCCGCGACTGCCAATCAAGGGAAACTTGACGCGATCGGCCACCAATATGGGGAGGTCGGATACATGTTTATTGAGCGGCTCAGTCTGACGAATTTCCGTTGCTTTGGACCTGAAGTGACAAGCGTCGATCTAACCTCGGGCTTTACGACCTTCGTCGGCGTCAACGGCGCGGGCAAGACCGCCCTGATGCAGGCCCTCCAGCGCCTGTTCGGCGTGACCGGAGATCAGCGACGCCTACGGCGCCAGGATTTCCATGTCCCCTCCGCCGAGCTGGTCGCGCCGCTTCAGCGAACTTTCTTGCTGGAGGCGATTGTCGCCTTTCCGGAACTGGACGCCGACGGGGCCGGCGGCGCGGCCATTCCCGAATTCTTCCACCAGATGGCCGCTGAAGACGCAGGCAAGCTGAAATGCCGCCTGCGTCTCGAAGCGACCTGGACCGATGACGGTTCGCTCGACGGCGCGATTGAGCATAAATACTGGGCGATCCGGACCTTCGGCGCATTCACCGACGCCGATTGCACCGAGCTGAAAGCGACCGACCGGGCGCGGATCCAAATGATCTACGTGCCGGCCACGCGGGATGGCGCCTCTCAGGTGACGGCTTTCCTGCGCGGCAGGCTGTGGCGCGCTATTAACTGGTCGCAGGGTGTCCGCGACACGTTCACAAATGCCGGTACGACATTGAACGGCGCCTTCGCCGGGGAGCCGGCCGTCGACGTGATCGCGGCAGCGGTGACGCGGCGATGGCAGGAAGTTTACACAGCCGGGACCGACACGACGCCGGTCTTCCGTCCGCTCGATCTGCGGTTTGAGCATTTCATTCGCAAGGTTGAGGTTATCTTTCGCCCCGACGAAGCCGGCCGCGAGCGGGCGCTTGATGATCTCAGCGACGGCCAGAGGAGCCCGAGGGCGAACGTGACGAGTAAGTCAAAGTTGGGAGGGACGTCCTCGTCGCTGCGCGCGTTGGCGATGACCGCGGCGACGCTGGATGTCGAAGCCGGGATCGTGGCCGATCCCGCAGGCGCTGGTTTCCAGGCCGGCGGCGTTCCGCTACCAGCGCTGACCCTCATCGCGATCGAAGAACCCGAGAACAACCTCGCGCCCTTCTATCTCTCCCGCATCATTCGGCAGATCCAAGACCTGACGAAGTCGCCGCAGGCGCAGGCCGTGGTCTCCAGCCACTCCCCGAGCATCCTCGCCCGGGTCGATCCTACCCAAGTCCGGCACTTCCGCCTCGACCCGCAAGATCGAACGGCTCGCGTCCGTCCGATCACCCTCCCCATCGGCGAGGAAGAAGCGTCGAAATTCATCCGCGAGGCCGTCCGCACCTATCCCGAACTCTATTTCGCGCGCTTCGTCGTGCTGGGGGAAGGCGCGTCCGAGGAAGTCGTTCTTCCTCGTCTCGCCGACGTCATGGGGCTCGACATCGATCGATCCTTCGTCGCGGTGGTTCCCCTGGGCGGTCGCCATGTAAACCACCTGTGGCGACTGCTGACCGACCTCGACATTCCCTACGCCACCTTGCTGGATCTCGACTGGGGCCGTTCCGGAGGCGGCTGGGGCCGTATCAAGACAGCCTGTACGCAGCTGCTCGCGAACAACGTCACGCCTCAGGCCATTTTCGGAGCGCACCTGCTCCCGCTGGGGCCAGCCGAGAACTTGGTGGCCTTTGACGCTCTGCCGCCGACAGATTTCGCGCATCTCACCCAGTGGGCGAACTGGCTGCGCCGCTTCAACGTCTTCTTCTGCACGCCCCTCG
This sequence comes from Brevundimonas sp., assembly GCF_018608325.1. Taxonomy (GTDB): domain Bacteria; phylum Pseudomonadota; class Alphaproteobacteria; order Caulobacterales; family Caulobacteraceae; genus Brevundimonas. Next base: position 341 of record NZ_JABAZW010000174.1, on the reverse strand, counting down.
ATCTCGACTATTCCATGCTGAAGGCGTTTCCCGTCGCCTATCAGGTCGTCGAGCCCGGCCGCCAAGGGCCGTCACCCGCCGGGGAACCTCGCACATCGGTTCTGGGCGACGACGGCCTGCCTCACCTTTACGGTGCGGACCAGGACGTCTTGATGCGTTGGTATCGCTATCTGTTCCTGGGGCGCGGCAAGCCGAGCACCCACGTCCGGGTGCTGAGCTCGCAAGACCCCGTCGCGCTCGCGGCGGGCGCGCCCGAAGAGTTACGCGCGCTCCTGACCTCGATTGTCGCGCGCCTGACGCCGCCCCCCCCGCCGCCGCTTGCGGGCCTATGACCATGCGCC
>NZ_JABAZW010000097.1 GCF_018608325.1 Brevundimonas sp. | reverse complement strand
GACCCCGTCCGCCACTATGCCGGATCGGCGGAGGCGGGCCTGAAGGACTGGGTTCCCAACCTGACCCGCACGGTGGTCGTTCCGGGCGCGGGTCACTGGATCCAGCAGGAGCGCGCCGATGAGGTCAATGCCCTGCTGCTGGAGTTTCTGACTTCATTACCCCTCTCCCGTCGGGAGAGGGCTTGAGCGCACGGCGGTTTCGCCGCCGTTCTGGCGCGAAAGGGTGAGGGGGAAGAGCGGACCCTCATCCGTCTCGCTGCGCGAGCCACCTTCTCCCGCCGGGAGAAGGAAGAATCAGGACGCCTTCTCCAGCCGCTCTCTCACATCGGCGATGATCTCAAGTCCGCGTATCCGGGCGGTGTTGTCGAACATCATGCCGGTGACCATCAACTCATCCACCTTGGTCAGGGCGATGAAGTCGGCGATCTGTTTCTGAACCGTCTCTGGCCCGCCGACGGCGGAATAGACCAGACGGCTCTTGGCGCTTTCGATCTGTTGCGGAGTCAGGATGGCCTCGATGTCATCGACGGGCGGCGGCAGCTTGCCGGGCTTGCCTGAGGTCAGGCGGGCAAAGCTTTGCTGCATGGAGGTGGACAGGCGCTTGCCTTCCTCGTCCGTATCGGCGGCGAAGACATTGATGGCGGCCATGGCGTGGGGTTTGGCCAGATGCTCGGACGGCACGAACTGGCGGCGATAGAGCGCCAGCGCCTCCAGCAGCAATTCCGGCGCGAAATGGCTGGCGAATGCGTAGGGCAGGCCCAACTGGCCGGCCAACTGGGCGCTGAACAGGCTGGAGCCCAGCAGCCAGATCGGCACGCGCAGCCCGGCGCCGGGTACCGCGCGGACAGGCTGGTTCTCAGCCGCCGGTTCGAACCACTGGATCAGTTCGACCACGTCGCGCGGGAACTGGTCGGCGCCCTCGAAATAGCGGCGAAGCGCGCGCGCTGTGGCGCCGTCCGTGCCGGGCGCGCGGCCCAGTCCCAGATCGATGCGGCCGGGGTGCAGCGTCTCCAGCGTGCCGAACTGTTCGGCGACGACCAGCGGAGCATGATTGGGCAGCATGATCCCGCCTGATCCGACGCGGATGCGCTCGGTTCCCGCCGCCACATGGCCGATGACCAATGCAGTCGCCGCACTGGCGATGCCGGGCATATTGTGGTGCTCAGTCAGCCAGAACCGCTGGTAGCCCAGACGGTCGGCGGCCTGAGCCAGTGACAGGGTTTCATCGAGCGCGCGGCGGGCGTCGCCGCCTTCGACGATGGGCGACAGGTCGAGGACTGAGAACGGGATCATGGCCGTTAGATCGGGGCTGGCCGCGTCGGTTCAAGGGGAACCGCAACTGCAGCGGCGACTTTAAACTGAAACCCCTAATCCAGACCGAAAAGGAGCGCCGTGATGACCGATCAACCACCGCCCGCCGAGCGCGAGGGCCAGGATGCGCTTGAGGCCGCCGAAATGGGCGAAAAGCCGGACCGGGGCCACAAGGCCGATACGCTGATCGACGCGCTGGACGGATCGGACTCGGGTTCGGACACGCGCGCCGGGTCGCTGCGCGGCGGGTCCGCGAGCGGATCGGACGATGATCCTGATTCGGCGGTGATCAATGCGCGACTGGCCGAAGAGGGGCGCGAAGCCGCCGATCCCGACTCGCCATCCAACGCCGGGCCGGATGGGCTGGAAGGCACGGGCCGTCGATTTGACGGCGACGGCGGTGATCCGGCAGAGGGGGCGAGAGGCGACGACTGACGTTCGCGCCTTGCTGCCGCCGCATGGAGGCGCCACGGTGCGCCTTCGACTATCGAGCCCAAGGGAAATAACGCCCGATGATACGCCGTCTGGCGGTTTCGACCGCCGCAGTTCTGTTTTGCGTAGCCGGTTGCAGCGACCGTGCGGACAAGCCTGAAACGTCTTCCGACGCTGCGCTGAACGCCCCGACCGCCGCCCCCGCGGCTTCGGACATGACGACGCAACCGGAGACGGGATCGGGCGTGGCGGCTGCGCCTTCGGCGGCGACAGTGACGCCTGCCCTGCCGGGCGCACCAGCCTATGCGGCCCTGTATCCTGGCGCGGAGCTGGACGGGCGGCCCGCCATCGGCGCAGGCGACGCAGGCGCGGGCGGGCTTGTCACCTTCCGCACTTCCGCCAGCCCTGACGAGATCGTCGCCTTTTACAAGGAACGCGCCGAAGCGGCGGGCATGCGTTCGGTCATGGGTCTTAACCAAGGCGACGCCCGGGCCTATGGCGCGGCGGGCGAGGCCAATGACGGGCCTCGGCTTCAAGTCGTGGCGGCGCCGGGCGATGGCGGAGCCACCTCGGTTCAGTTGACCTGGAGCGAAGGCCAGTGAGCCGCCGCAGCCCGGTCGGCCTGTTGGGCGCGGCGGGGCTGCTGATGGTCATGGCCGCCTGCGCGCCGGCTGAGAATCGCGCGCCCAAACTGACAGAGGTTTCGACCGGCTATCTGGCGGCGGGTGATCTGGCGCGGCTGGCCGATGCGGTTCCGCCCCCGCCTGCGTCAGGCTCTGAGGTTGATGTGGCGGACAAGGCGACGTCCGCGCGGTATCGGGCGTTTGAAGACAGTGATCGCTGGCTGCTGGCCACCTCGCACGCGGAACTGCGTCCGCCGCTGGCGCTGCAGCATTTCGATTGCGCCCTGGGCGTTCGCTTCGGTTCGGCCGAAACGCCGAACCTGGATCGGGTGATGGCGCGCGTTTTCCATGACGCCGAGAGCGTTGCGGAACAGGTGAAGCGTCGCGCGGCGCGGCCCCGTCCCGTGGGCGATGATCCTGAGCGCCGGGCCTGCCAGGTCGTCAGCGAGGCCGGTCGTAAATCCGCTTCCTATCCGTCCGGTAGCGCCGCCGTCGGTGCAGCCTATGGCGAAGCCTTCGCTGCCATCGACCCGTCGCGGGCCGAGGCCGTGCGTCGCATCGGCCATGAGATCGGCGTCAGCCGCCTGGTCTGCGCCATGCACTATCCCAGCGATGTCGCCACGGGCGAAGCCATAGGCAGGGCCGCGACCGCACAAGCCGTCGCCACACCGGCTTTCCAGGCCGATCTGGCGGCTGCGCGGGCTGAGCTGGCCGCCGCGCGCGCAAAGGGGCTGACCAATCCTGGTTGCGCCGCCGAGCGCGCCGTCTTGCCAACCGTCCTGCCCTAGAATGTTCGGGCTGCTGGCGGCTTTGGCCGTGCAGGTTGCTGACCCATTCCCGGCTGCTCGGGCCTGCACAGCCGCTGAAATCCGAGACCTGACGACGCCGTCTGATCGGCCCTATCGGCTGATGTGTCGGGCGCAGCTTGCAGGGGCGGCTGTGCGTCGCCGGGTGTTGATCGAAGGACCGGAAGCCTCAGGCGTTGAACTGGACTGCGGAGGCGGCCGCATCGAACAGCCGGGAACGGCGGGCCCGCGCAATCCCACAGTGGCCATCTGGTCGCGGCGTGACGGCGATGACTGGCGGCGTCCTGCCGCGGTCGGCCTCAGCAACTGCACGGTGGTCGGCAATATCCGCATCTGGGGCATGGGCGCAGGCGGATCGATGCGTGATCTGCTGGTCTCATCCCGCACGGCGGATCACACGCGAGCGGCTCAGGCGGCGGCGCCGCAGAATGTGACGCTGGACCGCATCCGGTTCGAGGCGACAGGGACGATCCCTTTCTATGTCGGGCCGGGAGTGTCGGGAACGCAACTGGTCGGCTCGACCTTCACGGGTCGCTCCACCTCGACCGCCGTCTATCTGGACGCCGAGAGCCGGGGGGCGGACATCCGCGACAACCGCTTCAACATCCGTACGGGGCGCGAACAGATCGCCGTGGATGGTTCAGCCTATAACCAGATCACGGACAACCGCTTTGCCTTGGCCGGGCGCGGCGGGGTCTTCCTGTATCGCAACTGCGGCGAGGACGGCGTGATCCGGCATCAGACGCCGTCCTATAATCAGATCACCGGCAACATCTTCACCGGCGCCAACTGGCTGCGGCCCCAGACGGTGGTGGTCGGGTCGCGTGAGGGGCGCCGACCCTATTGCGCTGCGGATGCAGGCTATCCATTCGGCTCAAGCGCTGATGACGGCGATGGGGCGACCCACAATCGGGTCGCCGACAACCGCACTGAATAGCCGTCTGAACAGGCTCAGCCCGCCGCCCGCACTGCCGCCGACACGTCCGACACCACCCGTTTGACCAGAGCTTCGTCGTCGCCCTCGGCCATGACGCGGATCAGTTTTTCGGTGCCGGATGGGCGCACCAGCAGGCGGCCCGAGCCGTTCAAGGCGGCCTCAGCATCCGCGATGGCGGCCACGACGGCGTCGTTCTCCAGCGGCTTGCCAGCGTTGAAACGGACATTCTCCAGCAATTGCGGTACGGCGTCGAACTGATGGGCCAGTTCGCTCATCGGCTTGCCGGATTCGACCAGGACGGCCAGCACCTGCAATGCCGCCATCAGGCCGTCGCCGGTCGTGGCGTGGTCACGCAGGATGATATGGCCCGACTGCTCGCCGCCAATGTTGAAGCCGCCTTCGCGCATCCGCGCCATGACATAGCGGTCGCCGACCTTGGTGCGCTCCAGCGACAAGCCCTCGGCCTTCAGGCGCCGCTCCAGCCCCAGATTGGACATGACGGTGGCGACCACGCCGCCGCCGGTCAGCAGGCCGCGCTTGGCCCAGTCCAGTCCGACCAGGGCCATGATCTGATCGCCGTCCACGACCTGACCCTTTTCATCACAGATGATCAGCCGATCCGCATCGCCATCCAGCGCGATGCCGATGTCGGCGCGGTAGCGTTTGACCGCCTCGGACAGGGTCGCAGGATGGGTCGACCCACACTCCGCGTTGATATTGACGCCGTTCGGCTCCACGCCCACGGGGAAGACCTCGGCGCCCAGTTCGAACAGGGTGGTTGGCGCGACCTTGTAGCCCGCGCCATTGGCGCAATCGACGGCGATGCGCAGGCCCTGCAGGCTGAGCCGTTTGGGGAAGGCCTGTTTGGCGATCTCGATATAACGGGCCTGGGCGTCGTCGATCCGTCTGACGCGGCCCAGCTTGTTCGACGGGGCCAGATCCTGATCCAGACCGGCGTCCATCAGGGCCTCGATCTTCAGTTCAATCTCGTCGGACAGCTTGTAGCCGTCCGGGCCGAACAGCTTGATGCCGTTGTCGGCATAGTCGTTGTGCGAGGCTGAGATCATCACGCCCAGATCGGCCCGCATCGACCGCGTCAGCATGGCCACGCCCGGCGTCGGCACGGGACCGAAGGTGCGCACATCCATGCCGACCGAGGCGAAGCCCGCGACCAGGGCTGGTTCGATCATATAGCCGGACAGGCGGGTGTCCTTGCCGATCACCACCAGGTGACGTCGGTCGTCGCTGGTGCGGAACAGCTTGCCCGCAGCCAGGCCGACGCGCAGGGCGATTTCCGCCGTCATCGGATAGGTGTTGGCCCGACCGCGCATGCCGTCGGTGCCGAAGTATTTTCTGTCGCCCAAGGTCTGGGTCCTTTTGTTTCGGGTAACGTTCCGAAACCCCTTTTTTGATGCAGCGCGCCTTAAGATTGCATAGACGGCCAATGGGGCTTGGTCTGTGGCTTAACCCCGGATCGCCTTCAGTGCAAAGCGGCGACCCTTTTGCGTTCTTTCGGAGCCTTTCAGACATGTGCGGCATTATCGGCGTCCTCGGCAACGGCCCTGTTGTTCCCCGTCTGATCGACAGCCTGAAACGGCTGGAATACCGCGGCTATGATTCCGCCGGTGTCGCCGCAATGGTCGACGGCTCGGTCGAGCGCCGTCGGGCCAAGGGCAAGATCCGCAATCTGGAAGCCGTTCTGGCCGAAGAGCCGCTGAAGGCCACCATCGGCATCGGCCACACCCGCTGGGCTACGCACGGCGCGCCGACCACGACCAACGCCCACCCGCACAAGGCCGGGCGCGTGACCCTGGTTCACAACGGCATCATCGAGAATTTCGCCGAACTGAAGGCTGAACTGGCCGCCGAGGGTCATGTCTTTGAAAGCCAGACCGACACCGAAGTCATCGCCCACCTGCTGGACGCCGAACTGAACACGGGCCGCAAGCCGCTTGAGGCCTTCAAAGCCACGCTCGACCGGCTGACGGGCGCCTATGCCCTGGCCGTGCTGATCGACGGCGAAGACGGCCTGATCCTGGGCGCCCGTCGCGGCAGCCCGCTGGTCGTCGGCTGGGGCGACGGCGAGATGTATCTGGGTTCGGACGCCCTGGCGGTCGGCCCCTTCACGCAGAAGATCTCCTATCTGGAAGAGGGCGACTACGTCGCCGTGACCCGCGACGGCGCCGAAATGTTCGACGTATCGGGCCAGCCGGTCGACCGCGCCGTGGTTCAGGTGTCGGCGTCTTCGGCCATGGTCGAAAAGGGCGAGTACCGGCACTTCATGGAGAAGGAAATCCATGAGCAGCCTGACAGCGTCCAGCACACCCTGTCCGAATACCTCGATCTGGTCACCGGCAAGGTGAAGGCGCAGGGCGTCGATTTCGCCGCCATCGACCGCATCCAGATCGTTGCCTGCGGCACCGCCTTCTACGCCGGTCAGATCGGGCGTTATGCGTTCGAGAAGCTGGCTGGCCTGCCTTGCGACGTCGAGATCGCGTCCGAGTTCCGCTATCGCTCGCCCGCCGTCTCGAAGACGACGCTGGCGGTCGCCGTCAGCCAGTCGGGCGAAACCGCCGACACCCTGGCCAGCCTGACCTGGTGCAAGGCGCAAGGCCTGCCGACGGCGGCGGTGGTCAATGTCCATACCTCCTCGATGGCGCGTGAGGCCGCGGTGCTGTGGCCGACCCACGCGGGGCCGGAAATCGGCGTCGCCTCGACCAAGGCCTTCACCGCCCAGGTCGCCGCCCTTCTGGCCCTGGCCGTCGCGGCGGGCGTCGCGCGCGGCAAGATCGATGCGGCGGCTGAGGCTGAATTGGTCAAGGCCCTGTTCGAAAGCCCGCGCGTGATCTCTGAAGCCCTGCGGATGGACGAAACCATCCGCGCAGTGACGCAGGAGCTGTCAAAGGCGACGGACGTTCTGTTCCTGGGGCGCGGGCCCATGTTCCCGCTGGCCATGGAAGGCGCGCTGAAGCTGAAGGAGATCAGCTATATCCACGCCGAGGGTTACGCTGCTGGCGAACTGAAGCACGGCCCCATCGCCCTGATCGACGAAGAGACGCCGACCATCGCCCTGGCGCCGCTGGATGACGTGTTCGACAAGACGGCGTCGAATCTTCAGGAAATCGCGGCGCGCGGCGGTCCGGTCATCATGATCACGCCGGCGAACGCCCCCGATCCGCACGGCGTCGGCATCCGCCGCATCGACGCCCCCGACTGTCACCCCCTGATCGCGCCGCTGGTCTATGCCGTGCCGATGCAGCTTCTGGCCTATTACACCGCCGTCCAGAAAGGCACCGACGTCGATCAGCCGCGCAATCTGGCCAAGTCCGTCACGGTGGAGTGACAGACCACGGCGGTCTGGAGCTTACGGGTTTTAGGCCGCCGCCCGCTTGCGAATGCGGGCGATGCGACGCAGGCGCCGCCAGAACCGACCGCGCTCGGGCTCAGGATAGGGCTGCAGGTTCTCGACAAACTGCTCGGCGGACGCGCGCCAGCTGAAC
>NZ_JABAZW010000127.1 GCF_018608325.1 Brevundimonas sp. | reverse complement strand
GGCGTCGTGAACGTGATCGACGACCGCATCCCCACCAAGATTCCCGATGGCGGCCTGTCCGGCGTCGTCTCCACTCAGGTTTCCAGCGTTGACGACGGCCGCAGCGGTTTTGGCCGCGTCACTGTCGGCAGCGGCCATTTCGCCTTCAATCTGGATGGCGTGCGCCGCAAAACCAGCGACTATGACATCCCCTCTCCGGCCATTTCTGCGCGCAAGGCCGAGGCCGACGGCATTGATCGCGGCCCCGGCGGAACCCAGCCCAACAGCTACACCGACCTGACCGCCTGGGGCGTCGGCGGCTCCTACATCACCGACAAGGGCTATATCGGCGCCTCCTACAAGGACACCGACAGCGAATACGGCACGGTCGCGGAAGAGAACGTCTTCATCAAACTGAACCAGGAACGTTATGACGTTCGCGGCGAGTATCGCTTCGACGACGGCCCGTTTTCGGCTCTGCGCGGTTCATACGGCCACGCCAAATACACCCACACCGAGTTCGAGGACGTCGGCCAACCCGGCACCATCTTCAACTCGGACGGTTGGGAAGGCCGCGCCGATCTGGTTCAGCGCGAACGCAACGGCTGGAACGGCGCCGTCGGCGTCCAGGGCCTGTCGCGCAACTTCCAGGCCATCGGCGAAGAGGCCTTTGTCCCCACTGTCGATATCGACGAACTGGGCGTCTACACAGTCCAGCGTCTGGACCGGGCTCATTACGGCTTTGAAGGCGGCCTGCGCTACGACCGCCGCGAGCTGAGCGCCACGCCCATCGGCGGCGTCAGCAAGGTGAACCGCGAGTTCAACAACTGGTCCGCTTCGGTCGCCGGCTTCCTGCGCCCTGCCCCCGGCCTGTTCCTGGGCCTCAGCCTGGCCCACAATGAACGCGCACCCAGCGAGGTCGAACTGTTCGCGGACGGCGTTCACATCGCCACCGCCGCCTATGAGACCGGCGACCTCAATCTGAACAGCGAGAAGGTCAATACGCTGGAAGGCACGGCCCACTATGACCGCGGACGCTTCACCGGCGACCTCCACGTCTATCATTCCTGGTACAACGGCTTCATCGACGAACGCGCCACGGGCGCGGACTATCTCTACGAAGGCGAAGAATTCCCAATCTTCCAGTTCGTCCAGACCGATGCGCGTTTCTATGGCTTCGAACTGGAAGGGGCCTACTCCCTCTGGGAAAGCGGAGACCGCAAACTGTCGCTGGAAGGCGCAGCCGACTTCGTCCACGCCCAGACGGACCTTGGTCCGGCAGCGCGTATTCCGCCCTACTCCGTCACCGGTCGCCTCGCCTGGACCTCGACGCCGTTCGACGCCAGCGTTGAGGTTCGCCACGTTGGCGAACAGGACCGGGTCGCCAACGCCTACGAGTTGCCGACGGACGACTACACGCTGCTGAACCTGGCCGCCGCCTGGCGTCCGCTCACGGATCACAACGTGACCATCTTCGCCGAGGCCAGGAACCTGACCAACGAAGAGGCCCGCGAACACGTGTCCTTCCTGAAAGACATCGCGCCAATGGCAGGCCGCAATCTGCGCGTCGGCGTCGCCTACCGCTTCTGACATTCAGGTAAGACAAAAAGGGGGGGCGCCGAGACATCGACGCCGCCCTTTCTCTTTGGCGATCAGACCAGCGCTAGTCGCGGTAGTTAAGCGCGGGCGAGCGTTCGCCCAGCAGGGCGCGGTACTGGACGTTAGGGCCACGGCGCTGTTCGAATTCAGCCTTGGCCTGGGCGATGACGTCAGGGCTCTGGAACAGCTCCGCCGTGGTCAGGGCCAGCGTCTTGGCCGCCAGATGCGCGCCCTTCAGGCCGATCGACGAACCTGCGGCCACGACATTCTGCCGGCTGTGGCCAGCCGAACCGGGAACGAAGGTCGCGGTCGACAGTCCAGCGTCGGCGTGACCCAGCTGACATCCGACACGTCCGTCGAGCCGCCAAACTCGCCGCCGATGACAGCCGGTTCAATCTCGCCGACGCTGGACAGGGGCGGACGGACGGGGAAGCTCTTCTGGATTTCCGTAGCCAGAGCAATTTCTTCCGGCGTCCAGGTGATGCCGCCGACGCTGCGCAGGTTGCGGTCCATCACATGCATCAGGGCTTCATTCGGCAGCATGGAATAGACGCCGCCGATCGCCTCGAACTCGACGCGCGTGCCGGTGCCCATGGCCGCGCCCTGGGCCGCCGCCTTCACCCGCTCTAGAACGTCACGAACGATAGCGGGGTTGGTGTGACGGACGTAGTAATAGCTCTCGGCATAGGCTGGAACCACGTTCGGCGCCTTGCCGCCGTCCGTGATGACATAGTGGATGCGCGTACGGTCAGGGATGTGCTCGCGCATCATGTTGACCATGGCGTTCATGGACTCGACGCCATCAAGCGCCGAACGCCCCTTGTCCGGCGCCGCCGCCGCATGGGCCGCCGTGCCGTAGAAGCGGAACTTGCCCGAGACATTGGCCATGGTGTCGCCCTGGCGGGCGCTGTTGACGTTGCCCGGGTGCCAGTGGATCGACACGTCCACGTCGTTGAACAGGCCGTCGCGGACCATATAGACCTTGCCCGAGCCGCCCTCTTCCGCAGGCGTGCCATAGACGCGTAGCTCACCCTTGATGTTGTTGGCGACCATCCATTCCTTGACGGCGATGGCCGACTGGACCGAAGCGGCGCCGAACAGGTTATGACCACAGCCATGACCGCCAGCCGCACCTGCGGTTTCCTGGATCGGGCTCAACGTCTGCGACAGGCCAGGCAGTGCGTCGAACTCCGCCAGGACAGCGATGACCGGACCGGCGCCATTCTTGAAACTGGCCAGGAAGGCCGTCGGCTCACCGGCGATGCCGGGCGTCACGGTGAAACCAGCTTCGCGCAACTGACCTTGCAACAGAGCCGTGCTCTGGACCTCCTGATAACCCAACTCTGCAAATCGCCAGATTTCCAGCGCGGCGTGATCCAGTGCGGGCTGGTTGCGGTCAACGGCGGCGACGATCTGCGTCTTGGCTTGAGGCGATAGTTCGGCAGCGAAGGCGGGAGCCGCCATGCTCGCCAAAGCGGCGGCGACTGTCAGGGCGCGCATCGAAACAGGTTTCATCGAGAACTCCAGAAAACACATGCAGACGGGGCGGAGAACGTCGCCGTTCTCCGCGCCAGGATAGTCAACTCAGATCAGAAGGACTTACGGACACTGACGTACCAGTAGCGCCCATAGGGCTGGTACACGGTGCCGACATAGCCCGCGCCGGACAGAGGCGGCTGCTCATCGGTGATGTTGCGCACACCGACCCGCACAGCCGTGTTCGACAGACGACCGCCATCGAACTCGTACTCGCCGTACAGGTTCGCCGTCAGGGTGGATTCCACCGTCCAGAAATCACCCGAAGAATTGACCAACGAGGTGTCATTCAGCTCCGAGATGTACTGGGTGAAGGCGCCCACAGTGACGTTCTGGTAGCGCCAGCTGCCGGACAGCGACCACTTCCATTCCGGGCGGCCCAGATCATTGATCAGGTTGCCCGTGCGTCCGCCGAAGGTGATCGCCGGATCGATGGTCCCCGCCGCTTTCGCCGCCATCAGCTCCTGCATGCCGGGCGCTGATTCAAGATAATACTTGATCAGGTGCGACACGTTCAGGTTCAGGCTGAAATCACCGTATTTGGTGCCACGCAGGTTCCACATGGCGCCCAGATCCAGCCCCTCAACCGTCTGCGGCTGCTGGTTGCTGTAGGCGTCCGTGACGTGCAGAACTTCACCCGCCGCCGTCAGGCCCGTGCCTGCGAATACGGCGATGTCAGCCGCCGTCGCATCCGCGCGGACCACGTTCGGGTTGAAGCTGCCGTTCTTGCGCAGCAGATAGTCCAGGATCAGGGCGTTCTGACCACGGAACAGGCCGACCATGCCGGTCTGCTCAACCTTCCACCAGTCGGCGGTGAAGGTGAAGTTGCCCAGTTGCTCCGGCAAGAAGCGCGGCTGGATCACCACGCCGAACGACGTGGTTTCAGACTCTTCCGGCTGCAGGTTCGGGTTACCCGAGCGTTTCTCAGCCGTCAGCTTGCGCACGTGGTTTGTATTGATGTTGGCGTATTCGGTGACAGCGTTGGTCGGGCTGTAGGAGGCGCCGCACTGACTCATGTTGGTCATGCCTGTGGCAGCACTTCCGCGACGGATCAGGGCTTCACAATAGGCGTAATCGTTCGAGCTGTTCGAACGCGTAATCACCGTGGCGTTGATCTGCTCCAGGTTCGGCGCGCGGAAGCCCTGCGCCCATGATGCACGCAGGCGCAAACCATCGACGATGTCCCAGGCTGCAGCGATCTTCGGCTTGGCGATGTCGCCGAAGTCCGAATAGTGCTCAAAACGACCGGCGACCTGAACCTCAAGATTGTGCACGAACGGCACGTTCATCTCAGGCGAAACCAGTGGCGCTGCAAACTCGGCATAGGCCGAGAAGACGTCACGCTCACCATAGGTGTCCGGGTTTTCCGCCGAGTTGATCAGGTCGCTGTAAACTGCGCCCGATTTGTCAGTGTAGCGGATCGTGCCGTCGATACGGCTGTCACGGTCATCCAGTTGGGTTTCGGTGCGGGCTTCGATGCCAAACGCTGCGCCAACCGGACCACCCGGCAGGGTGAAGAGGTCAGGACGCGAGATCTTGAAGTCCCAAAGACCCAGCTCCGTCTTGGTCTTGCGGACCATGTCGACGCGGATCGCATCCAAAGCCGCCTGGTTCGACGGCGTCGAGTCACCGTAACGCGGATGGGTGCGGTCGCCGCCATTGAAGAAGTTGTAGGCGTCAGGCGTCGACTTGGCCGCCCATTCCGCCAGACGCGTGGTCGAGATGTTGTCGGACACGTCCTTGGCCGAGGCTTCGGACCACAACAGCGCCGACTCCCAGTTCCAGCCGCGCCATTCGCCGCGCAGACCGCCCAGGAAGCGATACTGCTGATTGGTCACATCGACATTGATCGGGCCCATGTCGTTGAAACGGTAGCCGGTCAGCAGAACGTCCTGCTTGAACGGGTTATAGAAGTTGCCACCCGGGATCGTCATGACAATCGACGACAGGGTGTTGATCGGCGCCTGACGGGCGTGGGACTTGGCGTAATAGACGCCCAGTTCGCCGAATGCTTCGACCGAGTCGTTGATCTTGTAGCGGCCGGTCAGGAACAGGTTGAAGCGATCAACCTCGGGGATCACAGTCAGGTCTTCCTGCGCCGTGTCGCCGCGAAGCGCAGCGTCCACCGTAGTGGTCTTCTTCAGGCAAAGACCGTCACCCAGAGCGGCAGCGCAGCCCGCGATATTGTCAGGCTGGATTGTGAAGGTGGTGAAGCTCTGGCCGCCGAACTGAGCGGTCGCCTTGTTGGCCAGAGTGAATTGGCCCCAGGGCGTCAGTTGCGACAGGCCGTTCAGGGTCGAGTTGTTCTCGAAGCCCGTGCCTGCAAACAGAGGACGCTTGTCGTCAGACGCCGTGTACGGCTTGTCCAACGTCGTCATCTCATCGCGATGGTCATAGTTGAAGAACAGCGAGACGTTGCCGCGGCCGTCTTCGATGTCCTTGCCGCCATACAGCGAGAAGTTGAACTCCTTCATGCCGGTGCCTTCGGCGGCGCCGTACTGGCTGGAGACAGTCCAGCTGTTCATGTCATCGCGCAGGACGGTGTTGACCACGCCCGCCACCGCGTCCGCGCCATAGATAGCGGCGGCGCCGTCACGCAGCACTTCCAGCCGCTTCAGACCCGAAACCGGGATGGCGTTGGTGTTGTAGGTCAGAACCGGAACCAGGTGTTCATTCGCCTGAGACGTCGGGTGCCCGACCACGCGACGGCCATTCAGCAGCACCAACGTATTGCCGATGCCCAGGTTACGCAGGTTGACCGAGCCCGTGTCGCCACGCGCCGAGTTGGAGGTCGCCGGCAGATAGCTGGAGTTGAAGGTCACATCGCCCATCTGCGGGATGGAGCGCAGAAGCTCGTCGCCCGAAGTGGCGCCGGTGGCCAGGATCTGCTCTTCACCGACAACCGTAACCGGCAGGGCCGCAGTGACCTTGGCGCCGCGAATCTGAGAGCCGACGACGACGATCTCATCGACCTGGCTGACAGGACCGGAGGCCGCCTCCTGGGCCATGGCGGCGCCTGAACCGAACAGGGCGGTGGTGGCGAGCATGGCCGCCTTGACGCCGCAACGCACGTTGAATGAACGCATAAACTAGGAACCCCCAAACTGTGATCCGGCCGCAGTATCCCCTCGATGCCCGCGACCGTTTCTGAAATGTCGTTTTGAGAGACAGTAAACTTAAAGCAACGAGGGATTGTGGAGCCCGCCACCCAAGTGAATTGCCTCATTTCAGACTAGAATGTGTCACACTTGTCGCGTCAAGCTTTGCAGAATAAATATTGTCGTTATACGATAAAGGGCGCAGCATGATTTCGCGAACTGTGCTTGAATCGACTTTTTCAGCAATGCTATCGCTAAATTTGCAAATTTGAACTCCACAGCCTTACCGCGTGGAACATCAATGCACGAGACAATGAGGGCGTATTGTGACGAAACGCGTACTGTTTGACCGGGCGGTGAGAACCGCAACGGCGATCTCTGTTTCAGTAATGTTGCTGACCGGGCCAGCTCAGGCCCAGGTTGCTGGTGCCGCCGTCCATCCGGGCGCAGGCAGCGGCGGCGATATCGTCGGCTACGGCCAGATTCACAGCCCCGTCGTGGGCCGCGGCGGCATGGTCGCCAGCCAGAGCGATCTGGCCACACGCGTCGGCGTCGACATCCTTCGCCAAGGCGGAAACGCCGTAGACTCCGCCATCGCCATCGCCTTTGCCGAGGCGGTCACCCTGCCCCGCGCCGGCAACATCGGCGGCAGTGGCTATATGCTGGTCCACATGGCTGCGACGGCAGATCGTCCGGCGCAGGACATCGCCATCAACTATTACGGCACGGCGCCCGCCGCGACGACGCCGGAACTGCTGTTGGCCGCCGATGGCAAATTCGACCGCACCAAAGCCTCTGGCTTCATCAATGTCGCCGTGCCCGGCACTGTCATGGGCATGTGGGAAGCGCATCAGCGGTTCGGCTCGCTAAGCTGGGCGCAACTGATCGCCCCCGCCATCCGTCTGGCTAATGAAGGCTACGTCCTGACAGACGGTGAAGCAGACGCCACCGGCGGCCGTGCTCGCGTTCTGGCCACCGACCCTGGCGCGCGCGAAGCCTATCTCAAGGCGGACGGCAGCCCCTATCGCGCTGGCGAAGTCTTCCGTCAGCCGCTGCTGGCCGAAAGCCTGCGCAAGGTGGCGCACGGCGGGGCAGATGAGTTCTACAAAGGCGAACTGGCCCGCCAGATCGTCGCCGGAATTCAGGCCCGCGGCGGCGTCATCACACTGGCCGACATGGCCGCCTATCGCGCCGATGTATCGCAAGCGATCATGGGCAGCTATCGCGGCGCACCCATCGCCTTCATGCCGCCCACGGCATCGGGCGTCAGCGTCGCCGAGGCGCTGAACCTGCTGGAGCATTTCGATCTGAAATCCATGGGATGGGGCAGCGTCGACGCCCTGCACCTGATTTCCGAGGCCATGAAGATCACATCTTCTGACCGTCGCCTGATCGGCGG
>NZ_JABAZW010000056.1:715-7714 GCF_018608325.1 Brevundimonas sp. | reverse complement strand
TCCGGGATGGCGGCGGCGCTGGCCGCCGTTGGCGCAGAGCGGGGCGTGGTTTCGGGATCGGCCCCGAACCTCAGCCGCCCGCCGTCCAGCAACTGCACCGCATCAGGCCGGTCCTGCGCCAGCCGTTCGAAGGTTCCGGCGATGACATCCCACCAGCTGCCTTCCTCATAGCCCGTCTCCTTGGGGCGGCTCATCTTGCGGCCCATGACGATCAGGCGGTCGCGGGCGCGGGTCAGGGCCACATAGAGCAGGCGCAGGGATTCAGCATCGGTGCGGTCCACGCGGGCCTGACGCACCTCGGCGGACACGGCGCAGTCGGACTTGGCGCTGGACGGACACATCAGCCAGGCCTCGGTCCCGTCGGCCAATGTCGCGGGCATCAGGGTCGGCCCCTGCGGCTTCGCCTTGCCAGTGGTGTCGGGCAGGATGACGATGGGCGCCTCCAGCCCCTTGGAGCCGTGGACGGTCATGACGCGGACCTCGTCGCGCGCACCCTCCATCTCGCGCTTCACCTCGACATCGGCCTGTTCCAGCAGGGCCAGACAGGTCTCCAGATCGCGCCCGCCGCGTTCCTCGGCCGCCAGAACCTGGGTCAGGGTTTCGTCAATGGCTTCTTCCGCCTCGCGGCCCAGACGATCCAGAATGCGGGCGCGGCCTGAACGACCATCTGGCCCGATCCGGTTCAGGGCGGCGGAGAAGAAGGCGAAGGGATCGCGGTCGCGCGCGGCGATCAGCGCCGCCATAAGATCGCGCGCGGCGGTCCATGCCGGGTGCTCATGGGCGCGGCGCTGCAGTTCGCGCCACAGGCTGCGTCCCTCGCGGCCCACCTTGTCCGCTAACGGATAAAGGGCGTCGGCGGGGCCGAAATCAGCGACATCGCAGAAGGGGCTGCGCAGGATTTCCGCCAGCGACAGGTCGTCGTCAGGGAAGAGGGCGAAGCGAGCCAGGGCGATCAGATCATCAAAGACGATATGGTTCGAAAGCTTCAGCCGGTCGGCGCCCGCGACGGGCACACCTTCGGTTTTCAGGGCGCGGATGATCTCCTCGAAGGTCGCATCGCGACGGCGCACCAGCACCAGGAAGTCGCCGTAACGCACGGGCCGCAGGGCGCCGCGCTGCTTCGGATCATAGATGGCGGCGCCCGCCTCGACCTGTTCGCGGATGTGGCGGGCCAGCGACTGGGCCAACTGCTTGCGGGCGCTGCGGCTGTCTTCCTTGTCGACGGGGGCGTTCCAGGCCTCGCGCTCGGGCGCCGCCGGGTCTTCGAACAGGGGCCAGAGTTCGACCGCGCCATATTGCTCTAGACGGGCGGGGCGGTGGATAGCGATTTCGCCTGCCTCTCCGACCAGAGCGCGGGTGCGGCCGGGGCTGTCGAAGGCGACGTCGACAAAGGCCAGAACTTCCTCCGTCGAGCGGAAGGAGGTGTCCAGCGGCACCTCGCGGAAGTCGGCGCCCGCCTCGCGCACCAGGGCGTCATAGGTTCGGGCCTCCTGACGCAGCCGTTCGGGTCGCGCGCCCTGGAAGGAATAGATCGACTGTTTCTCATCGCCCACGGCGAAGACCGTGCGGGGGATAGCGGCGCCCTTACGCTCGGCGCCGGAACCGGCGAAGAAGGGTTCCGTCAGGGCGCGGACAATGTCCCACTGGTCGGGCGCGGTGTCCTGCGCCTCGTCGATCAGGACGTGCTCAATCCCGCCGTCCAGCTTGTACAGAACCCAGGCGGCGGTGGCCCGTTTGGTCAGCAGTTCGACTGTGCGCCCGACCAGATCGGTGAAGTCCAGCGCGCCGTTCGCCCGTTTTGCAGCCTCGTACAGGGCGGCGTGAACGCGGGCCAGGGTCAGAACCTTTTCCGTCTCGTCCGCCACGCGGGCGGCGCGCACCCGGTCCAGCGTCGAGACGTATTTCAGCGACACATCCGCCAGATAGGAGGCCGCGCCGGGCGGGGCCTTTGACGTGCCGAACTTGTCGCGCGCCACGCCCTTCGAATCGATGAAGATGGGCGTCATGGCGGTCAGGGTCGTCGCGGGCGGAACCGCATCGCGCATCTGTCCGGCCAGCTTCTTGTCATTGGCGCCGCCCGTGGCGAACCCCTCGGCGGCGGCCAGCCAGTCGGCGGGGTTCAGCCAGTCCATGAACCCGGCCTCGATCTCGGCGGGCGTCTCGTCGCGGGTGACCCCGACCAGTTCGTGCGGGCCGGGCGCGGTTCCGGCTTCGATCCGAGCCAGATAGTCCAGCAGCGGCTCGCGCTTGGCCTCAATGGCGTCCAGCAGGGAATGGAAGGCGTCCCAGGCCAGTTCGACGGCGAAATGGGCGTATGCGCGGCCCACCGGACCATCGCCGTCGTTCAGGGCGTAACGGGCCAGGTCTTCGCGCGCGGCGTGGGACAGGGCCAGCGCCGCCTGATCCTCCAGCACCTCGAAGCCGGGCGCCACCCCGGCCTCCAGCGGGAACCGGCGCAGCAGCTTCTCGCAGAAGGCGTGGATGGTCTGGATCTTCAGCCCGCCCGGCGTCTCCAGCGCGCGGGCGAACAGGACGCGGGCCTCGGACAGTTCGGCGTCGGTCAGGCTGGCGGGATCGCGCCCGTCCAGCCGCGCCAGATCAGCCGCCATCCGGGTTGTCTCAATGGCCGATGCCACGACAGCGCCCGGTCGTCGGCGACCGCCCATTCGCCCAGCCGTTCGAACAGCCGCGCCTGCATCTCGGCGGCGGCGGCCTTGGTGTAGGTGACGCACAGGATTTCGCCGGGCCGCACCCGTTTCAGCAACAGCCGCGCCACGCGGCTGACCAAGGTAGTGGTCTTGCCCGAGCCCGCGTTAGCGGTGACGAAGACCGACAGGGCCGGATCGGCGGCGGTCGCCTGATGGGCGCGGGCCATGTCTACGGGGTTGGGGGGCGATAGATCGCTCATTCGGGCGCCTCGTCCTCGCCGCCGACGACGTGCCATTCCCAGACGCGCGCCAGATGGTCGTAGTTGCCGCCGAAGTTGCCCATGAACTGCGGCGCGACCCATGAGGTGTAGGGCGTCGCCTCGTCATCGAAGGCCGCGACGCCCAGCTTCAGCCGGTCCAGTTCGCGCGTCGCCATCTGGGCGGCGGTCTGGGCGTTGCCCCGCCCCTGACGCGAGACGTCATCGACCTTGCCCGGATCGCGGCGGCCGGTGACCTTGACGTACAGAAGCTCGGTCGCCTCGGTCGGCGGGGCCTGGAACCCGCCCTCGGCCAGTATGGCGGCGGTCAGGGTCAGTTGCGGCGCGAACCCCTGCACCACCTGTTTCTGGCTGGGCGTCTGGCCGGTCTTGAAGTCGATGATCGCCGCGCCCGTCGCATCCAGTTCGATGCGGTCGGCGCGGGCGGTGACGGTGAAGGGGCCGGCGGGGGCGTCAAAGACGACAGCGCCCGACTGTTCGATCAGCAGGGTCGTGCCGCGCGCACGCCGTTCACGTTCGAACTTCTCCAGCCACTGTGCGGCGTTACGGGCCAGCGGGCGTTCGCGGGCCAGGGCGGCGTCCTCGAACCCGGCCTCGGTCATGGCGTTGACGATGAGGTCGGCGATCTGGTCGGCGCAGTTGTCGGGCAGGGCGTGGGGCCAGATGCGGACCATCTGTTCAATGGCGTCGTGGATGGCGTTGCCGCGCGCCATGGCCTCGGCCGAGGCGCCGGGGCGGTCCAGCACCCTCAGCCCCAATATCCGCTGGGCATAGACGGCATAGGGGTCGCGCACCCAACGCTCGACCCCGGTGACGGGCAGCACACGCGGGCGGCGGTCCACCGGCGGGGTCGGGGCGGGGCGGCGCGCATAGTCGGGCGTGTCGCGCAAAGGCGCATCCAGCGCACGGGTCCAGTCGGCGACATGGACGGGGGCGGAAACGGCGACCGGCGTCTCATCCGTATTCGCCCCACGCGTCAGCATGTCGAGGCGCCACAGCCAGCGGGAGCGGACGGCGGGCTGGCCGCCGCGTCGTTCGGTGTGGATCAGGATGGCTTCGTCAGCGCAGGCGGCCTGAACAAAGTCCTGTGCGCTCTGGCCGATGCGGCGTTCGGGCGGGGGCAGGCCCAGCGCCTTTCGCATGGGCCGCGACAGGAAGGGATCGACTGGCGCGCCCTGCGGCCAGACGCCTTCCTCCAGCCCGGCCAGGATCATCCGGTCGGCCCGCACCAGGCGGGCCTCGATGGCGCCGAGGATGCGCAGAGACGGGTGGGTCGCCCCGCCCGTGCGAACCACGGCGTCGGCCAGCAGACCCTTGACCAGTTCGACCATGTCCTCGGTCGAGACAGCGCCCAGCGACGCTCCGCCGGTGATCACGTTGGACAACAGGCCGGCCGCGCTTTCGCCGTCGGCTCCGGCCCAGGCGTTCTGACCCGCCAGCGCCTCGATCAGCACCGTCAGGGCGCGGGCGGCGGCGTCCAGTGGGGCTGTGGGGGCGAAGGCGGCGCGGGCTGTGGTGACCAGATGCTGCAGGTGATCCGACAGGGCGCGCGCCTGGGCGTGACGCTTCAGGCGGCCTTCAGACGGCGGGGCGTCGTCGCGGTCGGGCAGCAATGCGCGGTCCAGCTTCCGGTTCAGCCGCTCGAAGCTGGCGTGGCGCGGGCCACGCAGGACCATGTCCTCGAAGACCACGACGGCGCGGGCGGCGTCGATCTCGCCGAGGTCCAGTTGCACCAGCGGGTGTTTCAGCAGGCCCAGCAGCACCTGCGGATCGGTCGGCGCGGCGATCCAGCGCGCGCACAGTTCGACCAGCACCCCCGCAGGCATCCGGTTCAGCGGCCGACCGGCAGAGGCGTCCGGCACGATGCCCCAGCGTTCCAGCCGCGCGGCGACGCGGCGGCCCAGACCCTGATCCGGCGTGACCAAAGCGCAGGTCTTGCCGGGCGTCTCCAGCGTCTCGCGCATCATCAGGGCGATGGCGGCGGCGGTTTCCTCGTCATGGCGCAGGTTCAGGACTGACAACCCCTCCAGACCCTCGGCGATGGGGTCGGCGGCGCGGCCTGCCTCGACGGCGCGGGCGCGGATGTCGCGGATGGCCTCGCGCCAGTCTCCGGTCGCATCGGCGGGGCGCAGGGCTTCGTTCAGCAGACGCTGGCGGGCCAGACCGCGCTGCTCCGTCTGGGGCGCGACCGGCGGCTGGAACCACGGACGCACGGCGCGGCGGTCGATGTCGTGCCGCTCCAGCAGGCGTTTCAGGGCGCGCTGGGGGTGTTGTTCGTTCTCTTCATCGATCTGGTCCCAGACGCGGTCGTCCAGATCGAGATCAAGCCCCGGCAGAACGACACAGCCCAGAGGCGCGCGGGCGACGGCGCCCAGAACATCGGCGGCGGCGGGCACGGTGCCGGTCGATCCGGCGGCGATGACGGGCTGGGTCGGCGGCTCGCGGTCCCACAGTTCTGCCAGACGGCGCAGCAGGGTGGCGCGCCGCCACGCCGGATCAACCAGGCCCAGTTCGGCCAGGCGCTTGGGCCAGGCGACGACGCCCAGGCTCAGGAACTCGGCGGACCGTTCCCAATGTTCGGCCATCTCGCCATCGACCAGTCTGGCGACCCGTTCGGGGTTCTGAACCTCTTCCAACTGGCAGGAATCGAGGAAACCGCCCAGCGCATCGGCCAGATCCAACGCCCGCATCGGCGTTAGGTCGCTGTCGAATTGCTCCACGATCATCCGCGCCATTTCGAACCGGCGCGTCAGGGGGGCGATGGCGGGCGGCAGGTCCAGACCCAGGGCGCCGGGCGTGAAGGGCGGTTCGTCCTCCTCCAGATCACCCAGAGGCCGCACCTGCGGCAGCAGGACGGGACGCCCGTCTGCCAGCTTCGACAGGGCTCCGGTGAAGGCCCGCGCCGCCCGCCGGTTGGGCAGCAGTATGGTGGCGTCCGACAGGGTCTCTGGCGGCAGTTCGCCCAGCCACGCCAGAACCCCCGCCGCCAGATCTTCGAGGAACGGCCGGTGCGCTGGAATCGCGTGCCAGCGGGGGGCTCTTCCTGTTTCCCTATCGCCGCCCGCGCGGCGGTCGGCTGCTTGAGGGAAGTCGGCGAAGGGATCGAACGCGGTCACGCCTCTCCCGCCAGTTTCGTCTCGGCCTCATCGCGGGCCTGTGGGTCGCCGACGTGCATCCAGTCGCCGTCCAGCACGCAGCCGTACAGGCGGCCCTCAGCAGCGGACTTGCGCCACAGGGGGCTGAGCGAGAAGGGGCCGTCCGGGCCGTTGTCGGCGTATCCGGGCCGGGTGATGTGGACGCCCATATAGGCGAAGGGCGCGGTCGGTGCCTCGCCCCGGAAGGTCAGGCGGCCCCCCTCTCCGGGACTCTGCTCGCCCAGAAAGAAATCGCCGTCGCCCTCGAAGCCGATGGAGCCTTCGCGCCGGGCCAGCAACAGGGCGGCGTCCATCGTGTCCGGGTTCCACAGACGGACCAGATCGCCCAGCGCATCCCCCCGGTCGATCCAGACGCTGTCGATATTGGCGACGAAGACGGGCTCATCGCCCAGCAGGGGATGGGCCTTCTTCAGTCCGCCGCCGGTCTCCAGCAGTTCGGCGCGCTCGTCGGAGATCACGATGCCCGGCCCGCGACCGCGCGCGGCCAGATGCTGCTCCAGTCGGTCGGCGAACCAGTGAACATTGACCACGGCCTCGGTTACGCCTGCATCCGCCAGCCGATCCAGCACATGATCGATCAGGGCGCGGCCCTGCACCTCGACCAGCGCCTTGGGCCGGTCGTTGGTCAGCGGACGCATCCGCGTACCCAGCCCGGCGGCCAGAACCATCGCCTTCGTTGGAGCAGTCATGCGCGGACCTGCATTCTTGTTGGTCGCCGCGCTCATCCGCGCGTCTCCGGTGGGACATGGCGGTCGAACCAGCGGGCGACGGGCGCCAATGCGGGCTGTTCCAGATTGGCGTTCAGATGCCGCCACATGCGCGGCAGGAACTGACGATACCGGGGCTTGCCGTCGCGGGCGATCAGGCGGGCGAAGATGCCGATGATCCGCGCTTCGTTCAGGGCGGCGAGCCCGGCGT
>NZ_JABAZW010000056.1:0-705 GCF_018608325.1 Brevundimonas sp. | reverse complement strand
GGCGTAGTCCGCCATGAACGAAGCGCGGTCCACGTTGGGCCGCAGGGTGAAATAGCGGTCCAGCGCCTCGGCCTCCGACGCGGGCGACACATCGCGGCGGGCGTCCTGCAACAGGGAGTGCAGGTCCCACGACGGGTGGGCGCGCACCGCGTCCTGGAAATCGATCATGCCGACGCGGGCGGCGCCCTCACGTTCGGGCAGCCAGATCAGGTTCTCGGCGTGATAGTCGCGGTGCGCCATGACCGAGGCGCCTGCTGCGCCCGAGGCCACGATGGGCGCCCAGGCCGTGCGCCAGTCGGCGATGGCGGCGGCGTCGAACGACACGCGGTCATCGAGCTTCGGCAGCCATTCAACGAACAGATCGGCCCCGCCCTGCAAAGCCGTTTCGTCATAGGTCAGCAGCGGCCAGT
The DNA here is from genome assembly GCF_018608325.1 of Brevundimonas sp. Classification (GTDB taxonomy): domain Bacteria; phylum Pseudomonadota; class Alphaproteobacteria; order Caulobacterales; family Caulobacteraceae; genus Brevundimonas. The sequence goes on along the minus strand of NZ_JABAZW010000056.1, from coordinate 295 downwards.
CGCCTGCGGGACCCTGTAGAGCCTCGGGCGGGTTTCCGGCGTCGTGCAAGGTCGCCAGAGCCTCGATGGCGGCCAGATAAAGCGGCGTCTCGTCGGCGCCGTCTGCGATCACGCGGGCGAACAGGTCGTCGCCGAAATCCTCCAGCACAGCCAGGCCGTTCGGGGCGTCCAACGCCGGGATTTCGGGTGCGGACAGGCCCAGCGATTTCAGATGGGCGGCGACGGCGGCGAAGGCCTCAATTCGACCGGCGGACAGGCGGGCGACGGCGTTCCAACCGGAGGCGCGGCGCTGATC
>NZ_JABAZW010000021.1 GCF_018608325.1 Brevundimonas sp. | reverse complement strand
GGTTCAGCAGGGCCTCGGCTTCTTCGCGTTGCTGGCGTTCGATTTCCTCGCGGGCGCCGGACCAGTGGGCGTCGCTGTTGGAGGGCAGGACCCGCAGCATGACCACGCGCCCGCCCGTCGATTTGGCCCGGCGGCAGGCAAAGCGCAGCGCCGCCTCGAACTCGGGCGTGTCGTCGGCGACGACGAGGAATTTTCTCGGCATGACGGCCTCCCCTGCCCGTTTGTAGATTTCCGAAAAGGCCGCGTGACGGCGGGTTCGTCAACTCATTCCTGAGCGCCCCATCCCGACACGGGCCGGGATGGGGCGGCAGGATCAGAGCGCCGCGACGGCCAGATCGCGGATCGTGGCGTTGGTGATGGTAAGTTTGGCGAAGGTCCAGCCGGAGCCGGACTGTTCGATTTCATCGACCGAGGCGCGCACGCTTTCGACCAGACCCTGTTTGGAGCCGATCCAGGCGTCCACAGCGGCCTCTGCTGCGTCCTCGCTGACGCCGACCGACGGATCGGAGGCCTTGGCCACGGCGCGGGTCAGGGTGGCCTGTTCGTTCATCAGGTCTTCGATCAGACGGCGGACCGCCAGACGATCGAAATGATCCGCCGACGGAATCGAACCGGCTGCAGCGCGCAGGCGGTCGAAGTCGAAGGCCGCGCCGACCTGGTGGTACAGGCGCGCCATGGCCGGAACCGGCCATTGGGCTTCCTGGGCCAGATCGCCGATGTCGGCGGCGGCGACCAGCGGACGCATGATCGAGATGGAGCGCGCCAGTTCTTCCGGGGCGCCCAGATCAGCAAAGCGGCGGACCCGCTTGTCCAGTTGCGCCTGCTCGAAGCGCGACAGGACGCCCGCCCCTTCGGCCTGGATCGCATCGGCGACCGGACGATAGAGGTCGATCAGGGCCTGAACGGTCATTCCCTTCTTGGCGCGACGGGCCAGCCAGGCGGTCTGGCGGCGCAGGACGACGGCGATCTCCTGATAGAGGGCGATCTGGGCTTCGGACGGGATCTTCATGTCCAGGGCCGAAACCGCAGCCCAGGCCTCGTCCAGACGGAAGGCGCGGCGTGCGGCCTCGAAGGCGATGATCAGGGCGGTGGTGTCGCACTCGACCGAGTGGCGCAGGCGGTCCGGGAAGGTCGGGCCGCACATATTGACCACTTCGTTCGACAGGACGGTGGCGATGATCTCGCGCCGCAGACGGTGGCTCTTCATCTCCGGCCCGAACCTGGCCAGGGCGTCAGGGAAATAGCCCGTCAGGATGCGTTCGAAGAACGGATCTTCCGGGGCCGTCGAGGCGACGATCTCGTCCGACAGCTCCAGCTTGGCATAGGCCATCAGCACGGCCAGTTCGGGCCGGGCCAGCGGGATGTTGGCCGCCATCATCTCCTTGACGCGCAGGTCGCTGGGCAGACCCTCGACCTTGCGGTCCAGTTTGCCGCGCGCCGACAGCGCCTGCATGAACCGCTCCTGCGCATCCAGACCGCCCGCGCCTTCGGCCTGCTGCAGGGTCAGGGCCAGGGTCTGGTCGTAGTTGTGGGCCAGAACCTTCTTGCCCACGACATCGGTCATCGAGGCCAGCAGCGGCGCACGCTCGTCCGAAGGCAGGACGCCGTTGGTGACTGCCGATCCCACCAGAATCTTGATGTTGACCTCGTGGTCGGAGGTGTCGACCCCGGCCGAGTTGTCGATGGCGTCGGTGTTGATGCGGCCGCCGTTCTGGCCGAACACGATGCGGCCCGCCTGGGTGAAGCCCAGGTTGGCGCCCTCGCCCACCACCTTGACCCGCAACTCGTCGCCATTGATCCGCAGGGCGTCGGTGCCCTTGTCGCCGACCTGTGCGTCGGTCTCGGCAGGCGATTTCACATAGGTGCCGATGCCGCCCAGATACAGCAGCTCGGTCGGCGCCTTCAGGATGGCGCGGATCAGGCTGACCGGGTCCAGAACATCGTCGGTTATGTCCAGCGCGGCCTTGATCTGGGGCGTCAGCTGGATCGACTTGGCCGAGCGCGAAAAGACGCCGCCGCCCTCTGAAATCAGGGCCTTGTCATAGTCCTGCCAGGACGAGCGCGGCAGGTCGAACAGGCGTTTGCGCTCGGTCCAGCCCGAGACATGGTCCGGGTTCGGATCAATGAAGATGTCGCGGTGATCGAAGGCGGCGACCAGTCGCGTGGCCTTGGACAGAAGCGCGCCATTGCCGAAGACGTCGCCGGACATGTCGCCGACGCCGACCATCGTGAAGGGCTCGGTCTGGATATCCTTGCCGATCTCGCGGAAGTGGCGCTTGACCGCTTCCCAGGCGCCGCGGGCGGTGATGCCCATGCCCTTGTGGTCATAGCCGACCGACCCGCCCGAGGCGAAGGCGTCGCCCAGCCAGAAGCCGTAAGACGCGGAGATGCCGTTGGCGATGTCGGAGAAGGTCGCCGTGCCCTTGTCGGCGGCGACGACCAGATAGGGATCGTCCTGCTCCCAGGCGACGACATTGGCCGGACGCACCACCGAACCGTCGGCGGCGATGTTGTCGGTGATGTCCAGAAGGCCGGACAGGAAGGTGCGATAGGCGCGGATGGCCTCGCCCTGAATGGCCTCGCGGTCCGTCGTGCGGGGCAGTTGCTTGGGATAGAAGCCGCCCTTGGAGCCGACAGGCACGATGACGGCGTTCTTGACCTGTTGGGCCTTCACCAGACCCAGAACCTCGGTGCGGAAGTCGTCGCGGCGGTCGGACCAGCGCAGGCCGCCGCGCGCGACGGGACCAAAGCGCAGGTGCACGCCCTCGATGTGCGGCGCCCAGACGAAGATTTCGCGATAGGGCTTGGGCAGGGGCAGGTCTTCAAGCTCACGCGAGGCGATCTTGATGGAGATGTGCGGCTTGGGCTGACCGTCGGCGTCCAGCTGGAAGAAGTTGGAGCGTTTGATCGCCCCGATCAGCAGGGCGATGCGGCGCAGGGCGCGGTCGTGGTCCAGGCTCTTGACGTCCTGAAGCAGGGCGTTGATCCGGTCGTTCAGCTCGGCGACCGTCGCCTCGCGATCCTGAACCGCACCACCTTCATCGCCGAACTTGGCGGTGAACAGGGCCAGAAGGGCGCGCGACACCTCGGGGTATTCGCGCAGGGCTTCTTCCTGCACCGCCTGCGACGGGTCCAGGCCGGTCTGCTGGCGATAGCGGGCCAGGGTGCGGATCAGGGCGGCCTCGCGCCATTCGAAGCCCAGTTCGACCACCAGACGGTTGAAGCCGTCGCTTTCGGTGCGGCCGGTCCAGACGGCGGCGAAGGCGCGTTCGAACGGCTCCTTTACGTCAGCGAAGACCAGGGCCTCGCCGCGCGGGTCTTCCATCAGGAATTCGTGGACGTGGATTTCCTCCTCGCCCGCCGGACGGATCGGATAGCCGTATTCCTCAAGCGTCTTCAGGCCCATGTCGGCCATGATCGGCAGGACGTCGGACAGGGGCACAGCCGGGCCGCGACGATACAGTTTGAAGCGGAACTGAAGGCGGCTGTCGTCAGGATTACGGAAGGCGCGCACCGTAATGGGTTCGCCCGCGCCGACCTCTCCGGTGGCGTTCAGACGGTCCATCTGCTGCAGGTCGATAGCGGCCTCGTCGGCGTCATAGCGGTCGCGATAGGCGGCGCCGAAGGCGCGGGCCCAGCGGGCGCTGAGTGGACCAACCTGGACATCGGCGACATTGGCGCGGCGCAGGGCGGCCTCGAACCGGTCGACCCAGCCGCGACCGGCTTCGGCCACGTCATGCTCCAGCTGGACATGGTCCGGCGTCGGATGGTTCCCCGGCTCGACGCCGATGATGTAGTGGACCCGCACCAGAGGCGCGTCGGACAGTTGCGGATACCAGGCCGAGACGCGACCGCCCCAGGCGCGGGCGATGATGTGGCCGATCCGTTCGCGCACCGAGGCGTCGAACTTCTCACGCGGAATGAAGCACAGGACCGAGACGAACCGGTCGAACGGATCCTGACGCGAGAACAGGCGGATGCGCGGACGGTCGTACAGGTGCAGGATGCCCAGGGCGATGGACAGCAGCTCGTCCTCGCCGATCTGGAAAAGCTCGTCGCGCGGATAGTTCTCAAGAATGTTCTTGAGGCGTTTTTCGTTGTGGCTGCCCGGGGCCTTGTCGGCGCGGGCCAGGGCGTTGGCCACCTTGCGGCGCAGCAGGGGCACGTCCGTCGCCAACTGGTCATAGGCGTCAGAGGTGAACAGGCCCACGAAGCGGGTTTCGCCCGTCGCCTTGCCGTCCGCGCCGTAACGCTTGACCCCGACGTAATCCATGTAGGCGTGACGGTGAACGCGCGAACGGGCGTTGGCCTTGGCCACGGTCACCGGTTCGGACAGGTCCAACTGGCGGCGCATCTGGCGGGTCAGGACGGCGGGTTCGGACGCACGCCGCAGCACGGTGCGTTCCGGGTCCGCCAGAATGCCCAGACCGGCGCCGGACTGGTTCAGTGCGGCCTCGGCCTCATAGTCGCCGTCGGCGGCGCGGGGATAGTCGTAGTCGCGCGCGCCCAGGAAGACGAAATGGTCGCTCTTGAGCCATTTCAGGAATTCGATCGTCTCGGCCAGCATGGCCGCGTCGCCCTGGGGCGGGGTGTCCTGCAGGCGCTGCACGGCCTGGCGCATCAGGGCGGCCATGGCCTCATGGTCGTTCACGGCGGCGTGGACGTCGGACAGGGTCTGGGCCAGACCCTCGCCCAGGGCGTCGCGACGCTCCTGCGGCACGCCGTCGATGACCAGCATGATGATGGACAGGCGCTGACCTTGAAGCTCGACCACGGGGTGGAAAAGGGCGCGCACGGAAACACCGGCCTCGGCCAGCACCCCCATGACGCTGTCGACCAGGAAGGGGGCGTCCGACTGGACGATGCGGACCAGATTATAGTCCAGCGTCTGACCATCCGCGCCGACCAGCGGGCCGACGGTGATCAGGGGGGCGGACCCGGCGGCATAGGCGCCGGCGGCCTTCCAGGACTGGGCCAGCAGGGCGGCCAGGTCTTCGCCGTCCAGCTCGGGGGTTTCGTCGGCGGCGTAGTCTTCGTGCGCCTGGGCCAGATAGGCCTTTTCCGACGCACCGGGACCCGACCCAATGATCCGCGCAAACGCCGCCTCCAGAGCCGTCAGAGAAATCGTCTGGACTGGGGTGGGACGCGGATCGAGGGCGGTCATTTCAACTTGTCTCGGCGACGCGGCGAGGCCGCAGGATAAAGCGGCGCGACGACGCGCCACTGATCTGACCTAGGCCAGGTCCGGTCGCGGGAAAAGCCCCCAAAACGGCAGGATGCGCGAGATCATGCTCATGATCGACGTTAAGCTTGGAATGATTGTGCGGCGCCACATACGAGAAGGCCGCCGAGCTAGGGGAAGCTCGGCGGCCTGCGCGGGCCGACGCTTGGGGAGGGGAGGGCGCGCCGGTCTCGCTTCCACTGCGGTTCGGAGGGGAGGGTCACCGCAGCGTTGAGGCTAAGGGGGTGAAACAATCCGGCGGTTCAAGGGCGCCCGCAGCGACAATTTTCAGGAATATGTGCGACTGGGCGCCGCAGGTGCTCAGTCGGCGGCCTCAGCGGACTTCGGCGGTGACTTTTTCGGCTTTTGCGCGGGCTTGTCGCGTTTGGGCTTGTCCTCATCGCCATAGGGGTTGCCGTCGCCGGACAGCAGCACCGCCATCCAGCGCGATCCCCTGAACTCGGCCAGGATCGCCATGGCCATGACGGCCAGCGGCGTGGACAGGAACATGCCGACCACGCCCCACAGCTTGCCCCAGAAGGCCAGGGCCAGCAGCACCACGACCGGGTCGATGTTCTGATTGTCGCCCTGCATGCGCGGCTGGATGAAGTTGCCGACGACGAACAGGATGATCTGCAGGCCCACCAGCAGGATCAGGGCGGGCCAGTAGCTTTCGAACTGCACCAGGGCGAACAGGGGCGGGGCCAGACCCGCAATGGCGCCGCCCAGCATGGGGATGAAGCCGACGATGAAGATGACGAAGGTCCAGAACTCGGCGTTCTGAAGCCCGACGGCGCGCATCAGGGCCCAGGCCACGGCGCAGATCATCACGCCTGTGACCGCCTGAACCCAGATATAGCCCTCGACCCCGCCGCGCACCCGCTGGAAGATGGCCACGGCCTCGTCCCGCTGGGCCTTGAAGGGGAACATGCCCACGATCTTGCGCTGGAAGCCCATCTGCGAGGCCAACAGGAAGCCCAGATAGATCAGCACGAAGAAGGCGCTGGAGACGACGCCCTGGGCCTGGAAGGCGGCGGAGGCCAGATAGGCGCGCAGGTCCACGCCGTTGATCAGGTCCTGCGCCTTGGGCGGGTTGGCCAGATGCAGCAGGCCGTAGCTGTCGTGAATGATCTGATCGATGCGCGGGCCCAGATTCTGGGACACGCCGGACGCCTCGCCGAAGAAGCCGGCCGCGCCGTTCACGATGATGCCGATGGAGGCGAAGAAGCCCAGCACCACCAGGGTCAGGGCCGCGATCCCGGCCCAGCGGTCGTTCAGCGGCGTGCGCGTCGCGATCGAACGCTTCACCCCGTCGATCATGATCAGCAGGAACAGGGCCATGGCCAGTGGCGTCAGTATGTCCCTGAGCCAGTAGATGGCGGCGCCTGCGGCGACAGTCGCGATGATCGCCAGGGCGTTGCGTGAAGCTGCGGGCGCCGGGGTTGTGATCGGTGTTTCCATGCCTCAGTCATCGACTTGACTGATCGTGACGTCAATCACTGTTCCGGCCCGGGATTTATCGCGCTAGACCTTGTCGCGACGCTCCCGGAGACTTGCATGTCCGATACGCCTTCCGGCCTGTTTCTTGGCCAGTCCGACGCCAATGCGCCGGAAAACCTTCTGTATAATCGCGCCAACCGCCACGGCGTCGTCGCTGGCGCCACCGGCACCGGCAAGACGGTCACCCTGCAGATCATGGCCCAGGGTTTCTCCGACGCCGGGGTGCCGGTCTTCTGCGCCGATGTGAAGGGCGACCTGTCGGGCATCTCCCAGCCGGGGACGCCGAACGACAAGCTGATCGCCCGCGCCGCCGACATGGGCCTGACCCTGACGCCGCGCGCCGCGCCCACCGTCTTCTGGGACCTGTACGGCCAGAAGGGCCACCCGATCCGCGCCACCATGTCCGAGATCGGCCCCGTGCTGATGGCGCGGATGCTGAACCTGAACGAGGTGCAGGAAGGCGTGCTGACGGTGGTCTTCCATGTCGCCGACAAGGAAGGCCTGCTGCTGCTGGACATCGGCGATCTGCGCAGCCTGCTGGCCTATGTGGGCGAGAACGCTGACCGGATCGGCCGCGAGGTCGGCAATGTGGCCCCCGCCTCCATCGCCTCCATCCAGCGCGCCCTGCTGCAGGTCGAACAGGAGGGGGGCGGCGCCTTCTTCGGCGAACCGGCCCTGAAGCTTGAGGACATGATCCGCACCGGTCTGGACGGACGCGGTCAGGTCAATGTGCTGGATTCGACCCGGCTGATGAACAGCCCGCGCCTGTATGCGGCCTTCCTCCTTTGGCTGCTGTCGGAGCTGTTCGAGCGGCTGCCCGAGATCGGCGACCCGGACAAGCCGCGCATGGTCTTCTTCTTCGACGAAGCCCACCTGCTGTTCAACGACGCGCCCAAGGCCCTGCTGGAGAAGGTCGAACAGGTCGTGCGCCTGATCCGCTCCAAGGGCGTCGGCGTCTATTTCGTGACCCAGAATCCGGCGGATATTCCCGACAGCGTTCTGGCCCAGCTGGGCAACCGCGTCCAGCACGCCCTTCGCGCCTATACGCCCTCGGACCAGAAGGGTCTGAAGGCCGCATCGCAAAGCTTCCGCACCAATCCCGCCTTCAACACCGCCGAGGCCATTCAGGCGCTGGGCGTGGGCGAGGCCCTGGTGTCGGTGCTGG
>NZ_JABAZW010000167.1 GCF_018608325.1 Brevundimonas sp. | reverse complement strand
GTCCGAGACGAAGTCGATCAGGGTGGTGTCCGTCTCGTGCCCCACGGCCGAGATGATCGGGATGCGCGCCGCCGCCACCGTGCGGGCCAGAGCTTCGTCGTTGAAGCACCACAGATCCTCCACCGACCCGCCGCCGCGCGCGACGATCAGCAGGTCAGGGCGGGGAATGGGGCCGCCCGGCTCCATGGCGTCGAAGCCGCGTATGGCGTTGGCCACCTGACCGGCTGCTGCATCGCCCTGAACCATTACGGGCCAGACGATGACCCGGCACGGCCAGCGTTCGGCGATCCGGTGCAGCACGTCGCGGATCACGGCGCCGGTCGGGCTGGTGATGACGCCGATGGTGCGTGGGAACTGGGGCAGGGGCTTCTTGCGCGCGGGCTCGAACAGGCCCTCTTCGCGCAGGCGCAGCTTCAGCCGCTCAAGCTGGGCCAGCAGGGCGCCCGCGCCCGCCGCCTCCATGCTCTCGATCACGATCTGGTAGGACGACCGCGCCGGATAGGAGGTGATCTTGCCGGTGACGATGACTTCCAGCCCCGCTTGCGGCTGGACGCCCAGACCCCGCACCGCGCCCTTCCAGATCACGCCGTCGATGGCTGACTTGTCGTCCTTCAGCGTCAGATAGACGTGGCCCGAGGCGTGGCGGTTCACCTTGGAGATTTCACCGCGCAGCCGCACATGGCCGAACCGTTCCTCCAGCGTCCGCTTCAGCGCGAAGGACAGCTCCGAGATGGACAGGGGCGGATTGTTGTCGCGCGGGGCTGACTGTTCAGCCGGGCCTTCGAATACGTAGGAGTCGTCACTCATGTCCCCACCTTACCGTGCGCCGCCGAATGCGGGAATGGGCGCGGAACGGTCGATGACAGCATGCGTTTGGCGCTCATGGAGTCGGGCAACCGCCATCCAGACCCCCGAAGGGTGATCAGCCGAGCGCCTCCCCACAGCGCCCCTCCTGCGATCCGTCCGCCGGTCCGTGGTCCTTGCTGGCCGGCGCCATGCCCACACACGGGCTTGACCAGGATGAGTTCAATGAACCGCAGTCTGATGATCGCCGCCGCAGCAGCAGCCCTGCTGGCGGCCTGTTCTCAACAAAAGGAAACCCCGCCCCCCGCGCCTGCGCCTGCGACGGCCCCGCCCCAGGCCATGACGCCCCAGACCGACGCCGCCGCCATGACGCAGGGCGAACCGATGGTTCTGGGCCTGAGAAGCGCCCAGCTGGAAGGCGCCAATCTGTTGTCCAGCGATGGGACCGATGTCGGCGACGTCCAAAGGGTCGACATCAGCAGCGACGGCAAGGCGACCGGCCTGATCGTGGCCCCGACCGGGGTGGGCGAACGCTGGGTGCGTCTGCCGCTGGCTGGGCTGACGGTGAAGACCTTGGGGGACGATCATGTCGTGGTCACCCCCCTGACGCTGGATCAGGTCAAGGCGCTGCCTGCCTGGGCGCCATAAGACCGCCCGTCCTGCGTTTGGACGGATACGTGGGAACGGCGGGCAGCGCTCGCCGTTCCTGATCCATGCCCGCCGATCCCAGAGGAACAGACCCGGACGACCGTGACCCGCGTGAGCGGGGCCTGCAGCGGCGCAGCGGCGCAGGCGGCGCCATGAGCCCGTGGCTGATTATCCTGAGCATAATTCTGCTGGGTTTCGTCGTTTATGTCCTGTCGGCGATCCTTTGAGGCCTGAGCGATTTCGATGAAGCGTCTGACTGTCCTGACCATTGCCTTGCTGGGCTTGGGCCTCGTCGGCTGCTCCAACCAGAATGACGACGCGGTCGTCGAACAGTCCGCCCCCAACGCCCCGCCGGTTCCGGCGACTGACGCCCAGTCCGATGCGGTCGGCGGCGACACGGTCCTGGCTTTCAACATGACCCGGGATCAGTTGGAGGGGGCAAACCTCCTGTCGCGCGACAACACGGATCTGGGCGGGGTGACCAAGCTGGTGCTGGACCCGCAGCGGCGTCTGACCCATGTGGTGGTCGAATTGCAGGGGCCGGGCGCCGTCAATGTCATGGTGCCGATCGCCGATCTGGCGCCGATCCAGAACGGGGCCAACAACGATCTGATGACCAGCCTGACCGCCGCCCAACTGCAGGCTCTGCCTGCCTACAGCCCCGATATCGCGCCGCCATTGCCGGAATAAGCCGGCCCGGCGCTTGACCGACCGCAGCGGCGCCGTCATTGCCCGGTCTCATGAACATTCTTCTCGTCGGATCGGGCGGGCGCGAACACGCCCTGGCCTGGAAGATCGCCCAGTCGCCGCTGGTCACGCGGCTTGTCGCCGCACCCGGCAATCCCGGCATCGAGAAGCTGTGCGAGCTTCGCGCGGTCAAGGCCGATGACGCCGAAGGGCTCGCGGCTCTGGCGCGTGAGATCAAGGCCGATCTGGTCGTCGTCGGGCCGGAACTGGCGCTGGCGGCGGGTCTGGCTGACCTGCTGGCCGCAGCGGGCATTCCCTGCTTCGGCCCCACCGCCAAGGCGGCGCAGCTGGAAACCTCCAAGGCCTTCTCCAAGGCCTTTCTGGAGCGCCACAACATCCCCACCGCCGGTTATGGCGTCTATGAGACGGTCGCCGACGCCAAGGGCGCGCTGGACCGTTTCGCCGCCCCCTATGTCATCAAGGCCGATGGTCTGGCGGCGGGCAAGGGCGTGGCCATCAGTCCGGACCGTCAGGACGCCGAGGCCGAGATCGAGCGGATGCTGGGCGGGCGTTTCGGCGCAGCGGGCGCCCGCGTCGTGATCGAGGAGTTCATGGACGGGGAGGAGGGCTCCCTCTTCGCCCTGTGTGACGGCAAGCAGGCCGTGCTGTTCGGCGGGGCTCAGGACCACAAGCGCGCCTTTGACGGTGACCTTGGCCCCAACACCGGCGGCATGGGCGCCTATTCGCCCGCGCCCGTCTTCACCGACGCACTGGTGCAGCAGGCCAATGACCTGATCGTCCAGCCCACCATCCAGAAAATGGCCGAAGAGGGCGCGCCCTATCGCGGCGTTCTGTACGCCGGTCTGATGGCGACCGAGGACGGCCCCAAGGTGGTCGAGTTCAACGCCCGTTTCGGCGACCCGGAATGTCAGGTGCTGATGATGCGCTTTGACGGCGACATCGTGCCTTATCTGCTGGCTTGCGCGCGGGGCGACGTCTCGGGCCTGCCCCACGCCGCCTTCAAGCCCCAGACCGTGATCTGCGTGGTCATGGCGGCCAAGGGCTATCCCGACAGCCCGCTGGAAGGCTCGACCATCCGCGGCGCTGATCAGGACTTCGGCCCTCACGTCCAGGTCTTCCATGCCGGAACCAAGCGCCGCGAAGACGGGGCTTTGACCGCTGCGGGCGGGCGGGTGCTGAACGTCTGCGCCGAGGGTGACGACATCGCCCAGGCCCGCGAACGCGCCTATGAGGCCATCGCCAGGATCGACTGGCCGGGCGGCTTCAACCGCTCCGACATCGGCTGGCGCGCCCTGGACCGCGAATAGGCCGAACACCGGCCGAGTGAGAGTATCGCATGGTTGAACTGGCCCCTGAGATCATCGCCCTGCTGTGCCTTGCGGCCGTGGCGGCGGGGTTTGTCGACGCCATCGCGGGCGGCGGCGGGCTGATCACGGTTCCGGCCCTGCTGGCGGCGGGCATTCCGCCGGTCGCCGCCATCGCCACCAACAAGGTGCAGGCCAGCTTCGGCACGGCCTCGGCGACCTGGAGCTATTGGCGTGCAGGTCGGATCGACTTTGGCCTGTTGAAGTGGCCGCTGGGCTCGACCCTGCTGGGCGCGGCCATGGGGGCGTTTGCGGTCACGGTGGCCGACACCCGCTGGCTGATGGTGCTGCTGCCGGTGCTGCTGATCGCCATCGCCTTTTATTTCCTGTTCGGACCCAAGGCGAACGACGAGGACGCCCACGCCCGCCTGACCCCGCTGGCCTACAGCGCCGTGGCGGGCGGCATCGGCTTCTATGACGGATTCTTCGGTCCCGGCGCTGGATCCTTCTACGCCCTCAGCCTTGTGACCCTGATGGGCATGGGCCTGACGCGCGCGACGGCCAACACCAAGGCGCTGAACCTGATGAGCAATGTCGTCTCGGTGGTGGTTCTGGCGGCGGGCGGCCATGTGATGTGGCTGCTGGGCGGCTCGATGGCCGTGGGCCAGATCATCGGCGGGCGGCTGGGCGCACACTCGGCCATGCGGTTCGGGCCGCGCCTGATCCGGCCGCTGCTGGTCGTGATCTCGCTGGGCATGGTGGCCAAGCTGCTGTCCGACCCGAGTAATCCCCTGCGGATCATGATCGCGGGCTGGTTCGGTTAAATCTGGTCGAGATCAGCCTAGACCGTCATTCCGGGGCGTCCGCAGGGCGAACCCGGAACCCAGGAAGCTCATATCTGGCGTCGAATGTGTCCAGCGGTGCGACTGTAGCCCTGGGTTCCGGGTTCTTCGCTGCGCTCAGCCCCGGAATGACGATTCGAGAGGCAGGTCGGTTGAATCCCGGTGGACTTGAACCCTCACGCCGCCGCGTACAGCAGGCGGCCTTCGCCCATCCGTTCGCGCAGTTCCGGCAGGTCGGTGTGGGCCACCGAGAAACAGCCGTAGCTGCGGCCCAGCTTGCCTTCGCGCGCCAGGAACTGCGGGTCCGCATAGTCCGCGCCGTGGATGATGATGGCGCGCTCACGGGCCTTGTCGTTGGTGTATTCCAGCCCGTCCAGAAGCACGTTCGGCCCCTGCTGGCTGCCCCAGCTGGCGCCCGCTGTGGCATAGGCGCCGACCGACGACATGTTCGAGTTCGGCGTGTTCGAGAACCGCTGGGCATAACCCGAATGGCTGGGGTCCGAGCCGCGCCCGTGGCAGGTGCGCAGCACCTTCACTTCACCGCTGACCAGATCGACCTCGTACAGTCGTTCCTCGCCCGAGAATTTCTTGAAATCGACCAGATACATCCGGTCGCGCAGCGGCAGTTTGCGGTGGTGGGTGTCCAGCGCGGCCATGGCGCGGTCCATCAGGTCCTTGCGGACATGGCGGCGGGGATCGAGCGGAGGCGGCGTCAGAACGCCCGTCTGGATCACCGGCAGCTCCACGCTCGGCGAAGCGATCGGTGCGGCTTGCGCCAGTGTCGTGATCGGCGCCTTCGCGCTTGCGCTCGCGCAACCGGTCAGCAGGGCCGAACCGCCCAGAATCATGCCTCGTCTCGATAGCCGCATGCGACGCCCTCGTTGCGGTTTGTTCTTGGGGGTGGTTTGTTTCAAAAGGTTACGGTTCAGGCAACCTGAGCCTTGTGGGGCTATTTTGGGGCAGGGATGCCGGGGGAGTATTTGATGAAACGTTTGGGCTTGGCTCTGGCGGCGCTGATGGCGTCGGCGACTGCGGCGTTCGCGCAGCAAACCCCGGCTGTCACTGGAATGGGGGATACGCAGGCGACAGTGTTCGTCGAAGCAGGCCGTCTTCTGGCCGACCCGGCGACCGGTGTTGTGCAACGTGGTAAAACTCTCGTGATCAGAGGGAACCAAGTCGTCGAAGTGCGCGACGGCTTTGTCGGCGACGCGTCTCAGGGCAAGGTCGTGGACCTGCGCGACGCCTTCGTCCTGCCCGGACTGATCGACAGCCATGTCCACCTGACGGGCCAGCAGAGCGCCAGTTCGCGCATTGACGGCCTGGTCCAGTCCGACGCCGATCAGGCGATGGTGGGCGCCCGTTACGCGCGTCGCACCCTGCTGGCGGGCTTCACCACGGTGGCCGATCTGGGCGCCAGCAACGAGGCGATCTTCGCCCTGCGCAATGCGGTCAGGAACGGCGACGTGCCGGGGCCGCGCATCATCGCCTCGGGCAGCGCAGTGTCGATCCACGGCGGTCATGGCGACGTCAACGGCTATCGTGAGGACATCCTGCACCTGATGTCGCCCGAAAGCGTCTGTTCGGGCGCCGAGGACTGCATGCGCGCCGTCCGCACTCAGGTCCGCTCGGGCGCCGACATCATCAAGATCACCGCCACCGGCGGCGTCCTGTCCAATACGGCGGCGGGCCTGAACCAACAGTTCTCCGACGCTGAACTGGCCGCCATCGTCGAAAGCGCGCACCGCATGGGCCGTCAGGTCACCGCCCACGCCCACGGCGTCGACGGCATCAACGCCTTCCTGCGCGCAGGCGGCGATTCCATCGAACACGGCACCTATCTGGACGACCAGTCGATCCGCCTGTTCAAGACGAACAACGCCTGGCTGGTGCCGACCCTGCTGGCGGGCGACTTCGTGGCGCGCGTGGCGTCCAGCCCCAACAACTTCTTCACGCCCGCCCAGACGGCCAAGGCGCTGGAAGCCGGACCCAAGATGCTGGACATGGCCCGCCGCGCCCACAACGCCGGGGTCAAGATCGCCTTCGGCACCGACTCGGGTGTTTCGGCCCACGGTGACAATGCTCAGGAGTTCGCCCTTCTGGTCCGCGCCGGTCTGACCCCGCTTGAGGCCATTCAGGCCGCAACGGTCGGCGCCGCCGAACACCTGAAGATCGCCAACGAGGCTGGTCGGATCGGCGTCGGCCGCAACGCCGACATCGTCGCCGTCGCCGGTGATCCCCTGACGGACGTGACCGAGCTGGAGCGCGTGAAGTTCGTGATGCGTAACGGCGTGGTTTATCGCGCCGACTGAATACGGCGGGTCAGGAAGGCGTCGAAAGCCGCCTGATCCTCGAACCGGGCAACGACCGGCCAGGCCGCCACCTGCGTGCGCTGGTCGGGCGTCAGCCGGACCCAATCCTTCTCGGTCGTGACCAGACCGGCGCCATAGACCGTCGCCCGTTCGGCCAGGAACTTCATGTTCTCGGCGCTATAGGCCGCATGGTCGGGGAAGGGGACGAAGTCGACCAGATCACACCCCGCCGCCTTCAGCGACCGTTCGACCTTCCACGGCTTGGCGATGCCCGCGAACCCGACCTGCGGGCCGGACGGCGGCGGCCCCTCGGGCGTCAGTCGAGCGATGAAGACGGGCAGGTCGCCAAACAGCTCCAGCAGTTCCGGGTCGGCCTGATCCACATCGGTCGGCAGCATCACCACCACCGCATCGGCGCGCGACAGCCCGGCCTTCAGCGGCTCGCGCATCGGGCCGGACGGAAACACCGACCCATCCCCGAACGGCCATTCATCGCCGCGCGTCTCGCCGTCCACGACAATCAGGCTGACGGTCTTTTTCAGCGCCGGGTTCTGATGCCCGTCATCCAGCACCACCGCCTGCGCTCCGTCCGCGACAGCAGCGTTTGCGCCCGCGATCCGGTCGCGTGAAATCCACACCGGCGCGTCCTGCGCCAGCATCAGCGGCTCATCGCCGACATCCGCCGCCGTATGCACCGTCGGATCAACCCGCACCGGCCCTTCAAGTTTTCCGCCGTAACCGCGTGACAGGCCGTGCGCCTCAACGCCCGCCGCGTGCAGCAGCCGCAGCGTCTCGCGCGCCACCGGCGTCTTGCCAGAACCGCCGACCGTCAGATTGCCTACTGAAATCACCGCGCAGCCGGGATCGACCGGCGTGGCCTTGGCGATCTTGCTGGCCGTCACCCCGGCCCAGATCCAGCCCAGCGGCTTCAGCACCGTGCGCGTCACCCGTGCATGATTGTGGTCGCGGATATACCACCAGCGCGGCGTGTTCAGCTTCATCGCCGCATCCCCTTGGCGGGCGCAGGAGGGATCAGAGGCGTCAGCAGCGACCACAGCCGGTCCAGCCCGCCGCCTGCCTCCGCCGCCGCCCGTTTCGCTCGCTCGCCCATGGCCTTGGCCGCCGCCGGGTCGGCCAGCAGGGGGGCGATGACCCCGGCCAGTTCATGCGGTCCCTGCACCAGTATCAGCCCGCCCGCCTCGGCCAGCGACGAGGTCACGGTGGCCCAGTTGGAGGCGTCCGGTCCGCTGATTGTCGGCCGCGCCAGCCGCGCAGGCTCCAGCGGATTATGCCCCCCGACCGGCGCAAGGCCCAGCGCAGGGGCGAACGAACCCCCCATGACCACTACGTCCGCCAGACGCAGGAACAGGCCCATCTCGTTCAGGGTGTCGGCCAGATAGATG
>NZ_JABAZW010000001.1 GCF_018608325.1 Brevundimonas sp. | reverse complement strand
CTGTGGGGCAAGCCGATGTGGGGCACATGGTGGGTGTGGGACGCGCGCCTGACCAGCGTGCTGGTGCTGTTCCTGTTCTATCTTGGCTATATGGCGCTGAGGGCCTCGATCGACGACGAGCAGAAGGGGGCGCGCGCCGCCGCTGTTCTGGGTCTGGTCGGCCTGATCAATCTGCCGATCGTCAAATTCTCGGTCGACTGGTGGAACACCCTGCATCAACCCGCCAGCTTCCTGACGCCCGGTTCGTCGGGTCTGGATCCGGTCTATCTGCCGCCCTTCCTGACCATGCTGGCGGCCTATGGGGTGCTGTTTCTGGCCCTGTGGCTGACGGCGATCCGCACCGAGGTCCGCCGCCGCCGCGTCATGACCCTGCGCGCCCGCAAGGCGCTGGAAGCTTAAGAAGGAGGCCTGAATGCTCGACCTCGACATGGGCCGTTATGCCTTGTTCGTCTGGCCGGCCTGGGGCGTCAGCGCCCTGGTGGTGCTCGCCCTGATCGCCCGCGCCTTCATCGCTTCGCGCAAATGGAAGCAGGAACTGGCTCGGCTGGACACCACCACCGACGAAGCAGCCCGCATCGCAACCGGACGAGAAAAATGAACCGCTGGCTGGCCCTGATTCCGCTGGCCGTGATCGCGGCGCTGGCGGTGCTGTTCGTCGGCTGGTCGCTGAAGCGCGATCCATCCTACAAGCCTGACGCCATGGTCGGCCAGCCTATCCCTGAGACCGTCCTGCCCATGCTGACCGGCGACCAGCCGGGACCGGGCAATCTGGACCTGAAGACGGCAGGCGTCGGCAAGCCCATGCTGGTCAATGTCTTCGCCTCCTGGTGCGCGCCGTGCCGGATCGAACACCCCAAGCTGCTGGAACTGAAGGCCCGCGGCATCAATGTGGTCGGCGTCGCCTACAAGGACGAGCCGGTCGCCACTCGCGCCTTCCTGGATGAGATGGGCGATCCGTTTGCGCTGGTTCTGGTGGACCATGAGGGGCGCGCGGGGCTGGACCTAGGGATTTCAGGCGTGCCCGAGACCTTCGCCGTCGACGCCATGGGCCGGATCACCGCCAAACATTCAGGTCCGCTGTTGAACGATGCGGATATCGAGCGGCTGGTCGCCTCGATGCAGGCCCCGCCGCGTCCGCCGCCCAGCGCAAAACACTGAAAGCTTCACCGGCGTATTAACCATTTCTCGACGGTATGCGTTAACCATGTCCGCATGAGCGCGATTCGCCCCGGAATGTCTTTGACGCCGCCCCCGCAGGGGCTGGACCTGCCCAGCGCACGCAGCGCCCAGGCGGCCTTCTTCCGTGCGGCCATGAATCAGGCGCAGGCTGCGGCTTCCCCGCCAGCGCCCCTGCCCTCGGCCGCCGTCATGTCGGTGGCCCGCACAGCCAGCCCGGCCCGGCCGGTGGAAACCCCGCCCGCGTCGCCGCAGCGCGAGGAGCCCCGGATCATGCGCCCCGGGACCTACCTCGACATCCGGGTCTGATCAGTTCCAGCCGCGGCTGGCGATATACTGCTCCAGCGCCGTGATCCGCGTCGCATCCGACGGGTGGGTCGAGGCGAACTGCGGCGTCGCCGTCTGACGCTGGGCCGCCATCAGACGCCACAGGGCCACCGACTGACTGGGCCGCCAGCCCGCCGCCTGGACATAGTCCACGCCCAGCCGATCCGCCTCCAGCTCGTCGCGGCGCGAATAGGGCAGCAGGACCCCGTACTGGGCCGCCAGGCCGCCATAGGCGCCAACCGCCTGCCCATAGTCGCCTGCGATCCTCTGACCCAGCTGCAGGCCGATTGAAGTCACAGCCTGAGACGATGAACGTTCCGCCGCGTGATTGGCGACGACGTGCGCGATCTCATGGCCGATGACGGCGGCCAGCTGGTCGTCGTTCTGAACCAGCGACAACAGGCCCGTGGTCACGCCGATCTGGCCGGACGGCAGGACAAAGGCGTTGGGGCTGGTGTTGGTGAAGACCGCATAGTCCCAGGTCCGGTTGTCCAGACGCGCGGCCTGCACCAGCTTGTTGCCCACCCGGCGGATACGGTCGACCTGTGCCCCCGTCGTGGTCACATTCTGGGTGCGCACGGCGTCGGCCCATGCGGCGTTCGACTGCTGGATCATCGAAGAATTGTCGACGATCAGGAACTGGCTGCGGCCCAGGGCCTCGTTGTAGGCGCAGGCGCCCAACGCAATGCCAGACACGGCGAGTGCGGCCAGAGCGACCAGTTTGCAGCGGTGACGGATCATGAGCAGCCTCATCGAATAGCACCGCTGCAGCCAAGCAAATCCTGTCCGGCAGGTCGAGAGGGCGAAAGGCCGCCAGCGCTGGAAACAGCGCCTGAAACGACAAACGGCCCGTCATTGCTGACGGGCCGTTTCGTGTTCTCGACTTGGAGCGGGCGAAGAGATTCGAACTCTCGACCCCAACCTTGGCAATGTTGGGGATCAGCATTTCCGGGCTTTTCAGGACGTTCCAAAAATCAGCTTTGTATGTTGTTTTGCATAGAGTTTCTTGTTTATCCGGTTGCGGAGCGTTTCGGCCGGTTTCACTTGAGTTGGTAGCGGAGTGGTAGCGGTGGCTCGGAAATGAGCGTATATTTCTATCGCCATGACGAAGCAAAAACTCACCAAGCGCGTGGTTGAGAGCGCGCCCGTTCCGGAGACCGGCGAGGGTCGAATCTGGGACAGCGAGATCGCAGGCTTCTGCCTTCGGATCTATCCAGGGACCGAGACCCGACAGGGCCATGCAGCCAAGCCGGTCCGAAGAATCTTCGCCATCAAGTACCGGGTCCGCGGGATCCAACGCTGGCTGACGCTTGGCGAGCATGGGGACGGTCCGGACAAGCTCACCGCGGACCGCGCTCGCAAGGAGGCCGCATCGGTGGTGGTCGACGCACGGCGCGGCATCGATCCCGGCGAAGCCCGCAGGCGCATCGAGGGCCTTACCGTCAAAGGCTTGGTTGAGCTCTATCTGGAGAGGGGGCCGGACGACAAACCGACCAAACGGGATTCGTCATGGGCCATGGACCGGACGAACCTCGAGCGCCACGTCGTGCCCCTGCTCGGGAAGATGGCGCTTGATACGGTCACTCGCGACCACATCACCGGGATGATCCGATCGATCACGGCCGGGAAGACCGCCAAGGATGTGAAGACCAAACTTCGTGGTCGATCCATCGTAAAGGGCGGGGCAGGCATCGCTGACCGGACCTATTCCACCCTGCGGGCGACCTTCAACTGGGCGATCGACAAGGGCCATTTCGCCGGCCCGAACCCCTGCGCCAAAGTCGAACGCAAGATTAGGCCGGCGGTCGAGCGCTTCCTGTCCGAGTCCCAGGCTCAGGATTTGATCGCAGCGCTGGACGCCCTGGAAGCGGGTGCGACGATCTCCGAACGGCAGGGCGCTGTCTATCGGCTTCTGCTTCTGACGGGCGCAAGGCGCAACGAGATCGCGGGCCTGCGCTGGACGGAGGTCGATTTTGATCGGCGTCGGCTCGTGCTGCCGCCGAGCCGCACCAAGGCCGGTGGCCGCACGGGGGATCGTCGGATCTCGCTCAACGACATGGCCTTCGGAATCCTGCACCGTCTCTACAAGACCCGCGGTCGAAGCCAATTCGTCTTCCCGGCCGCCAAGGGCGACAACGGATATGCGACCTCCGAGTCCAAGATCTGGCGGGACAAGGTGCTCCCCAAAGCCAAGCTGGAAGGCGTCCGCATCCACGACCTGCGCCACAGTTTCGCAAGCTTCGCCCTAGCCGACGGGGCCAGCCTCCCGATGATCGGCAAGGCGCTGGGACACGCCAACAGTCGCGCCACGGAACGGTATGCCCATCTGAGCGACGATCCTGTTCGCGCGCTTGCAGAGCGGATCGGTGAGCGTTTCAGTCCCAAGGCCTGAACTCGGGTCCACGGGCCGATATCAATCCGGAGCCATGGTTTGACTTTGAGCGTAGTAAGACGCTCGCGGTGTTCCAATATGCCGAATGTCAAACCAACATGTTTGACAATCTTCATATTAGGACACTATGAGTGTTCAAATGATAGGAATGTCAATCGGCGTCTAAAAGGGGTGGTGACGTAGATGTTTTCGGGCGGTTGATAAGGCGCTGGGCGGCCTTCAGCGCTGGAGGGTGATCAACGGAGTTCGCCCATGCGCAGCCGCCCCCATTATATCCACTTCCGTCGTGGCCGTCAGCTTTTCGGCGTCCGGCGCGTGACGGCCGGAGACCGCCTCCAGTTCGTCGGTTCCCTGAACGGCATCGACTGCGGCACCTGGCCCACCAAGGAGGCCGCTGTGCAGGCGCTGCTGCGGCGCGCGGCGTCGAACGTGCCCTACTAGTCCTCTCGTGCTAAACTTGCGCCAGATGCTGTCACCAACCCGAGAACCCTCGTGAGCCGTCCTCCTTTGGACGAAGACGACGATGCGGTCGCCGCTGACGTCGCGCGTGCGATCCGCAGAATCTTGGTGGATCACGATCACCCGCTGACGCGGGATGAGGCGAAGGAACTGGAGGCTTTGAAGGCCAAGCTTCCGCGTCCGTCGCGTAAAACTATGCGCGACCTCGGTCGACGCCTGGCTATGCCCGAAGACCCTCAGGACTGACCGACTCCATCCGCGTGCTGGACCAAGGATGCGGTCGCCGGGTCATACTCATAGGCGGTGATAGTCTGGTTGGTGATCCGCTCCACCACCTCGTCGATGACGTGTAGCGGCACTAGGTGTTCAGTCCAGGCATCTGGTGGATCGGATTGACGATGAACCGGTCAGGCTCTGACGTCCAGATTCTGGCGATGTATTCGTAAGGCGTGAGACCGTTGAGGGTCTTGAGCCTTCGGGCGAAGTTGTAGGCGGCCATAAAGTCGGCGAGGTGCGTACGCAGTTCGTCGTGGCTGTCGTAGTGGAAGCGTTTGACGGTGGCGTCCTTGATGGTGCGGTTCATCCGCTCGACCTGGCCATTGGTCCACGGATGGTTCGGCTTGGTCAGCCGGTGCTCGATGTCGTTGGCTTCGCAGATCATGTCGAAGCGCATCTGTCGCGAGAAGGCGGTGTTGCGGTTGCGAGGCTGCTCGGCGAACTGGATGCCGTTGTCGGTCAGGATCGTGTGGATCTTGTACGGCACGGCCTCCAACAACTGTTCGAGGAACTCCCAGGCGGTTCGTCTGTCGGCCTTGTCGACCAGCTGGGTGACAGCGAACTTGCTGGTGCGATCAATGGCGACGAACAGATAGAGCCTGCCCTCGGCCGTCTGCAGCTCGGCGATATCAACATGAAAGAAGCCGATCGGGTAACGCTTGAAACGCTGCCGCTTCGGCTTGTCGCCTTCGACATCCGGCAGGCGTGAGATGCCGTGTCGCTGCAAGCAGCGGTGCAACGCTGAGCGCGTCAGGTGCGGGATGGACGGCTGCAGGGCGTAGAGGCAGTCGTCCAGCGGCAGCAGCGTGTGCCGCCGGAACGCGACGACCATCGCTTCCTCGGCTTCCGTCAGAACCGTCGAGCGCGGCTCCTTCGGCCCGGTCTTGCGATCCTCGACCGAGGTCCGCTTACGCCACTTCGCCACCGTCTTGGGGTTGATCCCCAACTCCCGGCTCAGCGTCGCGAGCGAAGCCTGCGATCGCTGTATTGCTGCTCGGACGGCGTGCGTGGTCGTGGCGCTCCCGTGACGAACCTGGCCCATATGGCTTCCTTCCATTCCAACGAAAGGATCACACCATCAAAGCCTGGGACCAAACACCTAGTCGGGCCGGGTGGACGCTATATCACCGGCGCCACAATCGACGTCAACGCCGGGCGCACCGCAGCGAGCGTGGTGTAGGTGAACTCTCAGGTTCTTTAGAATAGGCCGGCATTGTGCGTGATCGGCTCACGTCCCTGAGGACCGGTCGCCGGGACTGTTCATGAGTTGATCGCGGATTTCGAGAACAGAAGATCGGCGAGGAGGGTCAACAATTCGCCGTCCTTTATTGTGGACGGTTCCAGTAGGCGCTGGAACATGGCGCCTTCGTGGACCGCCAGAATGAGGCGAGCGACGCGGGAAGACGCGTGGGGGCGGCTCGGCTCGATTCCCCTCCAGACACGGCCGACAGCCTCTTCGATAACCGAGAGGATGCGATTCTGCCGCGCGGCGTAATGGCTCGCCACCGCAGGGTTTCGTAGGGCGTGCAGACCGAAATCCGCCTGCAGCAGATACCAACTGCGGTCGAAGGCGTAGTCGGCGATGAACGCCCTGACGAAGTTCTCCGCCGCGGGTCCCGGTCTGGACAGGGCCGACGCAATCGAGATCTCGAGATGCCGTTCCAGCCGTTCGATCGTCCGATCGTAGATGGCGAAAAACAGCTCCTCCTGGGACCGGAAATTGGAGTTGTACGCGCCCCGGCTCAATCCGACCCGATCGCAAATGTCCTCCTGTGTCGCCCCCTGGAAACCGCGTTCGGCGAAGGCTTCCAGGGCGCCGTTGAGGATACGCTCGCGCGTCTGGGCACGCGTGGGACGGCTCCGGACAGGCCTTGGGCTCAAGAGAGCAGTCTTCTGAATCATTCGATACAGGTATGTATTGAGGTGGATCGATGTCAACGCTACGGTCGGCCAAGGAGAACCTCGCTCATGACCTTGCGACCTTCCATCCTGCTGGTCCTGCTGATCTCGTCGACCTGTGCGGCCGCCTACGCTCCCGCATCCAAGGCCCAGATCTCTGACGCCAAAACCTCCGGCCTCCAGACCGTTGGTCCTTTGCCCCTGACCTATCGCGACGCGCAGGCCAGGCTCCTGCAACGCTCGGACGCCATCGAGGCGTCGGACGCCGATGTCCGCAGCCGGGAAGCCCAGGAAAACGCCGTAAGGACGCTGCGGCTGCCCACGGTGGAGTTCGAGGGCCAGATGATGCGGTATCAAAAGACCCTCTATCTGCCGCTGGGGCCCTTGGCGGATGTCGCTCAGGACTACGCCATCAGCGATCCGTTGCAGTTCCAGATGGAACGCGACAGCACGCGGCCGATCGTCACCGCCACCGTCCCGCTTTATTCCGGCCGCCCAAGCGGCCGCTGAGGCTCAACTCGGCCAGTCCCGGGCTGAGCGCCAGATCGTCGTCGATAACGCCCTGTTGCAGATGACCGAACTCTATTTCGGGCAACAGTTGCTCACCCGGGTTCGGGACGTCCGCCGCGACGTCCTGGCGGGCCTCGAACGCCACCTGGCCGATGCGACGATTCTGGAGCGCGGAGGGTTCATCAGTCGCGCCCAGCGCCTGCAGGTGGAGGTGGCGCGTGACGACGCGGCGCGCGAACTGGAGACGGCCGAAGCCAATCTGGCCAGCGCGGACACGGCGCTCTCTGGGACCTTGAGGGCGCCGTCGGGGATCGATCCGGCTACGTCTCTCTTCGTGCTTCTCCGGCCGCTCGAGCCGCTGGAAACCTATCTGCAAGCCGCCTATCGCGCCCACCCGCAGCTGGAGCGGCTCCAGGCCCTGGAAGACCAGGCGGAAGCCGGTGTTACCGCCCAGCGCGCCGAGCTTCTGCCGACGGTCTATGGCTTCGCCCAGTACAACTTTGATCGTCGGGACACCTTGTTGACCGATCCGGACTGGTCCGTGGGGGTCGGTCTCCGTTACACCCTCTTCTCCGGCGTCGATCGCTCGCAGAACGTCCGCGCCGCGCGCGAGAAGGTCGCTCAGGCCCAGGCGGGGCTGCGCGAGGCGCAAAGCCAGATCGAGATCGGCGTGACCCGATCCTGGAACGACGCGGAAGCGGCCCGGCGGCGGTTCCAGAGAACCGACAGCGCCATCGTCGCCGCCGAGGAGAACCTGCGCGTCCAGATGGTCGGCTACCAGGTGCAGCAAACCACCTCGCTCGACGTCATCGACGCCCAACTCGGCGTCGGACGCGCGCGGATCCAGCGCACCCAGGCCGCCCATGACTTCGTGGTCGCGCTCGCCCGCCTTCTTCATGTCAGCGGCCGGATCGAGGACATGCCCGACTATATCGACCAGGGCGAAAGGATCGCGCCATGACCGACACCCAGGACACGCCGACGCCGAACACGGAGCCGGGCGGGGAACGGGGCGACGCCGGACCGTCTCGACGGCGCCGAAAACTGCTGCCCCTCGGCATCGGGGCGCTGATC
>NZ_JABAZW010000008.1:1749-8120 GCF_018608325.1 Brevundimonas sp. | reverse complement strand
TCCCTGCCCCGTCCGGTGACCGAGGATCAGGCGCGCGGCCTGCTGGCCGAACCGGACGCCGATCCCGACGCCGATCCGTGGGAGGCCGCGCGTGATCGGGCCGTTCTGACCCTGCTCTACGGCTGCGGCCTGCGGATCTCAGAGGCCCTGAGCCTGACCCGCGCCGACGCCCCGCTGGGCGAGACGATCCGCATCATCGGCAAAGGGTCAAAGACCCGGATCCTGCCGGTCCTGCCCGCCGTGCGTGAGGCGGTCGACGCCTATCTGGCGCTGCAGCCCTTTGTGCTTGAGCCGACCGGCGCCCTGTTCCGCGCTCGACGCGGCGGGCCGCTCAGTCCCCGTCATGTTCAGGCCAGCGTCCAGCGGCTGCGCGGACGGCTGGGCCTGCCGGAACGCACCACGCCGCACGCCCTGCGCCACAGTTTCGCGACCCATTTGCTGGGCGCGGGCGCCGACCTGCGCTCAATTCAGGAGCTTCTGGGCCACGCCAGCCTGTCGACGACCCAGAAATACACCGGCGTCGACGCCGAGCGGCTGTTGAACGCCTATGCGGCGGCCCACCCTCGCGCCTAAACTGGCGTCATGAGCCAGGACATTCTCGCCGTCGGCCTGCCCGACCTCGCCGACGATTTGCTGGTGCGCCGTGCGCCGTCGCTGGGCTGGACCCTGCATCGCCCCGGCCCGGACGGAGTGCCTGCGCCGGACGCCGCCGAACGCATCACCGCCATCGCCGCCGCCGGATCGTCGCCTGTCGACGCCCGGCTGATCGACGCCCTGCCGAACCTGAAGATCATCTCGGTTCATGCGGTCGGTTATGATCTGGTCGATCTGTCCCATGCCCGGTCGCGGGGGATTGTCGTCACCCATACGCCGGATGTGCTGAACGACGATGTGGCGGACATGGCCCTGCTGCTGACGCTGGCGACCCTGCGCCGCCTGCCCGCGATGGACGCCTATGTCCGCGACGGCCGCTGGGCGTCCGAAGGCCCGCCTCCCCTGTCGCGCAGCGCCAGCGGCCTGCGGTACGGCCTGTTGGGTCTGGGCCGGATCGGTCAGGCCATCGCCAGCCGTCTGGCTCCCTTCGCCGGCAAGATCGCCTATCACACCCGAACCCCCGTCGCGGGCGCGCCCTGGCGGCATGAGCCCCGGCTGGTCGATCTGGCCGCCTCGGTCGATGTGCTGATCGTCATCGTGCCGGGCGGCGCCTCAACGCGTGGTCTGGTTTCGGCCGAGGTTCTGGATGCGCTTGGCCCCACCGGCGTCCTGATCAATGTCGCGCGCGGCGAGGTGGTGGATCAAGCGGCGCTGGTAGAGGCCCTGACGTCTGGTCATCTGGGCGGCGCGGGGCTGGATGTCTTCGATGACGAACCCCATGTGCCGCAGGCCCTGATCGACAGTGATCGTTGCGTTCTGGCGCCCCATGTCGCCTCGGCCACGGTCGAGACCCGCACCGCCATGGCCGAACGGATGATGGCCAATCTACAGGCCGTCTTCGCAGGCAAGCCGCCCGTTTCGCCGGTTCCCGATTGAGACCTAGCGGCTAAATGGCGTCTCCGACGCACGCTCACCGATCACCCGACCCAAGGCGCGCGGCTGATCCGGCACAGCGTAGCTGATCGGCAACGGGCAGTTGTTTTGATCGCGACGATCCAGAAGCATGTATTTTCGGACCTGCCCATCCGAAGTCTGTGCGCCATCGAAGCGCAGGGTCGATGGCCCAGACCCCGCCGATGCTGGCGGCTGGAAATCGACCGAAACGATCCCATCACCACAGGCCTCAGGAATCCGTTTCATAGCGGAAGCGATAGGCGATTGACTGGCGATGGGCGGGGATGGCGGCGGCGAAACAGCCAACTGGCCGGACAAGGCGAATGCGAGAAGGGTCAGCATGGGCGGCCTCCTGTGGTTGGTCGAAGACTACAGCCGCAACTCAGGATTATCCAGCCGCTCAATATCCGTTCTTTTCTTCAAGGCGGCGGCAGGCGCGGCTTTCCCGTCATCGATGACTGTCTATAGTTCGTCGTGGCCCGCTGGGGCTTGAGGAGGACAGGCGTTTGCGCCCGCCAGTTCATGACCCGACGCCGCTGACCGCATCCCGACGCGATGCGCTGGGCCTGTTGGCCGTCGCGCCGCTTCTGGTCGCCACACAGGATCAGGTCGCGCCCTCGGAAGAGGTGCGGCTGCTGGAGAACATGCTGACCCGGATGGGGGTCGAGGTGCAGTTGGAGAACGACCAGCCCCGGCTGTTCTTCATCGACACCGGCGCCGAGGCCAGCGCCCTTTCCGTCGAACTGGCGCAGAGCCTGAACCTGTCGCCCGGCCCTTCCGTCACTGTGCATGGGGTTACTGCGGCGGAGACGACGCCCACGGTCCGCATCGGCCATATCGAGATCGGGCGTCAGAGATTCGAAGACCTGATCCTGCCCGTCTTTCCCCGCAGCCTTCTGGGCGCCGACGGCCTGCTGGGTCTGGACCTGCTGTCGCGGTTTCGACTGACGCTGGACATGCGGGCGCGGCGCGTGACCCTGTCGCCGCCGGGGTCATCCGACCGGCTGGTCGTGCGTGATCCGCAGGCCAGCTACAGCCTGCGCCAACAGGATGTGGTGGTCACCGGCCATCGCGGACAGTCGGGTCAGCTGATCCTGACACGCGTCGAGGCGGACGGCGTTGACGTGTCCGCCTTCATCGACAGCGGCGCGCAATACTCCATCGGCAATCTGGCCCTGATGCGGGCGGCCGACATCAGCCAGACCAACGACATGGCCCGCATGGTGCGGCTGGTCGGCATCGTCGGCGGCGGGGTGACGGCCCAGACGGGGACCGTGCGGTCGCTGAAGGTGGCGGGCCGGGCGCTGGGGGCCACGCCCCTGCTGTTTGCCGACCTGCACGCCTTTCGGATCATGGACCTGATCGAACGCCCTGCCCTGTTGCTGGGCGCAGACGTCCTGACCCGGTTCAGCCGCATCAGCCTGGATTATGGCCGCAGCCGGGTGAGCTTCGGCGGGTTGCTGCGTCGCCCCCCGCCGAAGGCGGACCTTAGATCGCCTTGATCGCCCCGCCGTCCAGACGGATCAGCGAACCGGTGACATAGGCGGCCAGGGGGCTGGCCAGGAAGGCGGCGGTGGCGCCGAACTCTTCCGTCGTGCCGATGCGGCCGACAGGAATGGACTTCACCGATTCCGCACGGGCTTCGGCAGGCGTGACGCCGGTGCGCTCGGCGGCAGACTTGTCCAGGCTCTGGATGCGCGGCGTGTCGATACGGCCCGGCAACAGGGTGTTGACCGTCACCCCGTCAGGTCCGACCTCATTGGCCAGGGTCTTGGCCCAGGCGGCGACCGAGGCCCGCAGCGTATTGGACACGCCCAGCGCAGCCGACGGCTCCACCACCGTGATCGAGGCCACGTTCAGGATGCGCCCCCAGCCCGCCGCCCTCATGCGCGGCAAGACCCGGTCCGTCAGGCGGAACACCGACAGCACCATGGATTCAAAATGATCGCGCCAGACCGACGGGTCCAGGTTCGACACGCCCGACGGCGGCGGACCGCCCGTATTGTTCAGCAGAATCTCGATATGGCCGCCCAGCAGCTCCTCGGCCAGATCAGCCGCCTTCAGCAGGGCCTCGTGGTCGGACAGATCGGCGGTGACCACCACCGCCTTGCCGGGGCCTGCCGCATTCAGTTCGTCCGCCACGGCCTGAAGCTTGGCCGCATCGCGCGACAGCAGGGCGACATGCGCGCCTTCCGCCGTCAGGGCCGCCGCCACCGCCCGGCCCAGTCCCGACGATCCGCCGCAGATCAGGGCGCGTTTTCCGGTCAGTTTCAGGTCCATGTCGATCTCCTTGCTGGGCGTTCCATTCCATATCGGGGCTAGGACGCGATCCGCAACGCGTCGTTAACCGACAAAGCGCACCCTTGGCCCTGCATGGCCTTCGCGACAGGCCGGGAGGGGCCGTCATGTCGACCAAGATGACTTCAAGCACACGCCGCTACAGCGATCATTTCGAACCGCAGGACACCGATCCGCAGGAACAACGCCGCCTGCGCGGCCAGCTGGAGCAGATCGACTACGCCGCCTATGTCGCCAACAAGGAGGTCATCGGCCAGAGCCTGAACGGTCTGGACGCCGCCTCGATGCAGAAGCTGGCGGTGCTGACCGCCTCGGCGCGGGCCAAATGGGCGGCGGAGGCTCTGCGTCTGGCCCATTCCGGTTCGCCCGTCACCCCGGATCAGGCCGCGCGCCTGACCTCGGCCCGCACCAGTTTCGAGGAATTGGTCGAAGTCTATGACGCATTGCGGCGCATGGTTGAGCGCGGATACGTGACGATCAAGGCCTGATCGACCCACATATAAGGATTTCCTTATATGTTTATTGCTCCAAAAGGCCAGTCGGGCTAAGGAGGCGTGAAATCCCTCATTCGGCCCCCATTCGGCCAGGAACCTGATCATGACCGACTACATCGTCCGCGACATTTCCCTGGCCGACTGGGGCAATAAGGAAATCGCCATCGCCGAGACCGAAATGCCGGGCCTGATGGCTCTGCGTGACGAGTTCGGCGCGACGCAGCCGCTGAAGGGCGCCCGCATCGCCGGTTCGCTGCACATGACCATCCAGACGGCGGTGCTGATCCAGACGTTGGAAGCCCTGGGCGCCGAAGTGCGCTGGGCCTCGTGCAACATCTTCTCGACCCAGGACCACGCCGCTGCGGCCATCGCCGCCTCGGGCACCCCGGTCTTCGCCACCAAGGGCGAGACGCTGGAGGAATACTGGGACTATGCGCACAAGATCTTCGAATGGGCTGACGGCGGCTATCCGAACCTGATCCTGGACGACGGCGGCGACGCCACCCTGCTGACGGTCCTCGGTCCGAAGGCCGAGAAGGACATCTCGGTTCTGGCCAACCCGCAGAACGAGGAAGAAGAAGCCCTCTTCGCCGTCATGAAGCGCTACATCGCCGAGAAGCCCGGCTTCTATTCGGCCATCCGCGACGCCATCGGCGGCGTGTCGGAAGAGACGACCACCGGCGTTCACCGCCTGTACCAGATGGCCGAAAAGGGCGAGCTGCCCTTCCCCGCCATCAACGTCAACGACAGCGTCACCAAGTCCAAGTTCGACAACCTGTACGGCTGCCGTGAATCCCTGGTCGACGCCATCCGTCGCGGCACCGACGTCATGCTGTCGGGCAAGGTCGCCGTGGTCTGCGGCTATGGCGACGTGGGCAAGGGCTCGGCGGCTTCGCTGCGTCAGGGCGGCGCCCGCGTGATCGTCACCGAAATCGACCCGATCTGCGCCCTGCAGGCCGCGATGGAAGGCTATGAGGTCCAGACACTGGACGACGCCGCCGACCGCGCCGACATCTATGTCACGACGACCGGCAACAAGGACGTCATCACGGTCGAGCACATGCGCCGGATGAAGAACAACGCCATCGTCTGCAACATCGGCCACTTCGACAGCGAAATTCAGGTCGCAGGCCTGAAGAACTTCAAGTGGGACGAGATCAAGCCGCAGGTCCACCACATCGAATTCCCGGACGGCAAGAAGATCATCCTGCTGTCGGAAGGTCGTCTGGTGAACCTGGGTAACGCCACGGGCCACCCCTCCTTCGTGATGTCGGCGTCCTTCACCAACCAGACTCTGGCCCAGATCGAGCTTTGGACCAACGCCAAGGCCTACGACAACAAGGTCTACACCCTGCCCAAGCACCTGGACGAGAAGGTCGCCTTCCTGCACCTGGCCAAGCTGGGCGCCAAGCTGACCGTCCTGACCAAGGATCAGGCCGACTACATCAACGTGCCGCAAGAAGGCCCGTTCAAGGCGGATCACTACCGTTACTAAGCTCTCCCCGAGGCCGGTCCCCGCTTGCAGGGGGCCAAAATGACGAGGGCGTCTTACGACGTCCTCGTCGTCGGGGCTGGCGCCGCCGGCATGATGTGCGCCATCGAAGCCGGACGGCGCGGACGCCGGGTGCTGGTCGTCGATCATGCCGACCGCCCGGGCGAGAAGATCCGCATCTCCGGCGGCGGCCGCTGCAACTTCACCAATCTGGGCTGTGGTCCGGCGAACTTCCTGGGCGAAAACCCCCGGTTCGCCACCTCGGCCCTGCGCCGTTTCACCCAGCACGATTTCATCAAGCGCATCGATAAGGCCGGGATCGCCTGGCACGAGAAGACTCTGGGTCAGCTGTTCTGCGATGACAGCGCAAAGCAGATCGTCCGTATGCTGACAGACGACATGGCGGCGGCTGGCGCCATCCTGAAAATGAAGACCGGCGTAGACCGTCTGACCCGCAACAGCGACGGTTTCACCGCCCATCTGTCGGACGGATCGCAGGTCACGGCGGCGTCTCTGGTCGTGGCGACGGGCGGCAAGTC
>NZ_JABAZW010000008.1:0-1739 GCF_018608325.1 Brevundimonas sp. | reverse complement strand
ACCTCATGGCGGCGCGGGGGGCGGAGCTGCGGCTGAACAGCTCTGTGAGTGAAGTTGAGAAGGTCGGCGATCACTTTGCCTTTACGCTGCACACCCCCGATGGTGCGCATCATGTCACAGCCAAGAACCTCGTTATTGCTACGGGCGGCAAGTCCATCCCCAAGATGGGCGCGACCGGCTGGGCCTATGAGGTCGCGCGCCAGTTCGACATCCGCGTCACCGACACCCGCCCCGCCCTGGTTCCCCTGACCTTCGAGGCAGGCCTGCTGGAGACGCTGACGCCGTTGGCGGGCGTGGCGGTGGACGCCGTCGTCGCCTCAGCCCCCGAATCCAAGGCCGAGGCCAAGGCGCGCAAGACCAGCTTCACCGAGGCCATGCTGTTCACGCACCGGGGTCTCAGCGGTCCGGCCATCCTGCAGATCAGCTCCTACTGGCGCGAGGGCGAGGCCATTGTCGCCTCCATGGCGCCGGGGCGGAACATCTTCGACGAACTGAAGGCGGCCAAGGCGGCGAACGGGCGACAAGCCATCCATACGGCGCTGGGCCACATCATCCCCCGCCGTCTGGCCGAAAGCCTGTGCGAACGCGAAGGGGCGGCGGGCAATCTGGCCGACCTGTCGGACAAGGTGCTGCGCCGACTGGATCAGGCGGTGAACGCCTGGAGCGTCAAACCCGTGGGGTCAGAGGGTTATCGCACCGCAGAGGTCACGCTGGGCGGCGTCGACACGGCGGCCCTGGATCAACAGACGATGCAGGCCAAGGCGGTTCCGGGTCTCTATTTCATCGGCGAGGCGGTCGATGTGACCGGCTGGCTGGGCGGCTACAATTTCCAGTGGGCCTGGTCTTCGGGCTGGGCCGCCGGTCAGACCGCCTGATCGGAAGTCGCATAACGCCCCCTGCGGCCCCGCGACGCATGGCGGGGGTGATGGGGCCTCCCTAGCTTGAAGAGGCGGGACGGCCCCTCTGGCGCCGCTCCGGTTCAGCGCCCTTCTTCCTCCGCTGGATCGAGCGATGCGATGTCGGACCGCACGGGTGCGTCGATGCGTGGGTCATTTCCCCCTCAGGATTCCATGCATCGACCCCCGTTTCCTCTGGAAACCAATGGAGCCCACATGCCCCTGTTGATGTGCCCGAACGACAACGCCGCCATGCAGACGCTGGAGCGCAACGGCGTCCAGTTTGACATGTGCCCGACCTGCCGCGGCGTCTGGCTGGATCGCGGCGAACTGGAGAAGCTGATGGCCGCCGCCGTCGATGAGGGCCGCGCCTCCGCGCCCCAATTCACGCCCCAGTTCACGCCCCAGCCTGCACCCCAACCTCAAGCCCAACCCTGGAGCGCGCCGCCCCAGCCGCGTCGCGATGACCGATATCGCGACCATGACGCCGACGGGCGCCGACACGACGACTATCGCTACAAGAAGAAGAAACGCGACAGCATCTTCGACATCTTCGACTGAAGCATCGGCTGGCGGATCAGGCGGCCAGCCCTACCGTCTGCATCAACGGCTTCAACGCCGCCATCTCGCCCGGCGCATCGGCCAGAGCCGCGCGGACCTCTGGCGCGCGCATCAGCTTCAACGCCTCGGCCCGCGCGCGGTCCGCCGCCGGACCGATCGGCGCGGTCTCGCCCACCGCCAGCCGCAGCAGGACGCCCAGCTTTTGCAGCGGCGCGACCTTGGCCCGACTGATCTGGGCCGACAGGCTGGCGTCCGCCTCCACCACGCCGCCGACCGCGCCGA
>NZ_JABAZW010000145.1 GCF_018608325.1 Brevundimonas sp. | reverse complement strand
GAACTGCTGGCCGACTTCTTCCAGCGTGTGGTCGGTGTTCATGCCGATGCCGAAACGCATCCGCAGAACGCGTTCTTCACGCGGCGTCAGCGAGGCCAGAACCCGCGTCGTGGTTTCGCGCAGGTTCGACTGGATGGCGGCGTCGATCGGCAGGACGGCGTTCTTGTCCTCGATGAAGTCGCCCAGGTGGCTGTCTTCCTCGTCGCCGATAGGCGTTTCCAGCGAGATCGGCTCCTTGGCGATCTTCAGGACCTTGCGCACCTTCTCCAGCGGCATGGCCAGCTTTTCAGCCAGTTCTTCCGGCGTCGGTTCGCGGCCGATTTCGTGCAGCATCTGACGGCTGGTGCGGACGATCTTGTTGATCGTCTCGATCATGTGCACCGGGATACGGATGGTGCGCGCCTGGTCGGCGATCGAGCGGGTGATCGCCTGACGGATCCACCAGGTCGCATAGGTCGAGAACTTGTAGCCGCGACGGTACTCGAACTTGTCGACCGCCTTCATCAGACCGATGTTGCCTTCCTGAATCAGGTCCAGGAACTGCAGGCCGCGGTTGGTGTATTTCTTGGCGATGGAGATCACGAGGCGCAGGTTGGCCTCGACCATTTCCTTCTTGGCCTGACGCGCTTCGCGTTCGCCCTTTTGCACCGTCTGGACGATGCGGCGATAGTCGTCGATCGGCAGGCCGGCTTCCAGCGCCACAGCAGCGACGTCGGAACGGATGGTGGCGATCTGGTTGGCTTCATTCTCGCTGAACTTGGTCCAGCGCACGCCCTGTTCCTTGATCCGCTCGGTCCAGGTCGGGTCCAGTTCGGCGCCGAAATAGGCCTTCAGGAACTCAGGCCGCGAGATGCCGTAGCTGTCCGCCAGACGCAGCAGACGGCCTTCCAGACCGATCAGGCGCTTGTTGATCGCGTACAACTGCTCGACCAGCGCCTCGATGCGGTTGTTGTTCAGCTTCATCGTCTTCAGACGATCCGAAATGGCCACCGTCAGGGTGCGATAGGCCTTCTCGTCCTTGGCGCTCAGAACCTCGCCCTTCAGGCGGGTTTGAACCAGCTTGTCCTGCAGACCGCGGAACTCGCCGAAGTCGGCGGCGATGAGGTTCAGCACCTCCATCACGCCGTCACGCAGCTCGGCTTCCAGCGCCGAGATGGACATGCCGCCGCCGTCGTCGAAATCATCGTCGTCGTCGTCGTCGGACTCAGGCTTTTCTTCAGCCGCCGGCTTGTCTTCGGCCTCTTCTTCCTCTTCGCCTTCCGGCTGGGCGGCGCCCGGCAGGGACGAGGGGTTCAGCACGCCGTAAGTAGCGTCCAGGTCGATGACTTCACGCAGCAGGATGCGGTTGTTCTCAAGCTCGTCGCGCCACACCATGATGGCTTCGAACGTCAGGGCGCTTTCGCACAGGCCCGAGATCATCGCGTCGCGACCAGCTTCGATCCGCTTGGCAATGGCGATTTCGCCCTCGCGGCTCAGCAGTTCGACCGAGCCCATCTCGCGCAGATACATCCGCACCGGGTCATCGGTGCGGTCATAGGCGGCCTTGGCGGGCGTTTCAGCGACGCCGGTGGAGGCGGCGGCGGCGACGTCGGTGGACTGCTGCTCCTGCGCGTCCTCTTCGGCCTCGACGACGTTGACGCCCATCTCCGACAGCATGGCCAGGGTGTCCTCGATCGCGTCGGGGGTCACCTCTTCGGACGGCAGAACCTTGTTCAGTTCCTCCATCGTCACATAGCCGCGGGCTTTCGCCTGCTTGATGAACTTCTTGACGCCAGCGTCGGTCAGATCGAGCAGGGGGCCGTCGGTCGAAACCTCGGCGTCCTGCGTCTCGGTCTGTGCGTTCATATTCAGTCAGTCTCCAGCCGAGGGGGTGATCAATCCGCCCCGACGAAAAATATAATGCCTGGCGAGCCGTAAGGTTACGTGCCCGCGCTGTCTTCCCAAATCGTTCCGGCTTTGATCGCACGGCGAAGCGCATCCCGCTCGGCCTTCAGCCGACGGAAAGCTTCATCCTGCCCAGGCACATTGCGCGCCTGGGACAAGGCGTCCTCCAACGCCGCTACGCGGGTTGAAGCGTCGAACGCCTGCGACCATCGGACCCTTGCCTCGGCGAGGGGCGCATTTGCGGCCAGGAATGGCGCGCCGGACTTTGCCGCCGCCTTCTCGACCTCGCGCACTAAGGCATCATGACCCGATTGCGCCAGATGGCGTCGCATGGCGGCAGAGTCAAGACTCTGAACCGACAAGCGCAAACGAACCAGTTCCTGAGCCAGTCCATCCAGCCCCTTGTCGCCGAATCCGTGCGCTGCGATCTCTTCCAGATGGTCGTCCATCCGCTCGGGATCATCGATGGCGCCGTGGGCCAAGGCGGCGGGCACCGGCTCGATGGCGCGAAACAGCGACTGCATCGCCTGCGCCCCCTCCGCCGTCTGACCCAGCTTGGGCGGCGGCCCGCCGAAACGGCCCTTGCCCTGCCCCGGCGTCCACGGCGCGCGTTGGGGCGCCCGGGGGAACAGGGCGTCGAACCGCTCGAACAGATCGCGCTTGTACTGTTCGGCCAGATCCTTGTCCTGAATGGCCGAGGCGGTGTTGCGCAGCCGCGCCTTGAACCCCGCCTTGCGTTCAGGCGTGTCCAGCGGCTCCAGGTCCTGTTCGCGACGGAACAGGACCTCGGCGAACCCATGCGTCTCGGCCAAAGCTTGCCGCAATGCAGGCGCGCCCTTGTCACGCAGGATGTCGTCGGGGTCCTGCCCTGCCCCCAGCAGCGAGAACCGGAACGACCGCCCGGCCTTCAGCAGCGGCAGCGAGCGTTCGATGGCGCGATAGGCGGCGCGCAGACCCGCCGCATCGCCGTCGAAACACAAGACCGGCTCATGCGACACGCGCCACAGCCGCTCCATCTGTTCTTCGGTCAGGGCCGTGCCCATCGGCGCGACGGCAGGCAGGCCCGCGCGCTGGCAGGCGATGACATCCATATAGCCTTCAACGACGATGATGGCCTGATCGTTGCGGCTTTCAGCCCCCAGTATCCGCCGCGCTTCCGGCAGGCCGTAGAGCGTCGCCCCCTTGTGAAACAGCGGACTTTCCGGGCCGTTCAGATATTTGGCCCGGTCGTCGGGGTTCATGGCCCGGCCGCCGAAACTGACGATCCGCCCGCGCGCATCCAGGATCGGGAACATCAGCCGGTCGCGGAACCGGTCGTAAGGCTGGCCGCCGCTTTCGGGCGAGATCAGCAGCCCCGCCTCGACCAGTTCGGCAGGCTTTGCCCCGCGCTGGACCAGCGCCTGTTTCAGCCCTTCGCGGTCATTGGGCGCATAGCCCAGACCGAACCGCTCCCACTGGTCTTCCGGCAGGCCGCGCTTTTCCAGATATTCACGCGCCGCCTTGCCCGGCGTGCGGCGCAGATTGGCGGCGAACCATTTCTGGGCCAGGTCCATCCAGTCGGACAGGCCTGCGCGTTTCTGCTCGCGCTCGGCCTCCTTGGGGTCTTCGGCGGGAAGCTGCATCCCCGCCTCGCCCGCCAACCGCTGCACCGCCTCGACGAAGCTCAACCGCTCCGTCTCCTGCAGGAAACTGATGATGTCGCCGTGCTTGCCGGACGAGAAATCGTGGAAGAAGCCCTTGTCGTCATTGACGAAGAATGACGGCGACTTCTCCTTAGAGAAGGGCGACAGGCCGACATATTCCCGCCCCTGACGTTTCAGCTTCACCGTCCGCCCGATCACGTCGGACGGTCGAAGGCGGGCCTTCAGTTCATCAATGAATCTTTCGTCGAAACGCACCACGCGATCCTTAGGCGTTCAGGCGCTTCACGTCGATTGGATTGGGGGCGATCAGGCGGTTCATCCAGGCATCCCCCGAATTCCAGATGAACCGCCGCATCGCATAAGGCGTAAACCGCAGCGTCCCCCAACGCCTTGGCTTAACGAAGTCCTAACGCCTCGCGGACCCCCATCTGACGTTGAGACCGCACGGCTGTCGAGAGGGGTGCAAGCTTAACAGTAACGATCAAGGCGAGACTGTGTCTTTTGCGCCGCGCACGGTTTGACTCAACGAGGGCCGAATGGGACGATTTTATTGGCGCCGTCATGCCCGATGTCCGCTGATCCCAGGTATTCTATTCCCGTTCTCACGCACCAGTAACGAACGATTTCTTCCGGGGTCAGACCAAAATCGGGATCATTTTCCGGGATCTCAGATACCCGTCCCAGGCGAATTCCGGCCACCCGTTTGATGCTGTCCTGCCCCGTCAAATGAAACATCATCCGGTCGACGCGGTAGGCGGCCTCGGCCACCTCTTCCAGCATCAGGACATGGCCAGCCAGGTCCGGCTCCAGCACCGTGCCTAGCAGCTGGTCGATGATGGTCAGGTTGAAGGCGACGGCAGGCCGCGGATCGTCGGCCAGAGACGGCTCGATCCAATCGCTGCGTCCCGTGGTCAGCCAGGCGATGGCCCCTTCAGCCGTCTCGTCATGGCGCACGGAATCCGAGGCCATCGGCCCGTGGGCCAGATGCTGGAATCCGGCCTTGTACATCCCCGCCAGCAGGCTGCCCGCGTCTGAATAGCCTAGGTAGCGTTTACCGCGCGCCACATCGTTCAGGCGCGGAATGACCGCCTCGGCGATCCGGCACGAGCCATAGCCTCCGCGCGCGAACCAGATGGCGTCGATGCGCGGATCATTGGCGAACTCGACAAAGGCGTCGGCCCGCGCCCGGTCGTCGCCGGCAAAATGTCCGTGCTTCAGGAAACAGGTCGGGTGGAAGACCACCGCCACCTCACCGTCGGGGTAGTGTTCGGCCATCCAGGCGTTGACGGCCTCGGCGCGTTCGGGGGCGAAGCGCGAACTGGCGCAGACGACGCCGATCTTGAATCCCTTGCTCACGCCGCCGTCTCCAGCGCCGCCAGCACATCGGCGGCCGAGCGCAGGCGTGACACGCGCGGCAGGATCGCCTCCACCGAGAAGGCATGCCACTCAGCCGAGAAGGTGCTGCACGCATCCTCGACCACCACCATATTGTAATCCAGCGACCAGCCCTCGCGCGCCGTGGACTCCACCCCGAAATTGGTGGCGACGCCGGTCAGCAGAACCGTCGTGATCCCGTGTCGACGCAACGCCAGATCAAGCTCCGTGCCGTGGAAGGCGCCCCATTGGCGCTTGGTCACGATCAGATCGGGGGCCAGCGCCAGCACATCGGGATGCAGTTCGGCGAAATCATCGGGCAGCGCAGGCAGGCCCGGCGCATCAATCTGGCCTGTCGGCGCCAACGACCCGTTCGGCCCGAAATCGACCCGCACCGGCACGACCAAACCGCCCGCAGCCTTCAGCGCACGGGCGATGGCGATGTTGCGGGCCAGCACGTCCTCGACCGAATGGGGCGCTCGCGGCGCACCCAGAATTCCCTTTTGCAGGTCGATCATCACCAATGCGGTCTTGCGGGGATCGAATTCCAGGGCCACGACATCTCCTGACGGATTCATTTGCACTTCCAGGCGCCGCCGTCGGGCGCCGACGGCATTTCTATCGCACCATGACCGACACCGTCTCCTACTTCTTCTGCGGCATCGGCGGGTCCGGGATGCTGCCTCTGGCCATGATCATTCAGGCGCAGGGCAACCCCATCGAAGGCTCAGACCGCGCGCTGGATCAGGGCCGCACGCCCGAGAAGTTCGACTGGCTGCGCGCCCATGGCGTGACCCTGCATCCGCAGGACGGTTCGGGCGTGACCCGGCCCGATCAAGTCGTGATCGCCACCGGCGCCATCGAGGACACTGTGCCGGACATCGGCGCCGCCAAACGTGTCGGCGCGACCATCAAGACCCGCCCCCAACTGCTCAGCGAGCTGTTCAACGCCGCCCCCGCCTCGATCGGCGTGGCGGGCACCAGCGGCAAGTCCACCATCACCGGCATGATCGCCTGGATTCTGCACCAGACGGGCCGCAACCCGACCGTCGTGAATGGGGCGGTGATGAAGAATTTCGCCGACGCCGACCACCCCTTCGCCAGCGCCCTGATCGGCGGACCGGACCTGTTCGCCGCCGAGGTGGATGAAAGCGACGGTTCCATCGCCCGCTATGATCCGACCGTCGCCGTGGTCTCCAACATCTCGCTGGACCACAAGTCGATGGAGGAGTTGCGCGACCTGTTCGGCGGCTTCGTCGACCGGGCCGAGACGGCGGTGCTGAACCTCGACAATCCCGAGACGGCGGCGCTGGCCCAGATGCTGCCTGCGGGCAAGGCGATCACCTTCGCGCTGGGCGAGGAGAAGGCCGACCTGTCCGCCCACGACCTGCAGCCCCTGCCGACGGGGATGAAGTTCCGCCTGATCGCGGGCTGGCGTGAATATGACGCCATCCTGAACGTGCCCGGCGCCCACAATGTCGCCAATGCTCTGGCGGCGCTGGGTGCGGTCAAGGCGCTAGGCGTGCCGGTGGGCGAGGCCGTCGCCGCCCTGGCCAGCTTCGCAGGCATCCGCCGCCGCATGGAGGTGGTCGGGACCGCCAACGCCATCACCGTCATCGACGATTTCGCCCATAACCCGGACAAGATCGCCGCCACCCTGAAGACACTGCACGCCTTCGACGGCCGCCTGCTGATCCTGTTCCAGCCGCACGGCTTTGGCCCGCTGAAGCTGATGAAGCATGAGTTCATCGAAGGCTTCGCCGGTCTGATGCGTCCCGATGATGTGCTGCTGATGCCCGAGCCGGTCTATTACGGCGGCACCACCGACCGCAGCGTGGGGTCCGAGGATATCGCCTCCGGCGTCCGCGCCGCTGGCCGCAACGCCGAGGCCCTGCCTGACCGCGCCGCCTGCGGCGACCTCATTCTGGAACTGGCCCAGCCCGGCGACCGCATCATCGTCATGGGCGCCCGCGACGACACCCTGTCGACCTTCGCGGCGGAACTTCTGGAGCGGCTAGCTCAGTAAACGTCGCGCCGATAGCGGCCGTCTTCCAGCATCTTCAACAGGACATCTGCGCCCAGCGCCTCTTCCAGCGCCGCGTGAACGCCTGAAGCCATGCCTTCCAGACTGCCGCAGACATAGATGACAGCGCCGCGCCGAATCCACTCGCGCAGGGGCTCGGCCCCTTCGGCGACCAGCGCCTGCACATAGCGCTCATCGCCTGCATCGCGTGAGAAGGACCGGTCCAGACGGGTCAGCACGCCTGACGCCAGCCAGGCCTGAAGCTCGGCGTCAAAGAAGGCGTCATGCGCCTGCGTCCGCTCGCCGAACAGCAGCCACGCCCCGCCCCCCGCCGCCGTGCGGGCCTTCAGGTGGGCGCGCAGGCCTGCGATGCCCGTGCCGTTGCCGATCAGGATCATCGGCACGTCATCGGCCGGGCCGTGGAAGCTGCGGTTGGCGCGCAGCCGCATGTCGATGACGTCGCCGACCTTGAGCGCTTGCGTCAGCCAGCCCGAGGCCAGACCCGGCGTCCCGTCAGGATGGCGCATCAGGCGGATCAGGAACTCGACCCGTCCATCCGACGGCAGGGAGGCGATGGAGTATTCGCGCGAACCCGGCGTCACCCCGTCACGCGGCGGCAGGCCGATCTCGGCGATATCGCCCGCAGCCCAGTTGCTCACGCCCGCGACCGGTTCGAACGCCAGATGGTGCGCCTCGCCGCCCGGACTGCCCGGATTAGCCAGCACGCGCTCAACCAGCCGCCAGCGGTCATAGGCGGGCGGGGTCCAGTCGGGGGCGGTCACGCTGCCGGTGATCTGGTTCAACTGATGCTGCCAGTGGCGGATGGCGCCCGCCTCGCCGTCATCGACCTCGACCGTGTCGAACAGGGGCTGTGCGCCCGAGCGGCGCAGCCAGCCATCCACCGCATGACCAAACCCGCAGAAGGCGTCATAGGACCGATCGCCCAGCGCCAGCAGGCCGAACCGCAGGCCCGACAGGTCCGCCTCCGCGCCCATGACCTTGCGCACGAAACGCACGGCGCCGTCAGGCGGATCGCCCTCGCCCGTGGTGGAGACGATCAGCAACGCTCGATCAGCAGCCTTCAGCACCTCGGCGTCCAGATCAGCGAAGGACACGACCCGCGCCCCCACGCCGCCGTCGCCGGACATGGCCTTGGCCGTCATCCAGGCCAGTTCCTCGCCAAAGCCGGTCTGGCTGG
>NZ_JABAZW010000166.1:28332-46106 GCF_018608325.1 Brevundimonas sp. | reverse complement strand
CCGCAATGGGCGGCGGCGGATTTGACATCCGCCGCTAGACGTCAGGCCCGCGCCGCCCGTGTCGCATCGACACCCAGGGCCGTCAGGGACGCCGCTGCGATATGTTCGGCGTTCAGACCGGCCTGGGCGTACATAGCGACCGGCGAATCCTGATCCTGGAAAATGTCCGGCAGGTTCAGGGTGCGCACCTTCAGGCCGCGATCCAGCGCGCCCTTCTCGGCCAGCAGTTGCAGCACAAAGGCGCCGAAGCCGCCCATGGCGCCCTCTTCCACCGTAATCAGGCACTCATGCTCGCGGGCCAGACGCAGGATCAGGTCGGCGTCCAGCGGCTTGGCGAAACGGGCGTCCGCCACCGTCGCCGACACGCCCTTGGCCGCCAGCAGGTCCGCCGCCTTCAACGATTCCTGCAGGCGTGTGCCCAGCGACAGGATGGCCACCGAGGTGCCTTCGCGCACGATCCGGCCCTTGCCGATCTCCAGCGGCGCGGCCAGTTCCGGGATCTCCACGCCCACGCCATCACCGCGCGGATAGCGGAAGGCGCTGGGGCGGTCGTCGATGGCCAGAGACGTCGATATCATCGCCGCCAGTTCGGCCTCGTCCGCCGCCGCCATCAGCACCATGCCGGGCAGCGCGCCCATGAAGCCGATGTCGAACGATCCCGCATGGGTCGAGCCGTCGGCCCCGACGAGACCGGCCCGGTCCATGGCGAAGCGCACAGGCAGG
Organism: Brevundimonas sp.; assembly: GCF_018608325.1. Lineage (GTDB taxonomy): Bacteria > Pseudomonadota > Alphaproteobacteria > Caulobacterales > Caulobacteraceae > Brevundimonas. Next base: position 45,383 of record NZ_JABAZW010000166.1, on the reverse strand, counting down.
GACTGGATGGCCACGTCGTGGACCACCTGGTCGTAACCGCGCTGCAGGAAGGTGGAATAGATGGCGCAGACCGGCTTCATCCCATCCGCCGCCAGACCAGCCGCAAAGGTCACCGCGTGTTGTTCGGCGATGCCGACATCATAGGTCCGCTCGGGGAAGGCCTGACCGAACAGGTCCAGACCCGTGCCGCTGGGCATGGCCGCCGTGATCGCCACCACCGACGGGTCGATCTGGGCGTGTTTGATCAGCTCGGTGCCGAACACCTTGGTGTAGCTGGGCGTGTTCGAGATCGGCTTGGCCTGTTTGCCCGACACCACGTCGAACTTGACCACGGCATGCAGCTTGTCGGCGCTGGACTCGGCGGGCGCATAGCCCTTGCCCTTCTGCGTCACGACATGAACCAGCACGGGCCGGTCCTCGATGGCCGCCGCCTTCTTCAGGATTGGCACCAGATTATCCATGTCGTGCCCGTCGATCGGCCCGACATAATAGAAGCCCAGTTCCTCGAAGAAGGTGCCGCCGGTCACCATGCCGCGCGCATATTCCTCGGCCTTCTTGGCCGCCTTGCGGAAGGGGCGCGGCAGGTGCTGCGCCACTGATTTACCCAGCCGCCTCACGTTCTGATAGGCGCCGCCCGACACCAGACCGGCCAGATAGGCGCTCATTCCGCCGACCGGGGGCGCAATCGACATGTCGTTGTCGTTCAGAATGACCATCAGTTGCCCGCTGGTCGCCTCGGCGGCGTTGTTCATCGCCTCATAGGCCATGCCGGCCGACATGGAGCCGTCGCCGATCACGGCCACAACCCGGTTCTTCTCGCCCTTCTGGTCGCGCGCGGCGGCGAAGCCCAGGGCGGCACTGATCGAGGTCGAGGCGTGGGCCGCGCCGAACGGATCGTATTCGCTCTCGCTGCGCTTGGTGAAGCCGGACAGGCCGCCGCCCTGACGCAGGGTGCGGATGCGGTCGCGACGTCCGGTCAGGATCTTGTGCGGATAGCACTGGTGCCCAACGTCCCAGATCAGGATGTCCTTGGGCGTCTCGAACACATGGTGCAGCGCCGTGGTCAGCTCGACCACGCCCAGACCCGCGCCCAGATGCCCACCCGTGACCGACACAGCGTCGATCGTCTCGATCCGAACCTCATTCGCCAGCTGCTTCAGCTGGGCGATATCGAAGCTCCGCATGTCAGCGGGAATTTTGACGGTGTCGAGCAGGGGGGTGTCAGGCATCAGCGGAACCTTGAAGGTCTTCTTGTCGTAACCCGCATCCACGGGTCAGGTTTCCTATCAGGACCGACGCTTTAATACAAAGTCCACGCTCGCCTTAAGGGTTTCGGCCTCCTGGCCGAACGGTTCGAGATGCGACCGCGCCTGATCGGCCAGATGTGCGACCCGTTGTCGCGCCGCCTCGACGCCCAGCAGGGTGACGAAGTTGGTCTTGCCCAGGGCCGCGTCCTTGCCGCCCGCCGCCTTGCCCATTTCCTCGGGCGTGCCCTCGACGTCCAGCAGATCGTCGACGATCTGATAGGCCAGACCCACGTCGTGCGAGAAGCTGATCAGTGCGTGCTGATGCTGGGCCGAAGCGTCGGCGATGATCAGCGGAATCTCGAAGGCATAGGCGAACAGGGCGCCCGTCTTCAGGCGCTGCATCCGCGCCACACCGCCCAGATCGTCACGCACGCCCAACAGGTCGATCATCTGACCGCCCGCCATGCCGCGCGCACCCGACGCCAGCGACAGTCGCGCCGCCAGTTCGCAACGGACAGCCGCGTCCTCATGCGTGTCCTCATGCAGGATGATGTCAAACGCCGCTGTCTGCAGCGCATCCCCCGCCAGCACCGCCGTGGCCTCATCATAGGCGCGGTGTACGGTCGGGCGCCCCCGACGGATATCGTCATCGTCCATGCACGGCAGGTCGTCGTGGACCAGACTATAGGCGTGGACGCATTCCAGGGCGCAGGCGGCGCGCAGCACCGAACGTTCGTCGATATCGAACAGCCGTGCGGCCTCCAGCGCAAAGAACGGGCGCAGCCGCTTGCCCGGCCCCAGCGCGGCATAGCGCATGGCCTCGGTCAGGCGCGATTCCGGGCCTTCCGCGCGCGGCAGCAGTTCGTCCAGCGCCACCGTCACCAGATCGGCGACCTCTGCGACCCGGTCGATGACTGCCTGCTCAGGCGAGTTTGCAGCGATTACGTGGGTCAAAACAGTCGCCCGCCCAAAGGAAGTTCACGATCCACCCCGACCAGAACGACCTCGCCGTCTGCATCGGGAAAGCCCAGGGTCAGGACTTCGGACTTCACCGGCCCGATCTGACGCGGCGGGAAATTGACCACGGCGGCGACCTTGCGGCCTTCCAACTGTTCGATGGTGTAGTGACGGGTGATCTGAGCCGAGGACTTCTTGATCCCGATCTCAGGCCCGAAATCGATCTGCAGCTTGAACGCCGGCTTGCGCGCCTCAGGGAAGGGCTCGGCCTTGACGATCTGGCCCACGCGGATGTCGACCTTCAGGAAGTCGTCAAAGCCGATGATGTCGGCGATGCCGCTCATTCGAACGACGCCGGCTCGACGCCCTTGGCCTGACCATCCGGGCCGACCACGATCTTTTCGACACGCAGTTGCGCCGCCTTCAGACGCGCCTCGCAGTGCGCCTTCAGCTTTGCGCCTTCCTCATAGAGGGCAATCGATTCTTCCAGCGGCGCCTGGCCCGATTCCAGGCGCGAGACGATGGTTTCCAGACGCTGCAGGGCGTCTTCGAAGCTGAGATCGGCGGGGATGGCGGCGGCGGTGTCGGTCATGGCGGCGGACCCTAAAGGGGGTCGCCGGTCGCATCAATCTCCGATGCGTTATCGCTTCTCGTATCGGCGCTGCGACCAGTATTTGAAGCCCTGGTTCTGAACCAGTTTCCAGCCGCTGACCTTCAACCGTGCGCCGACCATGTGGTTGAAATAGCCGTGGGCGAAAACCAGCACGTCCTCGCCGTTTTCAGCGCGTGCGATCAGCTTCTGCGCCGCCTGTTCGGCCCGGGCCTCGGCCTCGACGCGGGTTTCCTGACCACCGTGGTTGTTGAAGGCGTGCCACCAGAAGCGCGACACCACCCCCCACCAGCGTGGCGACAGCTTGAACCAGTTCGGGAACGGCGGCGGCGGCAGCGGCGCCTCGATGAACATGACGTCCGTCACCACTTCGCGCCCGGCGGCGGCGGCGGCGGCGGTTTCCTGCGCGCGCAGACGGGTCGAGGCGTAGATGACCCCTGCACCCTGCGCGGTCGCCATCAGGGCGTCGGGCGGGGTCTGACCGGCCAGCAGGCCGCCGATCTCGTATCGAGCCCACCAGTCGCCGTACTCACGCGCCGTGATCATGCATTTGCGCGACAGGGCCGGTTCGCCGTGGCGGGTCAGGATGATGGCGCCGGGCCGCACGGCGGCCAGCGCACCGGACGACGCGGTCGACTTCTGGTGCGACACGGACGGTTCGGTCGAATCGAGGGACAGGGCGGGAACAGACATGACGAGCGGACGAACCTTTATTCTCAAGGCTTTATGCGTCCTCAGTCCTCCCCCAGCGTGGCAATATACGCGGCCGCAATGCGACCTTATCCGCTAAGGTGGTAACCGCCCTCGCGCCCCGACACAACCTCGCCTTAACACTGGCATTGCACAGCCGTGTGAACAGTTCAGCCCTTGCCGTCGTAGGCCGTCGCCCCTTCGAGCCTCAGATGCGCCTCGCCCCAGGTTTTCAGGGCGGCGATGACGGGCGCCAACTGCATCCCGGCGTGGGTCAGACGGTACTCCACCTTGGGCGGCACCTCGGCATAGACGGTGCGCAGCACCAGCCCCGCCGCCTCCAGCTCCCGCAACTGTTTGGTCAGCATCCGCTGGGTGATGCCCGGCGTGAACCGTTTCAGCGCATTGAACCGCAGCGTTCCGTCCAGCAGGTGAAAGATGATGATTCCCTTCCACTTGCCGCCGATCAGGTCCAGCGCCGCATCCACGACGCACTCTTCCTGAGTCACGCTGCGCAGGGGAATGCCTTTGGTCTGGGCGTTCACAGTATACATTTGGGTACTACATACCAAAAATGAGCGTTCTTGCGGTGATGATACCATAGGCCGATCTGTGTCGCGACGAGACAGCCACAGGAGATCGTCATGAAAGCCATCGGCACGGCAGGGCCACGCCCCATCACAGATTCCTCCGCCCTGATCGCCTTTGACGCCCCCGAGCCGACCCTGCGTCCCCGCGACCTGTTGGTTCAGGTCAAAGCCGTCGGCCTGAACCCCGCAGACGCCAAGGTACGCAGCCGTCCTGTCGATGGCGATCAGCCCGTCATTCTGGGTTTCGACGCTGCGGGCATCGTCATCGGCGTCGGTTCCGAGGTCAGTCTGTTCAAGGTCGGCGACGAGGTCTTCTACGCCGGTCAGATCGACCGCCCCGGCTCCAACGCCGAACGTCAGGCGGTGGATGAAAAGATCGTCGGCCTCAAACCCAAATCCCTGACCTTTGCAGAGGCCGCCGCCCTGCCCCTGACGGCGATCACGGCGTGGGAGTTGCTGTTCGACCGTATGAAGGCCGGACGCGACGAGGATGAAACCCTGCTGGTCGTCGGCGGTGCAGGCGGCGTCGGTTCAGCCCTGATCCAGATCGCCCGCGCCACGACAAAGCTGCGCGTCGTCGCCACCGCCTCGCGCCCCGAAACCCGACAATGGAGCCTCGATCTGGGCGCCCACGCCGTCATCGACCATTCCGGCCCCATCGACGAAGCCCTGACCGCTGCTGGCGAACGCGCGCCCAAATACATCGCCTCCTTGACCCAGACGCCCAGGCATTTCTCAGCCCTCGCCCGCGCGATCGCCGTCCAGGGCGTCATCGGCGCTATCGACGACGCGACCGGCGTTGCCGTCTCTGAACTTCAGTACAAGGCGGCAGGCTTCGTCTGGGAGGTCATGTTCGTCCGCCCGGTCCACCAGACGCCAGACATGGTCGCGCAACACAATCTGCTGACGGAGGTGTCGCGCCTCGTCGATGCGGGCGCCATCCGCACCACCCTGACCAAAAACCTCGGTCCGCTGACACCGCAGTCGCTGCAGGAGGGGCACAGACTGATGGAAAGCGGCGCAACCATCGGCAAGGTCGCCTTGGACGGCATCTGACGCTATGGGCGGGTCATGACCGAGCCTGTGATCCGCCCCGCCCGCCTCGAAGACGCCGCCGCCCTGGGGGCGCTGGGTCGCCAGACCTTCATCGACACCTTCGTCACCGGGTTCGGCATCCCCTACCCCAAGGCGGATCTGGAGGCGTTTCTGGACGCCAACTTCGATCTGGCGCCGATGCAGAAGAAACTGGTCGAACCGGGCTGCGCCTGGTGGGTGGCCGACCGAGACGGCGAACTGCTGGCCTTCGCCAACACCGGCCCCAACGGCCTGCCCCATCCCGACGCGCAGCCGACCCACATGGAGTTGCGCCGTCTCTATGTCGCCAAGACCGCGCAGGGTCTGGGCCTCGGCACCAAACTGCTGACGCTGGCGCTGGAATGGATGCAGGCCAATACCGACGGGCCGCTGTGGATCGGCGTCTGGAGCGGCAACCTGAAGGCCCAGAAACTGTACGGCGCCTATGGCTTCGAGAAGGCCGGAGAATACCGCTACCCCGTCGGCGACTGGTTCGATGACGAGGTCATCTTGCGGCGCAGATAGACGTTCGCCGAACCGCGTGCTCTTCTTTCAAAAACAGGAGGAGTTCAGGGTGTTCCACCGCGTCGCTGCAATCGCTCTCACGCTGGCCGCCTGTTCTGCAGCGGCCCATTCTCAGGACGTGACACCCGCCGAGAAACCGCCCACGATTGAAGAAATCGCCGCGGCCCGGTCCTACGCCGACCAGTTGATTGCGACGGCCAACGCGGCGCGTCACTTCGAGAACATCACCACCGACGCAAGCCCAATGGTCCGCCACAATGCCAGCGGCATGACGTGCGCCTTCTCGAACCCCGAGTATGACAAGATCACCATCTATCCCGCTCAGGGCTCGATAAGAGAAGGCGACGATGTGGGTTGCAATACCCGCCTGCTGGAAGTCGACTTCAGCAACTACGCCACACGCTACGCGCGTCAGTTCAGCGAAGAGGCTGTAATTCAGGACGCCATGCGCGCGATCGTGCAGCGATGGCCGGGAGCAAAACCCCGTACCGAGGGGCTGATGACGGCCACCATCAACAAAGCGCCGCCTCAAAGGATCGCTGCCTATGACATCGAGGTTGGCGACCGTCCCATGCTCACCCTGGTTCTGGTGACGCACCAGGGCGAATGGAGCTTCAAGGGGCGTGTGACTGGTCCCTCGCAAGGGGATACGCCGACAAACCTGTTGGGCGCGATCATGTTCTCGCGCAGCCTGCCAGCGGAGAAAACCACTCCCTAAAGCCTGCACTTTGCGGCATTAAGAGCCCATGCTCCTGCCCTTCTTCTCCGCCCTGCGTGACGCCAAGGTTCCGGTGTCGATGAAGGAATGGCTCCATCTGATGGAGGCCATGGACCGCGATGTCGCCGGGCGCGAGGTCGAGGCCTTTTACCACCTGTCGCGCGCCGTTCTGGTCAAGGACGAGAAACACTACGACCGCTTCGATCAGGTGTTCGGCACGGTGTTCAAGGGCATCGAGACGGTCGGCGCGGGCGAAGACCTGACCACCGACATTCCCGAAGACTGGCTGCGGCTGCTGAACGAAAAATACCTGACCGACGAGGAGAAGGCCCAGATCGAGGCCATGGGCGGTTTCGAAAAGCTGATGGAGACGCTGAAAGAGCGGCTCGAAGAACAGCACAAACGCCACGAAGGCGGCTCCAAGTGGATCGGCACAGGCGGAACCAGCCCCTTCGGCCACGGCGGCTATAACCCCGAGGGCGTGCGGATCGGCGGGCCGGGTCGGCATGGCCGTGCGGTCAAGGTCTGGGAAAAACGCGAGTTCAAGAACCTGGACGACACCGTCGAACTGGGCACCCGCAACATCAAGGTCGCCCTGCGCCGTCTGCGCCGTTTCGCGCGGCAAGGCGCGGCGGACGAACTGGACATCGACGGCACCATCGACGGCACCGCGCGTCAGGGCTGGCTGGACATCCAGATGCGGCCCGAGCGGCGCAATACGATCAAGGTTCTACTGTTCCTGGACATCGGCGGCTCGATGGACGGCCATATCAAGATGGTCGAGGAGTTGTTCTCGGCGGCCAAGACCGAGTTCAAGAACCTGGAGTTCTTCTACTTCCACAACTGCCTCTACGAAGGCGTCTGGAAGGACAATCGCCGCCGTCACACCGAGCGCATCCCCACCTGGGACGTGCTGAACAAATACCCCGGCGACTGGCGCGCCATCTTCGTCGGCGACGCGACCATGTCCCCCTATGAGGTCACCATGCCCGGCGGCTCGGTCGAGCACTGGAACGAAGAGGCCGGGGCTGTCTGGATGAAGCGCGCCCGCCAACAGTGGGAGAAGTCGGTCTGGCTGAACCCCGTCGCCGAACGCTACTGGAGCTACACCGCCTCGGTCGGGCTGCTGAACGAGGTGATGGATCACCGCATGTATCCGCTGACGCTGGAAGGCCTCGACAAGGCCATGCGGGCTCTGACAAGGTGAGTTGAAGCCGGGGGGCTTGCTGTCACCAGAGGGGATTATCCGATGATCGCCGCCGCCTTCGCCATGCTGTTCGCCATGCAGCAGCCCGCCCCGACCATCGTTTGGGAAATGCCTGCGCCTGAAGCCGTCGCACAGGCCCCTGCCCCCGCGCCCCAGCACAATGTGCCCGATTGGGGCGTTGCAGACCCCTTCGGTTTCGAGCGCGCGCGCTGCAATCCGGTCATACGCGGCGACAAGCCGCTGGATGTCTGCCAGGCGGAGGTGCGCACCCAACTGGCCCTGGCCCTGGGCGACAAACTGCCCGACGCCCTGCGCCCTGTCGGCATGGCCGATAACTGCCAGATGCGCAGGAATGAGGCGGACGGATCGGCCTATGCCGTCCTGTGCGCGCCCCCGCCCCGCTCGGCCATCATTTCGTCCGTACCGCAGGAAATGGACTGCCGCAGCCGGCCTGACCGCAGCGGCGGCGGCTTCACCTCCGAATGCCGCCCGGTCGGCGGGACAGAGGAAAAAGGCGCGTCGATCAAACTCTGGGGCAATGACTGACCAGACGCGAAAACGCCGCCCGCTTTCGCGGACGGCGTGTCTGTCATTCAGGAATGACGCTTATTTGCCGCGAAGGGCGTCTTTAGCGCCGCCGACGGCATTCTGGATCTTGCCGGCGACCTGATCGGCCTTGCCTTCGGCTTCCAGCTTGTGGTCGCCCGTGACCTTGCCTGCAGCTTCCTTGATCTTGCCGCCGATGTTCTTTGCGGCGCCTTCGATACGATCGTGATCAGCCATCGGAATTCTCCTGCTTCAGGCGCCGTCGGAATGACGCCGCGTTCCACAAGAAAACGGAGTCGACCTCAGGCCGTTCCGTAAGGCTCAGCTTGCGCGACGCAGCCACACCGCCAGCGCCCAGGCGTGCGAATCATGGCGCAGCCGCGAAAGGGCGAACGTTGGATCCAGCCAGACCAGGGTGTGATCGTCCTCGCAACGGGCGTCCGGGTTCTCGCCCGTCACCTTCACGGTCCAGAAGCCGCCGACGCTCTTGATCGGCTCATTGGTCGAGCGTCGGAAATACTGGGTCGCCTCAGTGATGCGGTTTTCGGGCGTGATGCTCAGGCCGGTTTCCTCAGTGAACTCGCGCACCAGGGCCTGGACCTCGCTTTCCTCCACGTCCACGCCGCCGCCCGGCAGATCGAAATAGGCGCCGTCAGGACGCTCCACCCGCACACAGGCGATCAGGCCGTCACGCTCGGCGATGCCGAACGCCGTGGCCCGATGACGGTACTCAAGAACAGGATTACGAACGCCGAACTGCAACATGAACAGACTGGACCTTAGAGGTCGAACACCAACTGGGCGCGAACGCCCTTGTGGGCGCCATCATATTCGACGCCTGAACGCAGGCCAGACGCCATGGCGGAAATGATCTTGCCGCCAAGACCTGTGCCCTTGGGCTTGCCCAGCCCCAGCCCCGGACCGTCGTCCTCGACCGTCAGGATGGCCCGCCCCTCGTCATTGCTCGACATGCGGATGCGGATTTCCCCGCCCTGCCCCGGCGCATAGGCGTATTTGACGGCGTTGGTGACCAGTTCCGTCACGATCACGCCCAGCGACACCGCCTGATCCGTCGAGACCGACAGGGGCGAGGCCTCCAGGATCAGACGCGGCGAACCATCGTCCGGTCCGATGGACTTGGACAGTTCATCCATCAACCCGTGCAGATATTCGTCCATCGCCACGCGCGACATGTCGCCAGACGTATAGAGACGGCGGTGCACATGGGCGACGGCCTCGATCCGCGCCTGGGATTCCCGCAGCGCATCCTTGGCGCCCTGATCGGACACGTGGCGCATCTGCAGCGACATGAAGCTGGACACCAACTGCAGCGAGTTGCCGACGCGGTGGTTGACCTCGCGCAGCATGGCCTCGGCCCGGTCGCGCGCCAGTCGGATTTCCTCCTGGGCCCGGTCGTTGTCGCGTTGAAGGCGGCGGCGCACAACCGCATCCTCCAGCGCCGAACGCAGCAGGGACGTGAAGTCTTCCGACACATCCTTGATCACATAGTCCGCAGCCCCGGCCCGCAGCGCTGCGACCGCCAGACGGCCTTCCTGCGCGCCCGTCACATAGACGACCGGCGGCGGCGCATTCAGCGCCATGATCTCCGGCAGCACGTCCATGCCGTCGCGGGTGGGCATATAGTGGTCCAGCGCGCAGACGTCGTATTCGAACTGCTTGAGCAGGCTCAGCCCTTCGTCCCCGTCGGAGGCGCAAGTGACCACATATCCTTTACGGCTCAGCTCCTTCTCGACCAGCCGGGACAGACCCCGGTCGTCGTCGATGTAGAGCAGGCGGATGGCGCCAGAGTTTTCGATCACTCCATCTCCGGGGCCTGGATCACCGACAGGAACAGGCCCAGTTGGCGGATCGCGCCGCCAAAGGACTCATAATCCACCGGCTTGGTGATGTAGACGTTGCAACCCAGATCGTAGCAGCGCTGGATTTCGACCTTATCGTCCGTGGTGGTCAGAACAACGACGGGCGCGCGGCGCAGACGATCATTGCCCTTCACCTTCTCCAGAATGTCGGTTCCCGACATGTCTGGAAGGTTCAAATCCAGAAGGATGAGCAATGGCCCATTAGTCAACACCTCTTCACTGAAGAGATACTCAAGCGCCGCACCGCCTTCATCGAAATGCTTGATTTCGTTATTGATATTCGCGCGACGAATATTCTTTTCGATCAGCTTGGCGTGGCCGTGGTCGTCTTCGACCATGACGATTTTGACAGGATGCGTCACAGCGCGGCTCCAGGTTCTGACAGATTCAGTCGTTTGGGGAATTTCAGAAGGAAAGTCGAGCCCTTGCCAAGCTCGGACTCAACATCGATCGTGCCGCCGATCCGACGAACACTATTACGCACAAAGGCCAGCCCCAGTCCTTCGCCGGTTCGGTCTTGTTTACCTGAGCGCCTGAACAGCTCGAATATCCGTTCATGGTCACGCGGTGCGATCCCGCGACCATTATCAGCGATGCGATAGACGATAAAATTGCCGGCCACCTCTTCACCAGAGACCACGATCTCGCCGGGGCGCTCCAAATCCAAATATTTAACAGCGTTATCAATCAAATTGCCGACAATCTGTTCCATCGAAAGGCGGTCGCTTTCGATGGTCGGCATTTTCTGGACCGTGATTTTGGCTCCAGAGGCTTCGGTCTGGTGGTGCACGCTGTTGGCGATCGCCTGGGCCATCGCCGTCATGTCCAGCGTCTCGGGCAGCAGGTTGCGCCGCCCTTCGCGTGACAGTTTCAGGATGGCGTTGATCAGCCGGTCCATCTTCTCGGTTGAGGCGCGGATGAAGCCGATGGCCTCGGGCATGTCCTCACGGACGGCCAGCACGACCTCCTTGTCGACCTCGCGCTCCTTCTCGGCCTCGGCGATGGCCTTCTCGACGATCTTGCCTGCCTGCTCCAGTTCCGAGGTGTAGCCCATCACATTGACCAAGGGCGCACGCAGGTCGTGGCTGACGATATAGGCGAAGCGCTGGATTTCTTCGTTGGCGCGCATCAGGTCGCCGGTCCGCTCCTGCACCGTCGCCTCCAGCCCCACGTTCAGCGCATCGACCTGTTCGCGCGCCTCTTGGATTTCCGCGACGTATCGGCGAACCATCCAGGCCGACAGGATCGCCAGGACCACGACCAGAATCGCGGCCAGCGCATCCATGATCACCGTCACCACGCCCGACTGCTGGGACGAGCGGGTCCGTTCGGCGATGCGGTTGGATTTGGCCTCGTCGAACTGATCCACAGTGGTGCGCATATCATCCATGAAGCGCTTGCCCTCGCCCGAGCGCACCGACTGGATGGCCTCGCCGATCCGCCCCTCACGCGCCATGGCCAGGGTCACGTCCATCTCACCGAACTTATTGTCCGCCAGACTGTGCATGCGCGTCACATAGGCGTTCAGTTCAGGGTCCTTGGCCGCCGCCTCCTCCAGGAAGACCAGCGCCGGCTCCATGTCCTGACGGGCCTCTTCAAACGGCTGCAGGAACTCGCTGCGCCCCGTCAGAAGAAAGCCGCGTTGCGCCGTTTCCGCGTCCAGCATGGCGATCATCACCGTGCGCGACGCCCGCCGCATCAACTGGGCGTGCTCGATGGCGGCGTTCACCTTGGCCGTGCGCTGAATCATCACAAAGGTGCCGATATTGACCACCAGCAGCAACGCAAAAGCCAGCACCAGCAAGGCCGTGATCGACCGAACCAGCGACGGCGTCCGCAGAAAATCGCTGAAGCGCGACAAGCTCAAGCTTGGTTTGGTTGTCATCGGCGAAGCATTAGCGTTGCTGCGGTGAAGGTCAAACACGGGTTGTGCGACACGGGGCTCTGTCCCCAGTCAAACCCATTCAGGTTAAGGCTTGCTGACAGCAACTGACGAATGTGACCCACACACGTCACGGATTTGCATTTTCGACAAGCGAGCCCGACCAATCATCGGCCCACAACCAGAGCGATCAGACCTGCCCCAGCGTCCTCAGCCTGGCCTTGGGATGGATCTCGTTCTGGCTCATCACCACGGTCTGGCCGCGGAAGCGCTCGATGATCGAACGGACATAGGGGCGGGTCTGCGGTCCGGTCAGCAGCACCGGGTTCTCGCCCATCATCGCCACCCGCTCGAAGGTGTCACGCACCGAGCGGATGAAGTCCTGCAGCCGTGACGGCGCCATCGCCAGCTGCTTGTCCTCGCCGCCGCCGATCAGGCTCTCGGCGAAGGCGGCCTCCCATTCGGGCGACAGGGTCACGATGGGCAGAGCGCCGTCGCCGCCCTGATGCTGCCAGCATAGCTGACGCGCCAGACGGGCGCGGACGTGTTCAACCAGAGTGGTGACGCTGCTGGAATGGGGCGCGGCTTCGGCCAGGCCTTCCAGAATGGCGGGCAGGTCGCGGATCGACACCTTCTCGCGCAGCAGCACCTGAAGCACACGTTGCAGGGTCGTGACCGTGACCACGCTGGGCACCAACTCCTCGACCAGCTTCTTCTCTTCCGGCCCCAGCTCCTTCAGCAACTTCTGCACTTCGCCGTAGGACAGCAGGTCCGCCATATTCTCCTTCAGTATCTCCGTCAGGTGCGTGGTCAGAACCGTGGACGGATCGACCAGCGTATAACCGTGGAAGGTCGCCTCTTCGCGCAGGCTTTCATCGATCCAGGTCGCAGGCAGGCCGAAAGTCGGCTCCCGCATGTGCTCGCCCGGCAGTTCGACCTGACGCCCAGCCGGGTCCATGGCCATCAGGTGGCCCAGACGCACTTCACCGGCGCCCGCATCCATCTCCTTGATACGGATAGAGTAGCCCTGGGTCGGCAGGCGCATATTGTCCAGAATGCGCACCTGCGGCATCACAAAGCCGTACTCCTGCGCCAGCGACCGACGCAGGGCCTTGATCTGATCGGTCAGACGACGCCCTTCCAGATCATTGATCAGGCTCAGCAGGGAATAGCCCAGCTCGATCTTGACCTCGTCGATGGTCAGAACATTGGAGATCGGTTCATCGACTTCGGGCTGCGGCTTGGCGGCCTCGATCTCGGCCTCGGTCGGTTTTGGCTTCAGGCGCTCACGCCCCAGACGCCACGCCATATAGCCTGAGCCCAACGCCAGGGCTGCAAACGGGATCAGCGGCATTCCGGGGATCAGGCCGATCAGGCCCGCGGCCCCGGACACCACGCCCAGCGACACCGGATTGGTGGCCAGTTGCGTGACCAGCGCCTTGTCAGCCGTGCCCTCGACGCCCGCCTTGGACACCAGGAAGCCTGCGGCGATCGAGATGATGATGGCCGGAACCTGGGTCACCAGACCGTCGCCTACCGTCAACTGCACATAGGTGCTGGCGGCCTGAGCGGCGGGCATGCCGTGCTGCAGCGTGCCGATCAGCATCCCGCCGATGACATTGATGAAGGTGATGATCAGGCCCGCCACGGCGTCGCCGCGCACGAACTTGGACGCGCCGTCCATGGCGCCGAAGAAGGTGGATTCCTGCTCCAGCTCCTTGCGGCGCAGCTTGGCGCCTTCTTCGGTGATCAGACCCGACGACAGATCGGCGTCGATGGCCATCTGCTTGCCGGGCATGGAGTCCAGGGTGAAGCGGGCGGACACTTCCGCGATCCGGGTCGACCCCTTGGTGATGACGACAAAGTTCACCACCAGGATGATGGCGAAGATGATCACCCCGATGACGAAGTTGCCGCCCATCATCAGTTGGCCGAAGGCGTTGATGACCTGGCCAGCGGCGTCGTGGCCTTCCTGCCCGTGCGTCAGGATCAGGCGCGTCGAGGCCAGGTTCAGACCCAGCCGGAACAAGGTCGAGACCAGCAGCACTGTCGGGAAGATGGCGAAGTCCAGCGGCCGCTTCATCATCACGGCGGTCATCAGGATCAGCACGCTGGACACCAGCGAGATCGCCAACAGCAGGTCCAGAAGCATTTTCGGAACCGGCAGGATCAGCAGCATGATCACGCCGATCACGCCGACCGCCATCAGGACTTCGCCGCGGTTCAGCCAGCCCAGTACATCGCGCCCGGTGGGACGGGCCATGCCGTCCTTCATCATCACCGGGGTTTCAGTCACGGCCCAGCACCTTCAGGGCGCGTCGGGCCGCGTCGGCGATCACGGCCTCGCGCTGCTCCAGCGTCGCATCGACCGCCTCGGTGAAATAAGCCGCCATGATGATCGGCGCCCCGGTCGGGGGCGTCAGCAGACCGATGTCGTTGGTGGCGCCGTTCGAGCCGGTTCCGGTCTTGTGCGCGATGGTCCAGCCTGCAGGGATCGCCGCCTTCAGCCGGTTCGCCCCCGTCGGCGACGATGTCAGCCACCCCTTCAGCAGGGCGTCCTGCTCGGGCGTCAGCCGCGTGCTGGACGTCATCAGGGCGATATTGGCCAGCGTCTGCTCAGGCAGGCAGGTGTCGCGCGGATCATTGGGCAGGGCGGTGTTCAGGTCCGGCTCCAGGCGCGAAATCAGGGTGGTGGTGTCGCCGAACGTCGGCCACCACGAACGCCATACGGCGATTCCGCCCATTTCCCGGATCAGGATGTTGGCCGCCGGATTATCGCTGACCTCGACCGCCGCCTGCATCAGCTGGCGAATGGTCAGGGTGCGCCCGACGGCCTTTTCGGTCACCGGAGCGTGGGGGATCATATCGGCGGCGGTGATCCGCACCGCACGGTCCAGCTGTTCCTCATCACGCTGGATACGCTCGAAGGTCGCCACCGCCAGGAAGGCCTTGAAGGTCGAGCAATAGGCGAACCGCTCCTGCGACCGCCACAGCAGCCGCCGTCCGCTGCCGATGTCCAGGGCCGCGAAGCCCAACCGCCCGCCGTGCCGCGCCTCCAGATCGGACAGATAGAAGTCCTGCGTCTGCTCGTCCGTCTTGGGCTTATTGCGCTCCGGATAGCAGCCCGCCAACGTCAGCGCGCCAGCGCCGACGATCAACGACCTGCGATCGAAGCCCTTCGCCATGTCAGGCCACGTAGCCTGCGGCCGAAACACCGCTCTGGGGCGCCGGGATCGCCGTGCCCTCGTCAGCGTATTCGTTCAGCTTGTTGCGCAGGGTGCGAATGGAGATGCCCAGGATGTTGGCCGCATGGGTGCGATTGCCCAGGCAGTGATTCAGGGTGTCCAGAATAAGCGTCTTTTCCATCGCCGCCACGGTCTGACCGACAAAGTTGCGGGTCACCGCATCCGCCGCCTGGGCCGCCCGCGCCGCGATCCCGCCGCCGTAGGGGCTTTCATGTCCGACCGACGCCGCATGGCCGGTCATGCCGGACGATGACGGGTTCAGCGGCTGTCCATCCGGCAGCCGGATGGCGTCCACATCGATCTCCGCGCCCGTCGCCAGCAGCACCGCCCGGTGCATGGCGTTCTCCAGCTCACGGACATTGCCCGGCCAGCGGTGCGCGGCGATGGCCTGACGCGCATTGGTGGAGATCGCACGCACCGGCACGCCGTTGGCGGCGGCGTATTTCTTGACGAAATGATCGGCCAGCACGCCGATGTCGCCCGGACGCTCGCGCAAGGACGGCAGGCGCAGGTTCACCACGTTCAGCCGGTACAGCAGGTCCTCCCGGAACACGCCTTCCGCCACAGCCTTGGACAGGTCGCGGTTCGACGTGGCGATGATGCGGATATTGACCGGCACGGGCTTGGAGCCGCCGACCCGGTCGATGACCCGCTCCTGAATGGCGCGCAGCAGCTTGGCCTGCAGCCGGGCGTCCATCTCGCTGATTTCGTCCAGCAGCAGGGTGCCGCCGTCCGCCTCTTCGAACTTGCCGATCCGGCGCGCCACGGCCCCGGTGAAGGCGCCCTTCTCATGGCCGAACAGTTCGGATTCCAGCAGGTTGTCGGGAATGGCCGCGCAGTTGACGCTGATGAAAGGGCGTTCCTTGCGGCGCGAGTTCTCGTGCAGGTAACGGGCCATCACCTCCTTGCCGACGCCGCTCTCGCCGGTGACCAGGATCGAGGCCTCCGAGCGCGCGACCTGATCGGCCAGTTGCAGCACCGCCTTCATTGACGGGTCGGCCGAGATCATCGGCTTTTCGTCGTCCGCCACCGCCGACAGGACGGCGGCGATCAGGTCCGCATCGGGCGGCAGGGGAATGAACTCCTTGGCCCCGGCGCGAATGGCGGCGGCGGCTTCGCGCGCATCGGCGTCGACGCCGAAGGCCACCACCGGCACCGTGATCCGCTCGGCCTCATTGGCCGCGATCAGACCGGCGATATCGAGCTGGTAGTCGACCATCAAGAGGTCAGCCCCCTGCCCGCGACGCAGTTGCTCGGTCGCCTGATCCGCGCGTTCGACGTGATTGACCTTGGCGCCGTGCGCCATGGCCATCTTCACCGCGGAGGCCAGTTGCCCGCTCAGTCTGCCAACCACCAGAAGACGCATTGTTCTTCTCCTCTAATCCCTGTTTCGAACGGGTCGCCCGCTTTTCAGCGAGACGCGATTTCCAAGGAAATCGCTTAGGCGCCGCCGTCCTCAGCCTTCACGATTTCCGTCATGGTGACGCCCAGCCGGTCCTCGACGACGACGACCTCCCCGCGCGCCACCAGACGGTTGTTGACGAAGATGTCGATCGCCTCGCCGACCTTGCGGTCCAGCTCCAGCACCGACCCCCTGTTCAGCTTCAGCAGTTGGGCCACCGACATGTGCGACTTGCCCAGCACCGCCGAGATGTTCACCGGCACGTCAAAGACGGTGGCCAGGTCGGCGGCGGTCTTGTCCCCGCCCTCGTCCAGGGTGGCCAGTTCGGTGGAGGCGGCGAACTCCTCAAGAGCCAGGTCGTCGGACGCCATCAGAATTCGCTCCGGTCGGCTGAAAGGGTTTCGCCATGCCCGGCTTCGGCGGCCAGGGCGGCGGTCAGGGCTTCGGCGACGCGGTCGGCGGAGCCTTGGGGATCATG
>NZ_JABAZW010000166.1:16249-28322 GCF_018608325.1 Brevundimonas sp. | reverse complement strand
GCGCCATGCCCGGTTCGTCACGGAAGGCGACAACCCCGGTGAAGCCGCTGTCGGCGCAGGCCTGTTCGATCTGGGCGCGCGCCGCCTCATCCAGGCCCGAGCCCCGCATCACCAGACGCGGCGAGGCGTCGATTTCCTGCGCCAGCATCTCCAGCGCGGCCCGCAGCGGCGCATTCGGGAACCTGGCCAGGGCCGCGCCGCCGATGGCCCGCGCCGCCGCCATGGCCAGATCAGCCGACTGTTCGCGGTGCGCCTGGGCGACGCTCTTCAGCATCGTCATGGCCTGGGCGGTGGACTGGGCGATATGGCTCAGGGCCATGGCGCGGATGTGCTCGACCTCGCTCAGCGCCTGCTCGCGGGCCTCCAGCCGCGCCTGCGCCACCAGGGCGTCGACCTCGGCGGGCATGAAGCTGCGCTTGGGCGCCTTCCACGCGCCGGGATGCACGACGCTGCCGTCGGCGTCGAACTCGGTGTCGAAGATGAAGGGACGGGGTTGGGGTTGGGCCATGTCAGTAAATCAACTCATCGTCGGCGCCCTGGCCGGCCAGCATGATCTCGCCGCGCGCCGCCAGATCCTTGGCGACCTGCACCATGGCCATCTGGGCCGCATCCACGTCCTTCAGACGCACTGGGCCCATGGATTCCATGTCTTCGCGCATGATCTTGGATGCGCGCTCGGACATGTTGGAGAAGAACATCTCGCGCAGGCTTTCGGATGAGCCCTTCAGCGCCAGACCCAGCTGGTCCTTCTCGACGCCGCGCAGCAGGGTCTGCACCCCGCCGGGGTCCAGACGCGAAAGGTCTTCAAACACGAACATCAGGGCGCGGATGCGCTCGGCGGACTCACGACTGCGCTCTTCCAGCGCGCCGATGAACCGGCTCTCGGTCTGGCGGTCGAAGTTGTTGAAGATGTCGGCCATCATCTCGTGGCTGTCGCGCTTGGAGGTGCGGGCCAGGTTCGACATGAACTCGTTGCGCAGGGTCTGTTCGATCTTGTCCAGAATCTCGCGTTGCACCGGCTCCATGCGCAGCATCCGCTGAACGCACTCCAGGGCGAAGTCTTCCGGCAGGCTGGTCAGAACCCGTGCGGCGTGGTCCGAGCGCACCTTGGACAGGATCACCGCCACAGTCTGCGGATATTCGTTCTTCAGATAGTTGGCGAGAACCGCCTCATTCACATTGCCCAGCTTGTCCCACATGGTCCGCCCGGCAGGGCCGCGGATTTCCTCCATCAGCCCATCGACGCGGTCCTTGGGCAGGAAGGCCGAGAGCATGCGCTGCGTCTGGTCATAGCTGCCCATGACCGAGCCAGAGCCGGACAGGCCCGACACGAACTCCAGCATCAGGCTCTCGACCGCCTCGGCGCTGACGGTGCCCAGCGTCGACATGGCCTGCGAGACTTCCTTGACCTCTTCGTCGTCCAGCCGCTCCCACAGCGCCGTGTGCTCTTCGCCCAGCGCCAGCAGGATGACAGCCGCCTTTTCAGGCCCCGTCAGCTTGGCGGCGTCCTCGACCGCAGCCTTTTTGTTGACCAGCTTCGCCATCAGCCTTCGGACACCCAGCCGCGCAGGATGCTCGTCGCCTCGTCAGGATGGCTCTGCACGAAGTCGGCGACCTTCTTGACCGAAGACGCCTTCACCTGCCCCTCGATGCGGGCGATGTCGATCTTGTGGTCCATCTCGCTGTGCGACGCCAGATGCGCCAGTTGCGGCTGCCCGTCAGGCCCCACCAGGGTCGTCTGCAGCGCCGTCACCGGCACGCCGTCACCCGCCAGAGCGGGCAGGTTCGAACCGCCGCCCACCGTCTTCAACAACGGACGCAGCACGAAGAAGATCAACAGTCCGGCGGTCAGCAGCAGCACCAGCAGTTCGATCCCGCGCATGATGTCGTTCTTGGAGAAGTTGAACATCGACGACGCCCCGTCCAGGCCGCCGCCCAGCGCGGGCTCCCGGTTGAAACGGACGTTCAGCACCTCGATCTTGTCGCCGCGCGCTTCGTCCACGCCGGCGGCGGCGCCGACCAGCGACTTGATCTGGGCGATTTCCTCAGGGGTGCGCGGCGCATAGGTCGGCTCGCCCTTGCCGTTCGCAGGCGGCGTCCAGCGGCCGTCGACAGCGACCGAGACGGACAGTTTCTTGACCTCGCCCGGCTCACGCGTGGTCGTCGTGGTCGTGCTGGAGTTCTGGTAGTTGGTGATCTCGGCGTTCTGGCTGGAACGCTCGCCCATCTGGTTGGTATCACCCGCCCCGCCCGGCATGTTGTTGGCGGCAGACACCGCGCCGTCCGGCTGGGCCTGATTGTTCTGCGACAGCGACCCGTTCGTCGAGGTCGACAGGATGACCTGGCCGTCGGGATCGTACTTCTGTTCCTGGGTGGTCGAGCGGCTGCGGTCGATGTCAGCCGACACCTGAACGCGCGCAGCGCCAACGCCGACCACGCCCTCGACGATATCCTTGATGCGCGCCTGAAGCTGGGCTTCGGTCGTGTTCTTGGTCTCCAGCGCCGAGGCGGACGAAAACTCGTCACCCTCATTGCCTGCCGCCAGGGTGCGGTTGTTCTGATCGGCGACCGTGACGCGCTCGGGCTTCAGGTTCGGCACGGACGAGGCCACCAGATTGCGGATCGCCCGCACCTGATCGCCTGACAGATCGCGCCCGCCCAGCCCCACCAGAACGGCGGCGGTCGGGTCCGAAGCGGCGGACGAGAACATCTCACGGCGCGGCAGGGTGATGTGAACGCGGGCGGCGGTGATGCCCCGCATCGACATGATGGTGCGCGACAGCTCGCCCTGCAGGGCGCGCTGCTCGTTCAACTGTTGCTGGAACTCGGTCTGACCCAGCACCGACTGGTTGTCGAAGATTTCGTAACCGACCGACCCCGTGGTCACCAGACCCTTGCCCGCGACCAGCATCCGCGCCTCGCCGACCTGATCGCGATTGACCATGATGGTCGAGCCGTCGCCCTTGGACGAATATTTGATGTTGGCCTGCTGCAGGGCGGCGGTGATTTCACCCGCCTCACGCAGATCCAGATTGGAGTACAGCAGCGCATCCGGCGCCTGCCCCATCCGCAGCATGACGGCGACCAGCACGGCGGCGACGCCTGCGGCGACGCCGAGAACCGCAGCCAGCCGACCGATCCCGAACTTCTGCAACGCCTCGGTAAAACCGCCCACGCGTCCCCGCCCCAAAACTGGCGGGAGACCAACACAAACCCGCTAGGCAGAAAATGCCGCCCATATGGTAAATGCCGCGTTAAGAGACGCTTACGAACCACAGTTCATCAGGGCTTTCGGCTCGTCCCGCTACAGATAGGCGCCCAGGAGTCCGCTCCATGCCGATCCGAACAGGGTTAACCCCAACACCCAGCCCAGGACCCGCGCACGACGCGGGCTGTCGAACAGGCGCTGGGCGCTCGCCCCGCACGCCGCCCAAACCGCCAGACATCCCAGCGAAACCGCCAGAAACACGCCCGCCAACACCAGATATCTCGACACCCCGGCCCCTTCGCCCGCAAACACGCCGACGACAGCCAGGACCATGGCCCAGGTCTTGGGATTGATCACCTGGATCGAGGCCGCCGAGAGAGGGCCGATCGAACGCCTTGCTGACGAAAGCTGAATGACATTCGGTTTGGTCGCGATCTTCCACGCCAGCCAACTGAGCCAGATGGCTCCACCCCAGCTCATGACGATTTGAACATTGGGATGATCGATCAACCAACCGCCGATCCCGACCCCAATTAACAGAACCAACCCGGCCGCACCGGCACAAGCCCCTGCAATAATTGGTAAAGTTGCGCCAAACCCATGCCGGATACTGTTGTTTAGAACCAACACATTGGTCGGCCCCGGCGTGATCGACGATACGAAGGCGAACAGAACAAAAGGCAACAACTGTGTCATGTTCGATCCACCTACGGATGCAGCCTTGCGCCCTTGACGGCCTTGTCGACCGCCTTCTTCGCCCCCCGAATAGCGACCCCCACCAGGTCTGGCGCCTGGGCGGGTTCAGCGGCGAACACTTCGCGGTTTGCGGCGTCATGCCCGGTCGAAAACATAGCCTGAACATAGGCGGCGCAGGCCAAGCCCTCTTCACCCGCCACCCGATGCGCACGCAGCAAGGCCTTGGCGTCAGAAGAAAAAATCAGAATGGGCTGCCCTAACAGGCGCGCGAAACGCCGCCCCTCTGCATCAAGATAGGGTTCGCCCATCGCCTCGGGCGCCTCACCTGCAATCCCGGTCGCGAGAAAGGCGGTCACATTCAGCTTCTGCCATGCGGCCAGATCATCCCGCACCAAGATGGCGACCTTTGTGTCGAACATACCGACCGTCTTTCAACTACTGCACCGCACTGATTTATGCGGTAAGGTCGAAATCCATATTACCTAATATTATTCCGCCCCAATAGGTTTTCGCCGCATGCCCGAAGATACGAACCGTGTGAGGTCAGCCCCGCCCTCACCCGCCCGTCTGGACGAACGGGACCGAAGATTATTAGCCCTGCTGGCCGAGGATTCTTCGCGCAGCTACGCCGAACTGGGCGCCCTGCTGCACCTGTCGGCGCCCGCCGTGCATGAACGGGTCAAGAAGCTGCGCCAGGAAGGGGTCATCAAGAAGAACGCCGCCGTTCTGGACGGCGCCAAGCTGGGCCGCCCGTTGCTGACCTTCGTCCATGTCGACACAACCAACTGGGCCGTGACCCGTCACCTGCTGGCGCTGCGGGACTTTCCTGAGGTGGAGGAAATCCACACCGTCACCGGCGAAAGCGCCATGTTGCTGAAGGTGCGAACCCGCGACACCCAGGCGCTGGAAGACCTGCTGGAGCGCATCCACTCGATCGAGGGCTTCACCGGCACACGCAGCTACATCGCCCTGACCACCTATCTGGAGCGCGGCCCCAGTCCGTTGTCCGACCGCGAGGACTAATCCCCCCGCTGCAGGGTGATGCCCATCTCTTCGACGTCGAGGTCGCGCTCCAGTTCGTGCAGCACCTCGTCCTCGATGGCCCCTGCGCGGTGGATGCGGATCAGTTCCTCGCGCGCCGCGGCGATCCCCTTCAGCAGCACATCGAAGTGCGGCCGCAGGTTCTCCATGACGGCGCTGGCGTCCGCCTCGTAGCGATCCATGAAGGCCATGCGTTTGCGGTATTCCTCCAGCAACTGCGGATGGATCAGCGTCCCATCCTCGTCGTAGGCCAGCTTCTCCACCATCGCCATGCGTGCCCGCGCCATCGCCCCTTCGGTCGCCGGCATATCCATCTTGGCGGGTGGATCAGTGTCCGCAGGTCGCACCAGTCGGATCAGCCACCCCAGACTGCACCCCTGAATGACCACCGTGGCGAAGATCACCGAGAAGGCGCAGACCAGCATCAGGTCACGACCCGGCATGTCGATAGGCAGGGTCAGGGCGACGGCCAGCGTCACCACGCCCCGCATCCCGGTCCAGCCCAGCACCGTCGCCTGACGCCATCCCAGCGGCTTGGCCCGCGCCACGCCCAGTTGACGCGCCAGGGCCTGAACACTGTCCGAGGCGAAAATCCAGACGAAGCGCGACAGCACCACCGCCGCCACGACGCCCACAACAGCCCAGATCATCGACACCGGCACAGCCCCGACCCCGCCCAACCGCTCGACCACGCCGCGCAGGGAAAAGCCGATCAGGATGAAGACCAGGGCCTCCAGAATGAAGACCAGAACATGCTGGAACGAGTTGCCGACCAATCGCACCTGGGCGGTGAACACCTCATGCTGGAACCAGCCCAGCGCCAGCCCTGCGGTGACTGTGGCGATCACGCCCGAGACATGGACCGCCTCACCCGCCAGATAGGCGCCCCACCCCAGCAACGCCGTCGCCACGACGATCAGGGTTCCGTCCTTCAGCCGCCGCACGGCCATCAGCCAGAAGGCTGCGACGGCCGCCCCGACGACCACGCCGCCAATAGCCACGACGGCGAACTGCTGCACCGCCTCGCCCGCGTTGAACACGCCGCTCAGGGTCGCTGCGACCGCGAACCGGAACAGGATCAGGCCGCTGGCGTCATTCAGCAGGCTTTCGCCCTCCAGCAGGGCCGTCAACCGCCGCGGCAGATGCACCCCCTTCAGCACCGCCCGCGCCGACACTGCATCAGGCGGCGACACAATGGCGCCCAGAGCAAAACACGCCGCCCACGGCAGGGCCGGAACCAGCCAGTGCGCGACCACGCCGATGACCAGCGTCGTGAACACCACGGCCCCGACCGCCAGCGACAATATCCCGCCCAGATGCCGACGAAACCGCCCCAGCGCCGTCGAATAGGCCCCGTCCATCAGCAGCGGCGGCAGGAACAACACCAGCGCCAGCTCAGGGTTCAGCGAGATCGACGGCAGCCCCGGCACAAAGGCCAGCGCCCCGCCGCCCACCAGCAAGGCCGTCGATGGCGGCAGCTTCAGCTTCAACGCGATCCAGTGCAGCGCAATGACCAGCACCAGCAGCACCAGCACCAGCTCGAAGATTTCAACGACGTGCATCCAACCCCGCTCCCGACACACCCGGCGGATCGTCGCCCGCGCAACGGTCACAGCCTCTGACAGTGGTCAGCCGTTGAACGACA
Organism: Brevundimonas sp.; assembly: GCF_018608325.1. GTDB lineage: Bacteria > Pseudomonadota > Alphaproteobacteria > Caulobacterales > Caulobacteraceae > Brevundimonas. Next base: position 21,732 of record NZ_JABAZW010000166.1, on the reverse strand, counting down.
AAAGGTCGCATCGGTTCATTGCGGGGCGTTCGATGATGCGAGCAGCGCGCCCTTCGGTCCTGAAACCTGCCGTGACCATGCGTGTTTGGCCAATCACGCCCGTCCACCCTACCCAAACGGCCTGTTTTGGAGAGGCGCGATGTATAACCCCCCGGCGTTCAGCGAGGATCGGCCCGAGGTTCTGGCCGCAGCGGTGCGCGCCCATCCTCTGGGCACGCTAATTACGTCAGGAGCATCAGGCCTGCTCGCCAATGTCGCGCCCTTCATGATGCGTCAGGAGGGCGAGACCTGGGTTCTGCGCAGTCATCTCGCCAAGGCCAACGACCAGATCCCGGATCTCCGCACGGGCATTGATGCGCTGGTGATGTTCCAGGGACCTCAGGCCTATGTCAGTCCCACCTGGTATGCGACCAAGCAGGAACACGGCAAGGCGGTCCCGACCTGGAACTATGTCATCGCCCAGATGTGGGGATCGGTGATCCTGCATGACGATCCCGACTGGATTCTGGACCAGTTGCACGAGATCACCGGTGCACAGGAGGGCGGCCGCGCCCAGCCGTGGCAGGTGTCCGACGCCCCCGCCGACTATATCAAGGCGCAGTTGCGTGGCATCGTCGGGCTGGAAATCCGCCTCACGAAAATGACCGGCAAATGGAAGCTCAGCCAGAACCAGCCAGAGCGTAATCGGACGGGCGTCATCGACGGTCTGCGTGACGACGGCCAGCATCAGGTGGCGGACCTCGTCGCCAGTGCTGTTCTCTAGCGAACAGAACAGACATCGCCCGAACCGTCAGCCGGTCCGGGCGATGCAAAAAGGGCTTAAGCCGCCTTCTTGAGCTTTTCTTCCGCCGCTGCCGCAATGCGGGATTCAGCGATGGCGTCGGCGATTTCGTGGGTCGGACGGTTTTCGACGGCCGAACGTTCCAGGATTTCGTCGAAGGTTTCGATCAGACGCGACAGCTTCTTCTCGACCCAGGCCGGGTCGAAGGCGCCCTTGGTCTGACGAGCGTTCATTTCCGCCGCCACATTGATGATCCCGCCGCCGTTGACGACATAGTCCGGCGCGTACAGCACGCCGCGTTCGAACAGGATGCGGCCGATTTCCGGCGTGGCCAGTTGGTTGTTGGCGGCGCCGACCACGGCCTTGGCGGTGATCCGGTCCAGCGTCTGCGGGTTCAGCGTCGCACCCAGGGCGCAAGGCGCATAGATGTCGGCCTTGACGTCATAGATGGCGTCCGGGGCCACGATCTCGGCGCCGGTGCGAGCGGCGACTTCGGCCAGGGTGGCGGTGTTGACGTCGGTCATCACCAGCTTGGCGCCCGCAGCCGCCAGCTTGTCGGCCAGGTATCCGCCAACGTGGCCCACGCCCTGCATGGCGATGGTCAGGCCGGTCAGGTCGTCCTGCTTGAACAGGCGGCGCGCGACCGCCAGCGTCGAGCGATAGACGCCCTCAGCCGTCACCGGGCTGGGGTCGCCCGAGGCTTCCGGTCCGTCCTTCAGGCCCAGAACCCGCGACGTCGTCTTGCGCGCCTCGGCGATGTCGGCGACCGACACGCCCACGTCCTCGGCGGCGTAATAGATGCCGCCCAGCGTATCGACGGCGCGGCCAAAGGCGCGGAACAGTTCAGGCGTCTTCTGGGTGCGGCTGTCGCCGATGATCACCGACTTGCCGCCGCCCATTTCCAGGTCCGCGACAGCGTTCTTGTAGCTCATGCCCTTGGACAGACGCAGCACGTCCTCCAGCGCCTCGGCCGAGGAGGTGTAGTTCCACATCCGCGTGCCGCCGACGGCCGGGCCGCGCGCAGTGGAGTGAACGGCGACAATCGCCTTCAGGCCGGTTTTCTCGTCGTAGAAGGCGTGGACGCCTTCATGGTTCGCGAACGACGGCGAATCGAACAGTGTCATGCCCATAGCCGGGCCTCCCAGGGTAATATTATTCTTGCCCAGACATTAGGCCGCCCACCCCTAGGCTTCAAGCACGACAATTTCGCGGCACAGCCCTACAGCGCAGGACTTGACCCGTGTGCAGCGCAGCAATGCACATAATTGTCCGTAGAGCGACGTTCGGCGCTTAGCACCACCAATCAGCGCGCCCGTTTCTCCAACTCAGGCAGCACGGGTTGCGCGCCGGACGGCAAGGCTCCGCGCGGATCACGCAGGAAGGCCGCCACGTCGCGATAGACCACCTCGGCCTGCAGATCCCGGTTCAGCAGATGCCAGGCGTCGGGATAGAAGGCCGTCCGCATCGTCGAACCGGCAGGAACCTGGTCCAGCGCGCGCCTCACCGCCGCCTTGCCCACCACCTCGTCATGGGCGCCGTACATCAGGATCGACGGCGCCTGCGACAGCCCCACCTTGCGGGACGCGCTCTCCATCAGATCGACCAACCCGTAGATGGTGTCGAACCGGGTCGACAGCAGGCTCTCCGGGTCGCGCCCGTTGCGATACAGCTCCAGCCAGTTGGACGAGGCGACGATCCGGCTGGAAATGAAGGACGGCGGCTCCACCGCCAGCGGCCCGGCGACCCGCGCGGCGACATTCAGCACCGAACTGTTTAGCCAGCCTTGCGCCGACCAGCCCCAGACGCCGGGCGACAGGAACACCACCCGGTCTGCATTCGGCGGGCGATCCGATCCGAACGCCGCCGCCGCCACCGATCCGCCCATGCTCTCACCCACCACCGCGATCACCGCACGGGGGTATCGGGCGCGGGCCATGGCGACCGCCTCGCGCACATCGTCGGTCATGCGGGCCTCGCCCGCCCATTCGCCGCGTCCCGGCGCCTGTCCAAAGCCGCGCTGGTCATAGGCCCAGGTCTCGATCCCCTGCTCGGCCCACCACGGCCCCGCCAGCCGGAAGGACGCCGCATGGTCGTTCATCCCGTGCAGAGCCACGATCACCGCCCACGGCTCCTGGTCCTTGGGCGACCACCGCATCAGCGGCAACCGCGCCCCGTCCGACATCACCAGCGCCCGATCCTCGACGTGCGGTCCAGAAAACCCGGCGGGCGGCGTCAGCGGCGCCTGAATATGCGGCGTAGCGCAGGCAGACAGGGTCAGGGCGGCGGCGATCCCAGCCACAGCCGCCAAGGCGCGCACGTTCAAACCAGTATCCCCCGCACCCGCTCTCTCAGATACGGAACCACCTCCGCATCGAACCACGGGTTCTTTCTCAGCCAGGCCGTATTTCGCCACGATGGGTGGGGCAGCACCAGCACATCCGGCGCATAGTCGCGCCACGCACGCACAGTCTCGGTCATGTTCCGCTTCGTCCGGCCTTGCAGCGCCCAGGTCTGGGCATAGCTCCCAACCAGCAGCGTCAGTTCCATGCGCGGCAGCGCATCCATCAACTGCGGTCGCCACAGTTCGGCGCATCGCGGCGGCGGCGGATAATCACCGCCCTTTGGCGCTGTTCCCGGATAACAAAACGCCTGCGCCGCCACGCCGATACGGTGATCGGCATAAAAGGTCGCATAGTCCACGCCCATCCAGTCGCGCAGCCGGTCGCCGGACGGATCGGTGAACGGCAGGCCGCTCTCATGCACCCTGCGGCCCGGCGCCTGACCACAGATCAGCAGACGCGTTTCAGGGAACACCCGAATGACCGGGCGCGGCGTATGCGCAAGCACGCCTGCGCAGGCGCGGCAGGCGCGTATGTCGTTCAGAACCTCTTGGAGGTCAGTCGTCATCGCCCTCGACGACGGGCGGACGGCGGCTCAGGGCCAGGGCCGTTTCCTCTTCGGTCGGCTGACGCAGGCGCGTCACACCGCGGAAGTTGTCCGGATCAACCGGCTTGCCCTTCTTGGTGATGGTCAACTGGCCCTGACGCATCAGGCCCAGAGCCACGGTGCGCACCTTGGGCAGCATCCGCTGCCACTGCTCCGGCTGTAGCTCTTTGGCCACTTCGGCAGGCTCGATACTTTTGCCGGGGCCGATTGCAGCCAGTTTGTTCAAAATTGCGGTTTCGATCGGATCGCTCATTGGGCCTATATGCTGCACTGCACGACCAGAAGTAAGGCCAAGTCTTCCATGCCGAAGAAAATCACCGTCACCGAGGGCGAATTCGCCGGCTGGCAGACCTACGACCTGCACGACACCTTCGACGTGGTGGTCGGTCCCTTCTACGGCAAGCTGGACCCCGACGGTCACATGCGCTGCGCCTTCCGCGCCGAGCAGAAGCATATGAACGCCGGCGGCCGGATGCACGGCGGCTGTCTGATGACCTTCGCCGACATCGCCATGTTCCAGATCGCCTATCAGGAGATGGAGGGCGCCTCGGGCGTCACCGTCCAACTGGACTCCACCTTCATCGACGGCGGCTATGTCGGCGAACTGATCGAGGCCACAGGTCAGGTCACCAAGGCGGGCAAGAGCCTGATCTTCGTGCGCGGCCAGATCAACACCGGAGACCGCCTTCTCATGACCTTCTCCGGCGTCATCCGTAAGTTCACGCCGCGCTGACCACCGTCACCGGCGCGTTTTGAACCCATAGGGCGCGGCGGGCGGGGCGCAGTTCTTCTGTTGGCCGACGCCTTTCAGGAAGGCGCGGCGGATCAGACCGGCGCGGATGGCGGACTGGACTTCGCGGCTGTGCTGGGCGGCGCCGCTCAGGCGGCGGACCCAGCTCCGGAAGGGGATGAAGTCGGTCGCTGTATCACGCACGGCGTCCAGCGCGGCGCCCGCCGCCTGTTGATCCAGCGCCTCTCCCTCCCCCGTCGTCGGCACGTCGATGTCCGGCCCCAGCGCCTCGTCCAGACGCGCGATCTCGGCGCCGATGGCGGCGCAGCGTCCCATGCCCGTCACCGCATAGGGCGCGCCCCGCGCCTGCAGCAGCACTTCGGGGATTTCCTCGCGCTTCAGGTTCAGGTCTTCCAGCGGCGCCTGCACGGCGTCGCCGACCCCGGCGTTGAAGGTCTGGGTTCCGCTGGAAAGCGACGTGCCCGCATTACAGGCCGTCAACAGGCCGCACGCGGCCATTAGGGCGATAGGTCTAAGCATCCGTCCTCCGATAAGCTGCTGGCTAGTCAAGCTTGGCGGACGCGAATGGTTCCCCGCATTAAGGATGCTGGCGTGTCGCAGTTTGGCGAAAATGCGCGACCGCCCACCCCCGATCAGCAGCGGGCGGCGGCAGGCCTATTTCCTGCGCGCAGGCATTTCGCGACCGCCCTGATGCAGCACCAGCCCCTCGATCTCGCCCGCCGCGTTGCGGGTGAAGGTGATCTGGGCGTCGATGGCCTCAACGAAGAAGGCGTCCGCCGTCTCCGGCGTCAAGGCGACCGGCTTCTGGCCCGTGGCCTGCGCCGTCAGCACCCCGTCCGTCACCTGAAGGGTAAGCGAGAAGGCAGGCGCAATCTCATAAACGCCCGCATAGGCCGCCAGCGCATCCGCCGATACCGCCGCCGCATGACGTGAGTGCCACTCATCCTCGACCACTGCCTTCTCCTCGTCCAGTGCAGCATGCATATGCGCAGACATTCGCTCATG
>NZ_JABAZW010000166.1:3875-16239 GCF_018608325.1 Brevundimonas sp. | reverse complement strand
GCCAGGATCACCGTCCCGCCGCGCGCCAGGGTCATCAGCTCCCCACCCAGCTTCAGCGGCGCCGCCCCGTTCAGATTGCCCAGCACCACCACCGTCATCCGGTTCGTGGTGTCATAGGCCATGTAGGTGTTGAACCCGTCGATGGCGCCGGAATGGCTGATGATCGTGTCCTCGCCGTCCTTGGCGATCTCCAGACCCAGGGCGTAGTTGTTGCGATAGGGCGTAGTCAGAGCCGCCAGCGACTGTGGCTTCAGCAACCGCCCGCCGAACAGCCCCTGCTCCCACTTCAACAGATCATGTGTCGTGGAATACAGGCCGCCCGCCCCTTGCGGCACGCTCATGTCCACATAGCCAGCGTTGATCACGCCCTCGCGGCTGGGCGTATAGCCCGAGGCCCGGCGCGGCAGGATGGCGTCATGGGTGTCGTATCCGCTGTCGCCCATGTTCAGCGGCTGGAACAGGTTCTGCGCCACGAAGTCGGCATAGGTCTGGCCGCTGACCTTCTCGATGATCGCTGTCAGCACCACATAGCCCGAGTTGGAATAGGCCCACTTCGCGCCCGGCTGGAACGCCAGAGCCTGATCCCGGAACCGCGCTATCAGGGCCTGCGCCGTCGTCGGCAGGGTCTTCTTCGCCTCGAAACCCTCCAGCCGCGTATAGTCGGCCAGACCCGCCGTGTGCGTCAGCAGGTGGCGCACCGTCACGCGGTCCCAGGCCGCAGGCGCATCGGGCAGATAGGTCTTCACCGGCGCATCCAGATCGACCTGCCCGCGCTCGTTCAGCAGCATGATGGCCACGGCGGTGAACTGTTTGGTCACCGATCCCAATCGGAACTTGGTGGCGCCGTCGTTGGGGATCGACCATTCGCGGTTGGCCAGACCATAGCCCCGGTCCAGCAGGATCTGGCCGTCGCGCGCCACCAGGACCGAGCCGGAAAACTCATCCCTGTCTGACGCCGCACGGACGACCTGATCCATCCGCCCCGCATCCTGCGCCAGAACGGGCGTGGCGGTGATGGCGAACAGACAGAAACCGGCGGCGGCCAGACGCAGACCGCCGCAAAGAACAGATTTGGACACTATGGAACCCCTGACAGGCGTGATGTTCACGCTATGCGGGGTAGAGGCGCCGAGCCGTGCTTACGGATGCCGCGGCTGACCTTATCTTTCTGTAATGAAAGTCGCTTCGCCGCTCAGACCGGCTGATGACGCAGGTGGATCAGCGGATAGGGGCGTCCCTGCCCGTCCAGATCAGAGCGGCCCGTAGCGACAAAACCGATCCGTTCGTAAAAGCCGACCGCCTGCGCATTCTGTTCGTTCACATCGGTTGTCAGCCCAGGTTGGCTGCTCAGGGCATGAGCGACCAGAGCCCGCCCCACACCCTGTCCTCGACTGTCGGGATCGATGAACAGGGCCTCCATATGCGACCCGTCCACCAGCATGAACCCCACCGCCCGGTCGTCAGCGTCCACCGCCAGCACCAGAGGCACGTCCGGCAGGAACTCCGCAACCTCGCCCCCGATGGCGGCCCGATCCGACGGCGTCAGGAAATCGTGGGTGGCGTCGACCGCCCGGTTCCAGATTTCAACGACACGTGCGCCGTCGGTCGGGGCCGAAGGACGAATATCAACCATTGATTAACCTTGATTAAGCCCCTGCCTTGGACGCAGGTCGTGCCTTGCACGCCTCCATCCAGCGCGCCAGATTCTCAAACTCTACGGGCGGCCGGTATTTGATCAGACGCCCGAACTCCAGCCCGACCAGGGCCACGATGTCAGCGATGCTGAACCGGTCGGCGATGAACTCACGTTCGGCCAGACGCCGGTCCAGCGTCTTCATGAACTTCTCGGCGCTGCCCAGATTATAGTTCGCCACCTCCGGCTGAGGCGCTTCCAGAGCCGCCAGTGCGGGATGGCTGAAGCGCACGCCCATCATCATCGGATTGGCCAGATAGATTTCGCTGCGCCGCATCCACATCTCGATCACCGCCTGCTCACGCGGGTCAACGCCGAACAGATTCGGCTCGGGATACAGCGCCTCCAGATAGCGGGCGATGGCGATGGATTCAGAGATGGTCGTCTCGTCGTCCAGCTCCAGCGCGGGCACATGGGGCGCGCCCACCTTGTTGCGGTACTCCGGCTGGTAGTGCGCGCCTGACAGCAGATCCAGTTCGACGATCTCTATGTCCTCGATCCCCTTCTCGGCCATGACCCAGAGGACACGACGCGGATTGGGCGCGCGGTGCGAGGTATAGAGCTTCATCAGAGCGTCTCCGTTGTTTTTAGAAACGCTACTGCCCGAACACCGCCGCTGGCAAGCTTCCGACGACGGCGGCGCTCATCAATGTGGCCAGGAAGCCCGCGAACAGCGCCTTCCAGATCAGGCTCAGCACCTCTTCGCGACGATCCGGCATCAGCACCGACAGACCCGTCACCGTAATGCCGACCGAGCCAATGTTGGCAAAGCCGCACAGGGCGTAGGTCATCAGCATCCGCGTGCGTTCGCTCATGTCGCCCAGCGGAATCTTGCCCAGTTCGATGAAGGCCTTGAACTCGGTCAGGGTCAGTTTGACGCCCAGCAGCTTGCCTGCCTGCCCTGCCTCCTTCGCGTCAACGCCCGCCAGCCAGGCCAGCGGCGTGAACAGGACGCCCAGAATACGCTCAACCGTCAGCGGCTCGCCGAACACGACGAACCCGCTCAGCATCACATTGACCAGGGCCACCAGGGCCACAAACACGATCAGCACCGCCGAGATGTTCAGCACCACCATCAGGCCGTCGGACGTGCCCTTGGAGATGGCGTCGATGGCGCTGTCGTACTTCAGGGCTGAATCATAGCTGATCTTCTGGACCGCCTGCTTATCCGTCTCGGGCACGATCACCCGCGCCAGCAGCACCCCGGCGGGCGCCGAGACGATGGAGGCCACCAGAACGTGACCCGCCGCATTGGGCAGGACGTGGGCCAGAATGGTCGCATAGGCCACCATGGTCGAACCGGCGACGGTCGCCAGACCCACGGTCATCATCAGGAAGATTTCAGACCGGCTCAGCTTGTCCAGATAGGCCTTGATGACGATCGGGCTTTCGATCGTGCCCAGAAAGATGTTGGCCGCCACGGCCAGTGCCGATGCCCCGCCCAGACCCATGGTCCGCTGGAACAGGAAGCCGAAACCCCGGATCAGCCACTTCAGGATCTTCCAGTGCCAGAACAGCGCCGACAGGGCCGAGATCACCAGGATCAGCGGCAGCACATTGAAGGCGAAGACGAACAGCACGTTCTGATCCGCCACCTGATACGGCTGCGAACCGCCGCCAAGATAGCCGAAGACGAACTGCGTCCCCTCCGCCGTGGCCTTGGCCAGACCGTCGATGGCGTTGGTCACCGCGTCCAGCACGATGCGCGAGCCCGGAATGCCGAACAGCACCAGCACCAGACCGGCCTGAACCAGCACCGCGCCGATCGCCAGCTTCCACGGGAAGACCCGCCTGTTTTCCGAGATCGCCCAGCAGACTGCGACAATGACAACCAGGCCAAACAGGCTCTGGAGGTTCAGAAGACTGAACATCTATGATATCCCTTGCCGGAACCCGCGCCCGGCTGATCGCGCCTTCAACGGCAACAGGCCCGCGCTGGCAAGGGGGTTCAGCCCGCCGCGATATAGGTTCTCAGACTTTCCGCCTCCTGCGCGTGCTCGGCGATCTGGCATTTGACCACGTCACCGATGGAGATGACGCCTGCCAGTCGTCCATCGGTCAGCACCGGCAGGTGCCGGATGCGCCGGTCGGTCATGCGCGTCATCAGGGTGGACATCTGCTCAGAGGCTTCGGCGTATATAACCTTTGAGGTCATATAGTTGCTGACCGCGCGCGTCAGGGCCGCCGCCCCGTCCGCCGCCACCGCCTTGACGACGTCGCGTTCGGAAAACACCCCTGCGACACGGTCCCCGTCACAGACCACCAGCGCCCCGACCCGCTTCTGCTCCAGCTCCTGACAGGCTTCGGCGACGGTCACGTCCGGCGTGATGGAAAAAACGGCGCTTCCCTTGGTCTTGAGGATCTCGGCGACAAACATCGCGGCTCCCTTCTCTCTCTGTGTGAAAGAGACGACCGCAGGGCCGGAATGGCGACAGGGCCGCTCAACCGGGATGATCGCTCAGGCGGCGGACGAAATCAAACCGCACCGCTCGCCATGATTGAGGGCGCGGTAATCAGGCCGCTTCTTCCTCGATCAGCACGCCGCGCTTGAACAGCCGCCCCAGCGGGCCGATGGCCAGAATGCCGACCACGAACCCGACCGCATGGGCCTCCCAGGCGATCTGCGCCCCCTCGGCGCCGGGCATATAGCCGACCACGCCGGTGAACAGATTGACCGCCATCCAGGCCAGAGACATGGCGATGACCCGTTTGTCGAACAGAGGCCGCACCCGCCCATGCGCGCCCAACAGACGCGTCGCCGCGCCGATCAGGCCGAACACGGCGCCGGATGCTCCCACCATCGGATTGGGCGAGCCCCAATGGATCAGCCCATAGCCCAGGGCCGCCAGCACTCCGCACGACACATAGAACAGAAGAAAGACGCTCGGCCCGATACGATCACCGAACAGACGCGCCACCGGCGCCCCGAACGCCACCGCTGCAACCGCATTCATCAGGGCGTGCGGCCAACTGGCGTGCAGCAGCATGGAGGTAAACAGGCCGCCCCACCGCCCCTGCTCCAGATCAGCCGGCGCAAAGGCCATGCTGGCCCCCATGTCGGGCAATTGCTGCTGGAAAAAGAACAGGACAGGCATGGAAAGCGCGATCAGCAGCACCGGCAACGGCACGTTGAACATCGGCTCATGCGGCTGGGGTGTGTCGAATCGGCTGTTTTGTCGGGCCATATTCATCAAATGCGCGGCGCCCCCTCTCACATCAAGCGCTTCTTAATAACCTTAACGCAGGTTGTGGGCTGGGTCGTGTTCTCGGCCCGAGTTCGACCCGTGGGTTAGGAGACGTCAGAATGCCCGCCAAGAGGCTGATTCCGACCGCAGCAGTGCTGATCGCCGTTCTGTCTCCGACAGTCGCATTGGCCCAGAACAACGGCTCAGCCGGCGCCTCCAGCTTCCAGCAGGGGTACGGCGGCGCGCGCAACGCGACCTCGACCCAGACCACCGGCTCCACACGCGACGCCAATGGCAACCGCCTGATCATCGACGGCATCATCCAGTCCGGCGCCTCATCCTATTCGCGGGAATCGGGCGGCGCCGCCTCGGCCTACGCCGGTGCAGGCGGCGGATCGCGCAACGGCACGACCATCGGCGGCTCAACCGCCATCGGCAACCAGTTGAACGTCGTGGTTCAGGGGCGAAACAACGTGGTCATCGTGAACTCCACCCAGACCAACAACGGCGCCATCAACGCAGGCACCAGCCTGAACGGAAACATCAACCTGCCATGATCCGCCGCACCCTTCTTCGCAGCGTCACCGGCGCCGCCGCCTCCGCCCTGCTGCTGGCGGGCTGTGTCAGCCCCAGCGCCGGGCCGTCGGGCCTGTACGCAACGCCCATCGGCAATGCGCCGGTCACGGCCAACCCGACCCCCTATTCGGCGGCGCTGTACTGCCTGGCCGACTATGCCCGTCGCTACAACCTGCCCTCGCCGCGCATGGCCGTGGGCCGGATCAGCGACTACACCGGCACGGTTTCCGCCGACGGCGGCCGCCAGATCACTGGCGGCGCCTCGCTGATGGCCAACTCAGCTCTGGCCAAGGCCGGCGCCCGCATCGTTGAACGCTACGACACCTCGGTGTCCGAGCTTGAACTGCGCTACGCCAACAACAAGCTGATCGGCGACAACGCCCCCAACGCCCAGGGCCCCGAAGACACCCAGTACCGCCGCATCCTGGCCGGCCAGGTCCCTGGCTCGGACTTCTACATCGTCGGCGGCGTCACCGAGGTGAACTACAACATCCGCTCGGCCGGTTTCGACGCCGCCCAGGGTGAAGTGGACAGCAAGCGCCCCGGCTCGACCCTGCTGAACGGCCGCATCTATGTGATGAACATCGCCATGGACCTGCGTCTGGTCCAGACCTCCACCCTGGAGGTGGTCGATGTCGTCTCCTATCAGAAGCAGATCATCGGCCGTGAAATCTCGGCGGGCGTGTTCGACTTCCTCAGCGGCAACGTCTTCGACATTTCCGCAGGCACCGGCGGCATGGAGCCGACCCAGTTGGCGGTCCGCGCCCTGGTCGAACGCGCCACGGTCGAGTTCATGGCCAATCTGTACGGCGCCCCCGGCCCCGAAATCTGCCTGAACCCCGCCAATGACCCGCTGCGCGATTCCACCGTCGGCCCGACCGGCGGCTTCTATCCGGCTTACCCAACCACGGACACCAACAATGGCCAGACACGCGCCGATCCGTCTCGCTGGCATGATCGCCGCGACGGCGACGTTCGCCGCTCTCGCTAATAGCGCGAGCGCACAGGCCGTTCCCACCTGCCCGCCGGAAACGGGTTCGGCCTGCACGAACAACCAGACCCAGAACGGCCGTGTCATCGCCGAGGTGAACCTCGACGTGGCGGTCGGCCAATTGAACGTGTCGAACGGCGCGGGGGGCAATGTGCTGATGGGCGGCATCCGCGACACTGCGGGCGCCGTGATCTCGCGCCAGACCCTGACCGCCCCCGTAACGGCCCAGACCAACGCCAACGTCAACGGCGTCACCGAGGGCTTCGTCAATTCCGCCACCCAGGCGACCGGCAACTACACCCAAGTCTATACCGAGAAGGCGACTTTCGACGTCAACTCGACCCAGACGGCGACAGGCGACAACGTCAGCGCCCGCACTAATCTGCATGGCCCCACCACCCACATCCTGAAGGGCGGTGAGGTCACATCTGCGGCCAACGCCAACAGCGCCCTGATCGGCGGCCCCTCCGCCATCCTGACCGGCACGGTCAACCAGCAGAGCCAGACCACGGTCTTCGCCGAGACGGTCGCCGACCTTCAATACATCCCCGCGCCGATGGCCTTCGGCTCTCAGGCGGCGGCCAACTCGGTCCAGACCAACACCACGGGCGCCTCGCACCAGAACCTGACGGTCAATCAGGTCAACAATCCCTCGACCGTCGAAGCCCGCACCGACATCTATGTCGACAACGGCTGGAACCTGGCCGCCCGCGCCCAGGCCAACGCCAACCGCGCCGCTCTTTATAACGCAGGCGGCTCCATGCTGGCGCGCACCAACCAGACCAACGAAGGCCGCGTCGTCGCCGACGCCCGCGCCCAGACCAATCTGCAGGGCCAGACCGCCGTCCACGCCCGCGCCGTCGCCAACGAAGTCATCGCCGGCAACAACGACATCTACCTGAAGCTGGACAACACCCAGATCAACTCGGGCGGCGTCCAGGCCACCGCGACCTACAATGGCGTCAAGGGTTACGACAGCTACGTCAGCTCGGACGCTATCGGCAACAGTGTGACAGGCTACGCCTGCTCCAACTGCGGCGGCGAGATCAACTTCAACAACAACCAGGTCAACAACGGCGCGATCACGGCGACCACCAACGTCAACATCGCCCAGCCGAACCGCAACGTCGCCGTCGGCGCCAACGCCATCGGCAACTCTGCGACCTTCTTCATCTCCGGCTCGGGCAACTAGGGCCAGGCCCGGTCAGGCCGCGACGGGCGTCCTGACCGGCAGAAAGGGCGTCACCGCCCCCAGCGCCGCTTCGACATAGGCGGCTTTCTCGCCCACCGGCGCGACATAGTGGATGGCCTCCTCGGCATCCTTGACCGAGGCCAGCCGCGCGATGATCCAGGCGGCCAGATACTGTGACGCCATACAGCCGCCCGCCGTCGCCACATTGCCGTGCGCCACGAACGGCGCGTCCAGCACATCCACCCCGGCCTCGATCACCCACGGCTTGGTCGTCAGGTCGGTGCAGGCGGGCAGGTTCCCGACCAGCCCCAGCCTGGCCAGCATCAGCGTGCCTGAACACTGCGCCCCGATGATCTGACGCGTCGGGTCCAGCCGGATCTGCGCCATCAGGTCGCCATCCGCCGCCAGTTCGCGCGTCTTGATCCCGCTGCCGATCAGCACGGCGTCAGCGGTCGCGACGAACGCCAGCGGCTGCTGACGCTGGATCGTGACGCCGTTCATCGAAGTCACTTCCGGCGTCGGAGACGTGATCTGCGCTCGCCAGCCCTTGGCCTTCATCCGGTTCAGGATTCCCGCTGCAATGAAGGAATCCAGCTCGTTGAATCCATCAAAGGTCAGAACCGCGATCTGCACGTCAGTCTCCATAAAACCACTACAGGCCGACCACGCCGACCGTCCGGAGACGCTATCACAGCCTTTGCAGCCACGCTTCGGTTTGCGGCCGCGAAGCTGCGAAAAGCGTCTTGCGTCAAAATGGACGGGCGGGCGATCCGTCTTGCTCCGCTCCCGTCCCTACCCTACTGCGGATTCATCGCCTCATCTGAGGTTGCAGATTCTGGAGCGGCACATGCGTTCTGCGCGTCATCTTCTACTCGTTGCGGCGTCCAGCCTCGCCTTGGGCGCCGGGCTGGCGGCTACAGCCGGAGCTATTCCCGCCTTCGCCCAGGGCTCAGGCCGCCAGCGACATTCCCGCCGACGCCGCCGTCCGTTTCGGCCAGTTGCCCAACGGCATGCGCTACGCCCTGCTGAAGAACGCCACGCCGCCCAATCAGGCCTCGTTCCGCCTGCGCATCGCCGCCGGTTCTCTGATGGAGCGTGACGACCAGAAGGGTCTGGCTCACTTCATGGAGCACATGGCCTTCAACGGCACCAAGGACATCCCCGAGACCGAGATGCTGCGCATCCTTGAGCGTCTGGGTCTGGCCTTCGGCGCCGACACCAACGCCTTCACCAGCTTCGACCAGACCGCCTATGTCTTGGAACTGCCCAACACCCAGGACGAAACCGTCGACACCTCGCTGCATGTCATGCGCGAGATGATGTCCGACGCCCTGATGAACGAGGCCGACATTGATTCCGAGCGCGGCGTCATCGTCGGTGAGGAGCGCACCCGCAACTCGCCGCAACTGCGCGTGCTCAAGACCCAGCTGGGCCTGCTGGCCCCCGGCCAGCGCCTGTCGCAGCGCCTGCCGATCGGTGACCTGAACATCATCCGCACCGCACCGCGACAGCTGTTTGTCGACTTCTACGACGCCTATTACCGTCCCTCGCGCGCCACCTTCATCGCCGTCGGCGACTTCGATCTGGACGCGATGGAAGGCAAGATCCGCACCGCCTTCGCCTCCTGGACGCCCAAGGCGCCGGACGGCCCGCAGCCGGATCTGGGCGTGGTCGCCCCGCGCCAGCCGGAAACCAGCATCATCGTCGAGCCGGGCATTCAGTCCTCGATCCAGCTGAACTGGATCAAGACGCCCGACCTGTCGCCTGACACCGCCGCCAAACGCTCTGAGGCCCTGCGCCGCAATCTGGGTCTGGCCGTGCTGAACCGCCGTCTGGGCGAGATGGCGCGTGAGGACAACCCGCCCTTCGTCGGCGCGGGCGCCAGCTACCAATCCCTGTTCCGCAGTCTGGACGCCGGCACCCTGGGGGTCGCCTTCAATCCCGGCGAATGGAAGCGCGCCCTGGACGCCGCCGAGCAGGAAAGCCGCCGTCTGGCCCAGTTCGGCGTCACTGACGCCGAACTGCAGCGTGAGATCACCGACACCCGCACCGCGCTTCAGAACGCGGTCGCCACCGCCGCCACCCGTTCGACCCCCGCCCTGGCGAACAGCCTGCTGGGCGCCGTCAACGACGAGCGCGTGTTCAACTCGCCCCAGACCTCGCTTGATCTATTCGAACAGGCCGTGCGTGGCCTGACCGCCGATCAGGTCAACGCCGCCGTGCGCCCGGTCTTCGAAGGCCAGGGCCCGCTGCTGCTGTTCTCCAGCCCGGTCGAGGTCGAAGGCGGAGAAGCCGCTGTCACCGCCGCCCTTCAGGCCTCGCGTCAGGTTCCGGTCACCGCCCGCGCCGAACAGGCCGCACTGGAGTGGCCCTATTCCAACTTCGGAACCGCCGCCGTACCGGCGTCGCGCACCGAGGTCGCCGATCTTGGCGCCACCCTGGTCCGCTTCCCGAACGGCACCCTGCTGAACATCAAGCCGACCAAGTTCCGCGAGAACCAGATCGTCATCAGCGCCGCGACCGGCAATGGCGAACTGGGTCTGCCCGCCGACCACGTCACGGCCATGTCCATGGCCGCCACCGTCATGGGTCCGGGCGGCACCGGCAAGCTCAGCGTCGATGAGCTGACCCGCGTGCTCAGCGGCAAGGTTTACAGCGCCAATGTCTCGCAGGGCGGCGATTCCTACACCTTCACCGGCGCCACCCGCCCCGAAGACCTGCAGCTGCAGATGCAGATTCTGGCCGCCTATCTGACCGATCCCGGCCTGCGCGCCGCCCCGTTCGAGCAGACCAAGGCCATGTTCCCGCAAATCCTGGCCCAACTGGACGCCACGCCTGCGGGCGTGTTCCGTCGCGACGGCTCGGGCCTGCTGGCCTCGGGCGACAAGCGTGAGACCACGCCGACCGCCGCCGAGATCGCAGCCATGAAGATCGAGGACATCCGCACCGGGGTTCACGCCGCTCTGGCGCACGGCCCGGTCGAGATCACCGTCGTGGGCGATGTGGATGTGGATCAGGTGATCGCCGCCGTCGGCTCGACCTTCGCGGCCCTGCCGGATCGTGGACCGGCGCCTGCGCCCCTGGCCGGATCAGCGGTCCGCCGCTTCCCGGCCCCGACCGCCACGCCTGTGCGCCTGACCCACAGCGGCCCGGCGGAACAGGCCCTGGCCTTCGTCGCCTGGCCCACCGTCGATCAGATCAACGACCGCACCACGGCGCGTCAGCTGGGCATCCTGTCCGACGTGCTGCAACTGCGCCTGAACGAGGAAATCCGCGAGAAACAGGGTCTGGCCTATTCGCCGGACTCCAGCTCGACAACCTCGGACGTCTTCCCCGGCTATGGCTATGTGTCCGTCACCGCCGAAGTCGCGCCCGAGAACCTGAGCAAGCTGTTCACGGCCGTCGACGCCATCGCCGCCGATCTGCGTGACAAGCCGGTCAGCGAGGATGAACTGAACCGCGCCCGCCGCCCGGCGGTCGAGCGTCTGCGTCGCAGCATGGCCGACAACACCTACTGGCTGATCCAGTTGTCCGAGGCCCAGTCCAACCCCGCCTCTCTGGACCAGACCCGCAGCCAGATCACCACGGTCGAGGCGGTCACCGCCGCCGACCTGCAACGTCTGGCCAATACGTATCTGAAGCCCACGACGGCCTGGCGCGCCGAAGTCGTCTCCGACAAGGCGACGCCTCAGTAGGCCTCGGGCCATAAGAAAAGGCCCCGGTTCAATCGTGAACCGGGGCCAGTCTTCAGGATCATCGACGGAGAGCCGATGGTCTTATCTTGTCGCTCAGCGCCTGAGCGGCGTGTGAACAGGGCCATTAGGCTCCCGTTCAGAACACCCGGCCGCCGACGCCGCCGTCCAGGGTGATCGTGCCGGTGATGACGCCGGCGCTCTGGACCTGTTCCTCGCGGTACTCGGTGTATTCTTCCTCACGATACATCGTCAGGATCTTCACGCCCGCGCCATAGCGGCGCAGCAGCGAACGTTCGTTGCAGTCACGCTCCGGCTTCTCGGGACGGCAGACCAGTTGACCGCCCTCGCCGAACCACAGGGATTCATGCTTGCGGCAGGTCAGGGTGTTGCCGTTGTCGAAGCTGATGTTGCCGTCATAGTCGGCGATGGTGGCCTGCAGCCAGGTTCCCGCCAGGCAGCGATACAGTTCGCCATTATAGTCTTCACCGATCTCACGATCCGGGCGCACCTGGGATGCGGGGTGCGGAATCTGGCGGTCGTCAATGCAGACAGCCTGGATCACCACCCGCTTCATCGAGCGACGGAAGGCGGTAAAGGGCGTGCGCACGGTCTGGGCGATCATCCCCTCGACCGCCAGACCCTGGATCGTCGTCGGATAAGGTTGATCGACCGACACATAGGCCGATCCGCCACCGCCGCCCAGGCCGTTCGAACCCATCCAGCTATGGGCGTTCACGCCGCTGCGCGAACCGGCCCGCAGATAGTTGGAGCTGGTGTTGGAGTTCGAGTTGCCGTTGTTATTGACGTTCACATTGACGTTGATGTTCTGGTTCTGGTTCCAGTTGTTGTTCTGGTTCCAATTATTGTTGTTATTCCAGTTGTTATTGTTGTTCCAGTTGCCGCCGTGACCGGGCCAGCCGGGCTTGCCGGGGCCGCCGGGACCGCCAGGGCCGCCGCAACCGTTTCCACCGCCGTTGCCGCCGCCATCATCGCCACCACCGTTTGTACCGCCAAAACCGGTCATCTGGTTGA
>NZ_JABAZW010000166.1:0-3865 GCF_018608325.1 Brevundimonas sp. | reverse complement strand
CCCCCGCCGTTGCCGCCGCCACAGCCGGGACCACCCGGCCCTCCGGGACCGCCGGGCGTGCCTGGGTTACAGCCACCACCACCGCCGCCGCAGCCGTTACCACCACCACCGCCGCCGCAACCTGCGCCGCCGCCACCGCTGCCGCAGCCGGGAGGGGGCGGAGGCGTGCAGCCAGTCGTGCATTGTGCAAACGCCGCGCCTGCTGTCGCCGACAGGAATACACCCGCCGCCAGGCCCAGCATCCAACTTCTCATCCGCAGCCGCATTGGCGGGACTCCTGAACGAAATTCTCGTCGGTCAGGCGAACGCCGACCGATCCAGCGTTCACCAAAACATCAAAAGCCTTTCGTTTCCGTTGATGCCGCGCGGGGTTCGGGATGGCGCAATGCCGCATCTGTCTGCTAGACCGACGGCATAATGATCGTCCGCGTCTCCATTCGCCTGATTTCGATTAGCCGCCCGGCGTAGCGCTTCTGGGCCTTCTGGCCCCGTGCACGCCGGGATCGACCGCCCCCAGGAACTTCCTTCAGGGCGAATGAAACAGCGAACGCTCACCCTTCGACGCCGAGACTTTCTTCATGGCCGACGCCACCGACTCCAATGCCCCATCTGGCCGCGACTATCGCGACACCGTCTTCCTGCCCGAGACGCCCTTCCCCATGCGCGGCGGCCTGCCGCAGAAGGAGCCGCTGATCCTGGAGCAGTGGGGCGACCTGTATGGCACCCTGCGCGCCGAGCGCCAGAAGCAGAACGCGCCCCTGTACGTGCTGCATGACGGCCCGCCCTATGCGAACGGCGACATCCACATCGGCCACTCGCTGAACAAGACGCTGAAGGACTTCGTGGTCCGCAGCCGCTTCCTGCTGGGCTATGACGTCGACTACGTCCCCGGCTGGGACTGCCACGGCCTGCCGATCGAATGGAAGATCGAGGAGCAGTTCCGCGCCAAGGGCCGCCGCAAGGACGAGGTCTCCAAGGAAGATTTCCGCAAGGCCTGCCGCGAGTACGCCGGCAAATATATCGACACCCAGCGTGACCAGTTCAAACGCCTGGGCATCACCGGCGATTTCGAGAACCGCTACGCCACCATGGACTTCAAGTCCGAGGCGGCCATCGTCGCCGAATTCCACAAGTTCAAGAACTCGGGCCAACTGTACCGCGGCTCCAAGCCCGTCATGTGGTCGCCGGTCGAGCGCACGGCGCTTGCCGACGCCGAGATCGAATATCACGACCACGTCTCGCCCACGATCTGGGTCAAGTTCCCGGTCACCGGCGTCTCGGACGACCATCCCGACGACCTGCTGTCGTTCCGCTCGGGCAATCCGGCCATCGTCATCTGGACGACCACGCCCTGGACCATCCCGGCCAACCGCGCCATCTCCTACGGCCCGGAAATCGCCTATGGCCTGTATGAAGTCACGGCCATGGAAGAAGGTCTTGAGTTCGCGCCCTGGGCCAAGCCGGGCGACCGTCTGATCGTCGCTGACAAGCTGGCTGAAGACGTCTTCAAGGCCGCCAAGATCGCCGCCTGGACACGGGTCTATGACATCAACCCGTCGGGCCTCGTCGCCGCTCACCCGTTGGCCGCACTGGACAGCGGCTATGGCTTCTCCGTGCCCCTTCTGGCGGGCGACCACGTCACCGACGACGCCGGTACGGGCTTCGTCCACACCGCACCCGGCCACGGCGCGGACGACTTCGAGGTCTGGAAGGCCCACGGCCATCATGAGGTGCCGGACACCGTCGACCCCGACGGCGCATACTACGACCACGTCCCCCTGTTCGCCGGCCTCAAGGTGCTGGAGACCGAGGGCAAGAAGACCGGCAAGTTCGGCCCCGCCAACGGCGCGGTCATGGAGAAAATGATCGAGGCGGGCAACCTGCTGGCACGCGGCCGGATGGAGCACTCCTATCCGCACTCGTGGCGCTCCAAGGCCCCGATCATCTTCCGCAACACCCCGCAATGGTTCATCCGCATGGACGAGCCGCTGGCCACCGGCGACACCCTGCGTGAGACGGCGTTGAAGGCCATTGACGACACCGCCTTCCACCCCGCATCGGGCCGCAACCGCATCCGTTCGATGGTCGAGGGCCGTCCCGACTGGCTGGTCAGCCGCCAGCGCGCCTGGGGCACGCCTCTGGCCATGTATATGGACAAGCAGACCGGCCAGCCCCTGCATGACGATGAGGTCGACGCCCGCATCGTCGCCGCCATCGCCGAACACGGCGCCGACATCTGGTTCACGGCGCCGGATGCCGATTTCCTGGGCGCCCACGACGCCGACCGCTACGAGAAGATCGAGGACATCCTCGACGTCTGGTTCGACTCTGGCTCGACCCACGCCTTCACCCTGGACCCGCGCCTGCCCGAGAACGGCTATGTCGGCAACCGTCCGACCCACTGGCCCGCCGACCTCTACTCCGAAGGTTCGGACCAGCACCGCGGCTGGTTCCAGTCGTCGCTGCTGGAAGGTTGCGGCACGCGCGGCCGCGCCCCGTTCAAGGCGGTCCTGACCCACGGCTTCACCCTGGACGAGAACGGCGAGAAACAGTCGAAATCCAAGGGCAACACCACCGATCCGCTGGTGGTCATCAAGGAATCCGGCGCCGACATCCTGCGTCTGTGGGTGGCTCTGGTCGACTATTCCGAAGACCAGCGCATCGGCAAACAGATACTGCAGACCACGGTCGACGCCTATCGCAAGCTGCGCAACACCGTCCGCTATCTGCTGGGCGCCCTGGACGGCTTCGACGAGGCCGAGCGCCTGACCGACTACGACCAGTTCCCGCCGCTGGAGAAGTTCATCCTTCACCGCCTGCACGAACTGGACGCCCATGTGCGTCAGTCCTACGCCGAGTACCGCTTCCAGGACGTGGTCCGTCCGGTGCTGGAGTTCTGCTCCAACGACCTGTCGGCCCTGTATTTCGACATCCGCAAGGACGCCCTCTACTGCGACCGTCCCGACAGCCTTCGCCGTCGCGCCGCCCGCACCGTGATGGACGAGGTCTTCAGCCGCCTGACCGCCTGGCTGGCCCCGCTGACGCCCTTCACCATGGAAGAGGCCTGGACCACCCGCTTCCCCGATGCAGGCACCAACTGCGCCCGCGTCATCCCCGACACCCCGGCGCAATGGAGCAACCCGGCCGAGGCCGAGCGTTGGGCCGCGATCAACACCGTCCTCGAAGTGGTCAATGAATCGCTGGAAGCCGCGCGTCGTGAGAAACTGATCGGCGGCGCTCTGGACGCATGGCCGACCGTCACCGGCCCCGCCTCGGCCTTCGCGCCGTTCGCAGGTCTGGACGCAGCGGAAATCTTCCGCACCTCGGGCGCCGAACTGGTCGAGGGCGGTGAAGCGGTCACCGTCGCGGTCAACATCGCCGACCACCCCAAATGCGCCCGCTCCTGGCGCCGCGTCCCCGACGTCGGCTCCGACCCGGCCTACCCCGACCTCTCGGCCCGCGACGCCGACGCCGTGAAGTTCTGGGACCAGTCCCACGCCTGACGGCTTCCTTCTCCCCTAGCGGAAGAAGGTAGCTCGCATAGCGATACGGATGAGGGGTCGGTCAGCCAATGATCGACCCCTTATTCAATTCTTCGCCCTCACACTAACCCGTCATCCTCGCCCTTGTGGCGAGGATCCATACGCCCGGTTTTCCCGCCGAGCGCGCATCACTCACACCGGGAGTATGGATCCTTGGGACAAGCCCAAGGATGACGAAACGATGGGCGGGACCGCTGGGTATTTCGCTCGAACTCTCACAATGACGCTGCCCCACCCCCAGCCTTTCCAACGCCCTAGCTCAAATCAAACCCAATCTGCGCGCCTGACCCTGAAACCCGCCTATCCTACGCAAGTCCCGTCGC
>NZ_JABAZW010000149.1:40148-46258 GCF_018608325.1 Brevundimonas sp. | reverse complement strand
GGTGATTGCCTGTGCGCGTTTGGTGCGGGCCTCGCCCTCGCGGCTGGTTGCGACGCTAGTCGCGTGCGACGCGCCGTCCGCGGCGGTCAGGCGTTCATACCGACGCGTGGAGGCGTCTCCGGCCAGAGGCTGGCGCACGGCGTCGGCCAGACCTGCGGCCTTCAGGAAGTCGATGCGTAGGGTTTCGCGGTCAGAGGCGGACATGTTCGATCAGGGCTTCCCACCGGCCTGCGCCGGAAACGGTCGCAAGGCGGCCTTCGCCGTCCTCTGCGATGACAAGGGTCAGACGGTCGGGGCCGAGGAACCGCTCAGGCTGATCGCCCAGACGTTCAGGCCATTCGATGACGGCGCAGCCTTCGTCCAGCGCCTCGTCCAGACCGATCTCGAAGGCCTCTTCGGGACGGGTCAGGCGATACAGGTCGAAATGGGCGACGGCCGGATCGCTCTCATAGAACTGAACCAGGGTGAAGGTGGGCGAAGGCACATCCTCGTCCGGCGTGGTCAGGGCGCGGATCAGGCCGCGCGCCAGCGTCGACTTGCCCATGCCCAGCGGCCCGTACAGCAGGACGCTGTCGCCGGGGGCCAGAAGCGGGGCGATGATCTGGCCAAGGCGGGTGGTGACCTCGGCGTCGGGCAGTTCAATCTTCATGCAAACACCGCGTCATGATCGGCGGCCAGGGTCCGTTCCGTGAAATGTTTCAGCGCCTCGGTCGCCTTCGTGGCGTCCACGTCCAGCCGGTCGGCGGGAATAGGCAGGCCGACATCGACGCCGAAACCCTTGCCTTCCTTGTTCAACAACTCGTGGAACAGGGTCACGTCGCGCAGTTCCTGAGAGAAGCGGTCGAAAGTGTGGAACAGGCGGCTGTAGGGGCCGGTGACGTGCATCGGGACGACGGGCGCATCGTATTTGCGCGCCATCGAGGCGGCGGTCGGCGCCCATTCGGGATCGGTGATCTGGCCGTTCTTGTCCACCCGCGCCAGACGCCCGGCGGGGAACATGACGATGCAGCGTTCAGCCTCGAACGCTTCCCTTGCCGCGTTCAGGGTTGAGCGGGTCTTTTCGCGGGTGCGTTTCTCATGGACCCATTCGACGGGGATGATGGTCTCATCCAGACGTGGCGAGACGCGGATCGCATCGGCGTTGGCGAAGAAGATCATGTCGCTGCGCCGCTGCTTGATCGCATCATAGACGGCGACCCCGTCGGCGATGCCGGTCGGGTGGTTGCAGACCACGATGCAGCGGCCCGTGGCGGGCAGGCGGTCCAGGTTGGTCGTTGCGACCTTCAGCTTCAGCAGGTCCGAGATGTAGTCAAAGGTTCCGGCCCCCGACAGCGGCTGGATGGCGTCGGCCATCCGCACCGCCGCCCCATAGCCCAGCACCCCGTAAAGCGCCGGTCGTACCACCGGCCAGAAGGGCGAGGCGGTCAGGCGCGGCGCACGCTCGGCGATCAGCACATCGACGATGTGCGGCTGGCGTCTGGCGGGGGGCGAAGCGGTGTTCATGAAGGACCGCTTGTCGCCGGTTCGCGTGAAACGGGCAAGCCGGATGCGCGGCGGCATGACCGCTTGGCGGGGATGAATTGGCCCCCTAACAAGGGTGATCTGGAGTTTGGGGAGTAGAAACAGATGATCCGTTCACGCTGGATGGCCGCCACGGCTTTCGGAGCCTTGATGCTGGCCGCCGCGCCCGCCTTCGCCCAGACGGCGCAGCCGGTGGCCGCCGCAGCGGCGCCAGCCGAGGCTCCATCACGCGGCCTGTCCCTGCGCGACATGGCGATGATGGAGCGGGTCAGCGATCCTCGCGTCTCGCCCGATGGCCGCCAAGTCGTCTATTCCGTCCGCACGACCGACTGGGACGCCAACAAGGGCGTGAACAGCCTGTGGCTGGCCGATGTTGCAGGCGGCGAGCCGAAGAAGCTGGCCATCTCGGAAGGCGGCGCATCGGGCGCGCGCTGGGCGCCGGACGGCGGGGCCATCTATTTCCTGTCGGCGCGCGGCGGATCGAACCAGGTCTGGCGTACCGACCGGACGGGTGCTGCGGCGGCGCAGGTGACGACCCTGCCGTTCGACGTGTCGGGCTTCCGCATCGCGCCGGACGGCCGGTCGTTGATCCTGGCGGTTTCGGTCTTCACCGATTGCGACACCCTGGCCTGCACCAAGACGCGGCTGGATGAGCGGGCCAAGTCGACGCTGCAAGCCTATGACCGCCTGCCGTTGCGTGATTTCGACCACTGGGTCGATACACGTCGCACCCATCTGTTCCACCAGCCGCTGAATGGCTCGGGTCTGGGTGGAGGCGAACCGCGCGACCTGATGGCCGGTCTGGACGCAGATGTGTCGGCGGGCGACGCCAGCTTCGACATTTCGCCGGACGGCAAGGTGCTGGTTTACGGCACCCAGACGCAAGGCGCGGGCGAGCCCTTCACCAACAACAGCGACGTGTTCCGCGTGGCGCTTGACGGCGGGGCGCCGGTCAATCTGACCGAGGCCAACAAGGGGGCGGACGGCAATCCGGTCTTCTCGCCCAATGGCCGTCAACTGGCCTGGCTGTCAGCCCCGCGTGAGAATGTGGGCGGGGATCAGGCGGCGGTCTGGCTGGCCAATGCCGATGGTTCGGGCGCGAAGAAACTGACCAACTGGGATCGCGGGGCCAGCGGCCTGCAATGGCGCACCGACGGCCGTTCGCTGCTGGTCTCGACGGCGGATGAAGGCCAGCAGCGCATCTTCTCGGTCGATGCCCGCACCGGACAGGTCACGCCCCTGACGGGCAAGGGCACGGTCGGCGGCTATGAAGAAGTCGCAGGCGTTCTGGCCTATGCCCATGAAAGCTATGTCGCCCCGACGCAGATCTTCATCCGCACGACGGGCGAGCCGCGCCAGATCACCCACTACAACGCCGAACTGGTCGCGCGCATGCAATTGCCTGCCGCCGAAGCCTACAGTTTCGCGGGCTGGAACGGCGAGCAGGTGCAGGGCTGGGTGTTCAAGCCGGTCGGCGCAGTCGAGGGCCGACGCTATCCGGCGGTCTACATCATCCACGGCGGGCCGAAGTCGCCCTGGACCGAGAACTGGTCCTATCGCTGGAACCCGCAGATCTACACCTCGGCGGGTTATGCGGTGGTGATGGTCAACTTCCACGGTTCGCCCGGCTATGGTCAGGCCTTCACCGACGCCATCAACGACCACTGGGGCGACCGCCCTCTGGAAGACCTGCAGAAGGGTTGGGAGGCGGCCCTGGCCAATAATCCGTGGATCGACGGCGAGCGCGCCTGCGCCACCGGCGCCTCTTACGGCGGCTATATGGTCAATATGATCGCGGGCAAGTGGAACGGACCATGGCGCTGTCTGGTCAATCACGCAGGCGTCTTCGACGTGCCGCAGCTGATGAACGCCATGGACATCGGCAACTTCATCCATGAGTTCGGCGGGCCCAGCTGGGAACGCAAGGAGGTCTATGACGCCTTCAACCCGGAAACCTATGTCGGGAACTGGAAGAAGCCGATGCTGGTGCTGCATGGCTCCAAGGACTTCCGTGTGCCGATGGAGCAGGGGCTGGCCACCTTCTCGGCCTTGCAGCGCCAGGGTGTTCCCAGCCGCTTCGTCCATGTGCCGGATGAGAACCACTGGGTGCTGAAGCCCCGCACCTGGGTCGACTGGCAGCAGGAGATTCTGGACTGGGTCGGGCGTTACACCCAGCCCGGCGCCTGAGCGACCCATTGACGCGGACAGGGACGGTGGTAGGCCTCGCGGCAACTGTTTTGCGAGGAAGGCCCCCATGCGTCACCGCTCCCTGTTGTCCGCCGCCTGTGCGAGTATCGCCTTGTCGGGCGCCCTGATGGCCGCCGCGCCCGCACTGGCGCAGGTGCCGCCCGCGCCGGTTCCGGCGGCCCCCGCCGCCCCGAACGCCTTCACCTATCAGGACATGATCTCGGCCAACCGGCTGGGTGATCCGCAGGTGTCGCCGGACGGCCGTTATGTCGTCTATTCGGTGACGACCACGGATGTGGCGGCCAACAGCCGTTCGGGCAGCCTGTGGATTCTGGACCTGGACACGCCGGATCAGGCCCCGCGCCGTCTGGCCATCTCGGACCAGAAGGCCAACACCGCGCGCTGGGGCGGCGACGGCAATCTGTATTTCCTGTCGGACAAGTCGGGCTCCAGCCAGGTGTGGCGCGTGGCGTCTCCGACGGCGGCTGCGGTTCAGGTGACCGACCTGCCGACCGATGTTAACGCCTATCGCGTAAGCCCGACGGGCGACAAGGTGGCGGTGTCCCTGGCCGTCTATCCGAACGCCGCTGACCTGAACGCCTCGGTCGCGCACGGCAAGGAAGTCGCCGAGCAGAAGACCACCGGCCAGGTCTATGACCGCATGTTCGTGCGTCACTGGGACACTTGGAACGACCACACCCAGAACCACCTGTTCGTCCAGTCGATCGGCCGCGACGGCAAGGCGACCGGAACCCCGGCCTGGGTGACCAAGGGCTTCGACGGCGACACCCCCTCCAAGCCGTTCGGCGATGAGAGCGAGTTCGTCTTCACGCCTGCGGGCGATTCCATCGTCTTTTCGGCCCGCGTCGCTGGCCAGAGCGAGTCGTGGAGCACCAACTTCGACTTGTTCCGCACCAACGGCCTGACCGGCGACGGCCAGTTCACCAACCTGACCGAGGATAATCTGGCCTGGGACACCGGCCCGGTCTTTTCGCCCGACGGCAAGACCCTGGCCTATCGCGCCATGGCCCGCCCGGGTTTTGAGGCTGACCGCTATCAGATCGTGCTGATGGACGTGGCCACGGGCCAGAAGCGCCAGATCGCCGCCAACTGGGATCGTTCGGCCGACACCCTGCAATGGTCGCGTGACGGCCGCACACTGTACACGACCGCTGGCGACGTCGGTTCGACCAAGCTGTTCTCGGTCGATGTCGGCAACGGCACGGTGGTTCCCCTGACGGGAGCGGGCCACGTCTCGGCCTTCCAGCAGACGCCGTCGGGCTTTGTCTTTGCTCAGGACACCCTGCGTGAGCCGGGCGACCTCTATTTCAAGACCTTCCGGGGCCGCGAAATGCCGCGCCGCCTGACCAACGCCAACCCGGCCTTCGCCCAGAAGGCGTTCGGCGACTATGAGCAGTTCAACTTCCCCGGCTGGAACAACGAGACGGTCCACGGCTATGTCATCAAACCGGTCGGCTATGTCGAAGGTCAGAAATATCCGGTCGCCTTCCTGATCCACGGCGGGCCGCAGGGCTCGTTCGGCGACGGCTGGTCGTACCGCTGGAACCCCGAGACCTATGCGGGCGCGGGCTATGCGGTGGTGATGATCGATTTCCACGGTTCGACCGGCTACGGCCAGGCCTTCACCGACGCGATCAGCCAGCACTGGGGCGACCGCCCGCTGGAAGACCTGCAGAAGGGCTGGGCGGCGGCTCAGGCCAAATACAGCTTCCTGGACGGTCAGAACGCCTGCGCCCTGGGCGCCTCGTATGGCGGCTATATGATCAACTGGATCGCGGGCAACTGGCCCGATGGCTTCAAGTGCCTGGTCAACCATGACGGGGTCTTCGACACCTTCGGCATGGGCTATTCGTCCGAGGAGCTGTGGTTCACCGAGTGGGAATACGGCGGCACGCCGTGGGATCACGCCGAGGGCTATCAGAAGTTCAACCCGGCCAACCATGTCCAGAACTGGAAGACGCCGATGCTGGTGGTTCAGGGCGACCGTGACTTCCGCATCCCGACCGCGCAGGGCCTGTCGACCTTCACCGCGCTGCAGCGTCGCGGCATCGACAGCCGCCTGATCGTCTTCCCCAACGAGAATCACTGGGTGCTGAAGCCGGCCAACAGCCTGCAATGGCACAACGAGGTGTTCGGCTGGCTGAACAAATATCTGGCCCCGGCCAAATAAGCCGGACCGTCGGGTCCAATGTCCAAGGGGGCGCGGTCGAAAGACTGCGCCCCTTTTCTTTGCCCAGATAGGGATCGGAGGCCTATTGAAGGACATGGAGCATTCGACCTGACCCGCCGGGGACTGTTCGCACCCGCCCTGGGTCTGCTGGCTGCCGCCTGTGCGCCTTTGGGCCTGCTGGAAAATCCGCGCCCGTAAAGGTCATAGGTCA
>NZ_JABAZW010000149.1:32626-40127 GCF_018608325.1 Brevundimonas sp. | reverse complement strand
CGGCTGAGCAGGGACGTGCGTCGCGTCGCGCAGGATCTGCCCTATGGCGAGGATCCGCGCCAACGGATCGACCTGTATGCGCCGCATGGGGCGAGAGGGCTGCCGGTGCTGGTCTTCCTCGGCGAGCCGGGCGCGCGCGAACAGTCTGAGCCGACGGCTCTGGCGCTGGCGGCGCGGGGCTTCGTGGTCGCGCTCCCGGATTATCCGGTAACCGAGCCGCCGCTGTTTCCGGCCCAGATCGCCGACGCCGCCGTGGCGACGGCGGAGACGGCGCGCATCGCCCCGAACCATGGCGGCGACCCGACCCGTCTGGGCGTGATGGGCCACGGAGCGGGTGCCGGGTTGGCGATGATGATCACCCTGGACCGTCGCTACATGGCCGCCGTCGATCAGCCGAACCTGATCCGCGCCGCCGCCGGTCTGGCGGGCGTTTACGGCGTCGGACAGACCACAGATCCGACCTGGACCCAGCCCGTCGCCTATGTCCGCCCGGACGCACCGCCGATCTGGCTGGGATATGGCGCAGATAGCGACACACTCGCTGTCGTCGACGCCGTCACGCTCGATCAGCGCATCCGCGCCGTTGGCGGTCGGTCAGCGGTCTATGTCCGTTCCGGCTCTGCCCCGATGTCATCTGTGCTGGAGGATGCTGCGAAATTCTTCCATAGCGCCCTGAGATGACGTTCAGGCATTAGGCATCAGGCCTCAGGCGCATCGGGGTCTGATGGGACGTCTTCCATCTCATCGTCGCCATCTTGTGACAGTCCGGCCAGTGTTCCTCCGGCCTCGAGCGCTGCAATCATGCGGTTGGCGTATCGCGATGCGCCGCCGCCGTGCGGATTGTTCGCCAGGGGGCGCAACACGGCGATCGCCTCTTCGGTCTCGTTCTTTTCCGCCAATGCCGCAGCGTAGTTAAAACGCACGGCAGGCAGTTGTGGCGCGCGGTCCAACGTCAGTCCCATGGCCAACATGTCATTATCGTTGGGATAATTGGGTTGGCCCTGACGCAGTTCGGTCATCAGCATCAGGGTGCGGTAATCATTCCGGGCGGCGTCATAGGCGCGCGCAATATAGGTGCGGGCTTCGCGGCGCAGGGCGTTTTGCTCAGCATCACTATCGGCTTCGCGTAGCTGGCGCAGTCTTTCCTGGGCCAGCAGTTGCAGGGCCTCGATGTTGTCGGGCTCGATCTCGATCAGACGTTGCAGAGCGATTTCCCCTGCAGGGCGATTCCCAAAATGCATCCCCGCGTGACCGGCCGCCAGCAGGGCCAGCGGATCATCGCCATATCGCGCAGCCAGACGTGCGACCTCTTCACCAAGTGCGGCGCGGTCCTTTTGCGGCACGCCGATCTTGAGGCGCTGGTTGATCAGCAACAGGTCGTTGGCGGAACGCGGCAGACGGGTAATGGTGATGTCAGGGGTGGGGAACTGACCAGAGATACGCTGTCGGTTCAGACTAACGCGTGTGTAACGGCGTAGAGCGGTGCGCAACTGTTCCAGGCTCATGCCTGTCGCCCGCTCCATGGCTTCGACAGAGTCTGTTCCTTTGCCGACGTCCTCTAGATAGGCCTGAAACTGTATCCGTCGTTGAGGGTCGCTGAAGAACCAGTGGGTCAGCAGCCAGGCGATCGGATAATAGGTCGTGCGCTGGCTGCTGGTTCGCACCTCATCTGGACGGGACCGCAAAAGCATGTCCAACGGGATCCAGTTTTCCGCCATGATCCAATAGGCGCGGTTTCGATTGTAGCTACCTAACATCACTGAATTATCAGAGATTTTTATGTCAGCGGTCATATAGTATTCGGCGAACCCTTCGACGTACCAGGCAGGGTAGGCGCCGGGCGTATTCCCCAACATGAAGTGGTGGGCGTATTCGTGCATCAGCACGTCCTGGCCTGACATGCCCATGCCGTCGTCATTGCGTATGGCGACGGCGAAAATGTCTTCCTCGGTCGGGAAATAGGTGCCCACCGTGTCACTTGAAGATTGGGGATGCACCCGCGTCAGGCCGGTGCGTCCGCTGACCAGATAAATGGGCAGTTTCCGCGGCGGGGTGGTGCTGCTGAGGATGCCGGATTGAAACAGCATCACCCGGTCGAACATTTCCAGTTTCTGGACATATTCCCGCAGCGAACGCTCGCTGCCTTCGCTGTAGACGATGAAGCGTTCGCTCTCGGCGCGAAGCCAGTCGGCGCGAGCGGATTGGGGCGAAGAGGCCAGGGTCAGAGCCGCCAGAGCACCGATGACGCAAGCGCGCGCAATCTTCATAGTCATTCAGCATCCCCCAGAATGACGGTCTGATCGCAGAGGTTGCGCCTGTGCGTAAAGAGGCGCTTTTAAAATAAGGCTAAATACTGGCGAAAAATTGATTTTCCCGCGTCGAAATAACCCCTCGCAACGAAGGGCTTTCCGAGTCATTCTATCTTTGCAGGGACGATCCAGCCGTCAGAGCCGGACGCCCGCCCAGGCGCCGATCCGGTGGTCTGGACATAGGGAAAGGAAAAGAACGATGGCCGTAATCCATCCTCAAGACCGCTTCGCCCGCCCACGCCGTGAAGGCAAACCCTTGCATCCTGCCTTCGGCCTTCTGGTCGGGTTCGGCTTTATCTTCGCGATCGCGACCCTGGTCCACGTCGTCTTCAACGTGCTGGTGTAGCGCGTTCAATGCCCTTGGCCGTTCTGGTCCTGACAGGATCAGGCGGCGAGGCGGTTCCAGACAGCGCGGTCGGCGGCGACCGCGTTGAGGCGACGTCCTTTGGCCTGCAACTGCTGCATGACGATGTGGGGCAGGGCGCAGAAACGCGGCTCGACCAGATCGGGATTGCAGCCGACGGCAGGCGCGGCGAACAGGGCGGCGTTCACATCCGGGCTGCGTTCAGCGATCAGCCAGGCCAGACGGCGCGCGCGCGACGGATCGTTGCGATGCAGCAGCGGGTCCTCGGCGAAAAGCTCACAGCCCAGTTGCAGCACATAGTCGAAGTCCAGCTTCTCGAACCGGCGCGCGTCGGCGGGCGTGACCGGGCAGGCCTCGTCCAGATCGAACACAACGTCGTTCAGAAGAAACAGCATGGGCGAAAACGCTCGATACGGACCGGACGCGATGTCGTCCTTATCGCCACAATAGGCGCCGCCGCTTGCGGTCCCGTTCACGGACGCGGTTAAGCATTCATCACCGACCGAGGCGGACGTTCACACCCTGCCTACCTTGATGGGGCGTCTATTTGCCCAGCAGTCCGACCATCAGATTGATCGTCAGCGCCAGGATCACTGTGTTGAAGGTGAAGGACATCAGGCTGTGAACGCTGGACAGGCGGCGCACGCCCCGGTCCGAAATCTCGATGTCCGCCGTCTGGGACGCCACCCCGATGACCAGCGAGAAATGCAGGAAGTCCCAGTAGTCCGGCTCGGTCTCGCCGGGGAAGATCAGGCCGCCCCGGTCCTTTCCGTTCTTCTGCTGCTGATAGAAGGCGTGGGCGTAGTGAAGGGCGAAGATCAGGTGGATGAAGGTCCATGACAGGGCCACGGTGGTCAGGGACAGAAGCCCGCTGATCAAGGGGGATTGGCCGCCGCGCGTCGCCTCGCCGATGACGATGACGATGCTGGCGACCGCCGCCAGCAGGCTGAGCGGCAGGACCCATTGACCGGTCTGGTCCAGAACGGCGGCGCGCCTGCGTATGGCGTCGACCCCCTCGGCGCGGGACATGCGGAAAAGGGTGGCGGCGATGAAGGCGGCGGCGCCGACGGCCCAGCCGATGGCGACGCGCGTCAGCCAGTGGGCCTGTATCGGCGCCAGCACCGCGACCAGCGCTGTCAGAGCCAGGCTGGCCAGCAGGATTCCGTGCAGGGTGATCGAACGCATCAGGGCCATCCCCCGATCATGACGCGGCCGCGCCCGCCCGCAAGCCTTGATGCAGCGCGTTTGCCGCACAGTCGGCCTATTCGACCAAAAGCGAGGCGGATGACGCGACGTGACCCTTGCGGAGCGGCTTGGGCTTGGCTTACGTGATCACGGATTGTTACAGGCTCGATCTCCGAGCCGCAAAGAGAGGCCGCCATGACTACCCATGAAGATCGCGCCGGACTGAAGGTTGCGGGCGAAATCATCGCCCTGATCGAACAGGATGTGCTTCCGGGGCTGGGTCTTGATGCGGCGGCCTTCTGGACCGGGGCGGCGGCTGTTTTCGAGCGGTTCGCGCCGGAAAACCGCGCCCTGCTGGCCAAACGCGATACGCTGCAGGGCCAGATCGACGACTGGAACCGCGCCCGCAAGGGCCAGCCCTATGATGTGGACGCCTCAGAGGCGTTTCTGCGCGAGATCGGCTATCTGGTCGATGAGCCCGCGCCCTTCACCATCGGGACCAAGGCGGCGGATCCTGAGATCGCCACCCTGGCCGGACCGCAACTGGTTGTGCCGGTGCTGAACGCCCGTTTTCTGCTGAACGCCGCCAATGCACGCTGGGGCAGCCTGTATGACGCCCTGTACGGCACGGATGCGTTGGGCGACCTGCCCAAGGGCGGCGGCTATGATGTCGAGCGCGGCGCCCGCGTCGTGGCGCGCGCCAAGGCGTTTCTGGACGAGGCGGCGCCGCTGGCGTCAGGGTCGCATACTGAGGTCGCCGGATGGTCTGTGGAGGACGGCGCCCTGTCGCCGGCGCTGAAGGATGCGGGCCAGTTCGTGGGCTATTCGGGTGAGGCTTCGGCGCCGACCTCGATCCTGTTGAAGCACAACGGCCTGCATATCGAACTGGTCATTGATCGCAGCCATCCGGTCGGGCGCAATGATCCGTCGGGTCAGGCGGATGTGGTGCTGGAATCGGCCCTGTCCACCATCGTCGATCTGGAAGACTCCATCGCCGCCGTCGACGCCGCCGACAAGGCCGAGGCCTATCGCAACTGGCTGGGCCTGATGAAGGGCGACCTGTCGGCGACCTTCAAGAAGGGCGGCGAGACCCTGACCCGCGCGCTGGAGGCGGATCGCGTCTTCACGGCGCCGGATGGATCGACCGTGACGCTGAAGGGACGTTCGCTGCTGTTCGTGCGCAACGTCGGCCATTTGATGACCACGCCCGCCATTCGCTTGGCGGACGGATCAGACGCGCCCGAAGGCGTCATGGACGCCATCATCACCAGCCTGATCGCTCTGTACGACATAAAGGGCCAGAAAAGCGGGGATGGAGGTCAGTTCCAGAACAGCGCCGAGGCCTCGGTCTATATCGTCAAACCCAAGATGCATGGCCCGGAAGAAGCCGCCTTCACCGACCGTCTGTTCGATGCGGTCGAAGACCTGCTGGCCGTGCCGCGTCACACTCTGAAGGTCGGGGTGATGGATGAAGAGCGTCGCACCAGCGCCAATCTGGCGGCCTGCATCCATGCGGTGAGGGACCGGATCGTCTTCATCAACACCGGTTTCCTGGACCGCACCGGCGACGAGATCCATACCTCGATGCAGGCCGGGCCGGTGGTGCGGAAGGCCGACATCAAGTCCAGCGCCTGGATCGCCGCCTATGAGGCCAGAAACGTCTCCATCGGTCTGAAATGCGGGCTGTCCGGCAAGGCCCAGATCGGCAAGGGCATGTGGGCCGCGCCTGACCGCATGGCCGACATGCTGGAGCAGAAGATCGGCCACCCCAAGACCGGCGCCAACACCGCCTGGACCCCGTCGCCGACGGCGGCGACCCTGCATGCGCTGCACTATCATGCGGTGGATGTGTTCGCGGTCCAGAAGACGGTCGCGGCCCAGCCCACGCCGGGTCTGGAGGCCCTGCTGACCCCGCCGCTGGCCAATGGCGCCAACTGGTCGGACGAAGAGGTCGCCGCCGAGCTGGACAACAACGCCCAGGGCATTCTGGGCTATGTGGTGCGCTGGATTGATCAGGGCGTCGGCTGCTCCAAGGTGCCGGACATCCACGACATCGGCCTGATGGAGGACCGCGCGACCCTGCGGATCAGTTCGCAGCATATCGCCAACTGGCTGCTGCACGGGGTGTGCACGGCCGATCAGGTGGACGCCGCCTTCATCCGCATGGCGGCCAAGGTGGACGGCCAGAACGCAGGCGACCCGCTGTATCAGCCGATGGCCCCGAACCCGGACGCCAGCCTGGCCTATCAGGCGGCGCGGGCGCTGGTGTTCGAAGGCGTCGAACAGCCGAACGGCTATACCGAGCCGCTGCTGCACGCCTATCGACTGAAGGCGAAGGCGGCTCAGTCCGCCTGACGGCGCGTGGGGGAGGCGGGCGGTTCCGCCGCTTCCTCCTCCTCATCTGCCATGACGTCGGCGGCGGCGTCGTTGGCGGTGTGGCCTCCGCGCGAGGGGCCGCCGGGCTGGGTCACCGGGCCGTCGCCGTGGCCCAATCGCTTCAGCGCCTCGTCGCCCTCCAGCCCGAAGGCGCGGCGCAGGCGCACGTCCGTCTGCGGCACCGGCACCTCGACGCCCGCTGCATCCAGCGCGTCGGCGATCAGCCAGGTGTAGGCGGCGTGCATGGCGGCGGGGCGTTTGACCGCATCGCGCGTGGGCCAGACCACCAGTTCGAACGCCAGACCCCGATCGCCAAACGCCACCAGCCAGACCTGGCTCTTACGCGCCTCGGTCTCAGGCAGGGTGAAGGGACTGGCCTGCGCGGCCTTCAGCACCGCATCGCGCACCAGCCCCCGGTCTGATCCATAGGCGACGGTGAAGGGCACATGGATGCGGCGCGTGTCGCCCTTCAGCGTCCAGTTGGTCACCGGCTGTTCGATGAAGCGTGAGTTGGGCACCAGCACATTGACGTTGTCATTGGTGCGGACGCGGGTGGCGCGCGGGCCGATCTCCATGATGGCGCCGCGAATGCCGATGTCCTCGATCTCGATATAGTCGCCGACCGACACCATCCGGTCGAAGATCAGGAACAGGCCGGACACGAACTCCTTGACCACTCCTTGCAGACCCAGCCCGACGCCGATGCCCAGCGCGCCCGCAAACACGGCCAGGGACGACAGGTTCACCCCCGCCGCCGACAGGGCCGACATGACGCCCACGACGATGATGCCGTATCCCGCCAGCCGTTCCAGCAGATAGACGGCCTGACGGCTGCGTTCAGCTCGCTCGCGCACCCGGCGCAGGGCGCGCGTCACTAGCCAGCTTGCCGCAAACGTCAGCAACAGGATGACGGCGGCGCTGATCAGACCGCCCAGCGTCAGGTGAAAGCCGCTGAATCCCAGGAATTTCGACTGATCCAGCGTCAGCAGTCTGTTGGCGGGCATGACCATCACCTCCAAGCGCACGGCAAAAGGCCAAGGTTCCGAGCCGCCGCCCAAATGCAAAGAAACCCGGCGGCTTTCAACCGGGTTTCGACGCCATGCAGAGATGTTCTGCGACCGGTTGAGAGGGGTGTGCAGGGCGCGTGCGTACAGATGCAGGGCTGGATCGGCCCTGTTTCTGGAGATGACGCATGCGTGTTTTCAATCCTTCATTCTTCGCCGCTGCGGCGGTGCTATTCTTATTACTAGCGGATGTAGTCCTCGTA
>NZ_JABAZW010000149.1:6211-32616 GCF_018608325.1 Brevundimonas sp. | reverse complement strand
GCGGCGGTGGGCGCGGCGGCGGCTGCGGGACCGGCGGCGGCGCACGCGCGGCTGGTCAGTTCGACGCCTGCGGCCAATGCGACGGTTGCGGCGCCTGCGACCCTGAGCCTGACCTTCAGCGAGCGGGCCGTGCCTGCCTTCTCCAGCTTCGACGTCATCAATGCCGCAGGTGAGAAGCTGGCGGTCCGCGTTGCGGTGTCCGAGGACGGCAAGACCCTGAACGGCGTGCCTGCGCGTCCGCTGGCCGCCGGGGCGTACCGGGTCGAATGGCGCATCGCCTCCAGCGACGGCCACCGGATGACGGGGTCTTATGCCTTCTCGGTGCGCTGACGATCATGCTGGAGATCACGGTCATCCTGCTGCGCTGGCTGCAATATGCCGGTGCGGTGGTCCTGATGGGCGCGCCCCTGTTTTGGCTGGTCAATGACCGCAGGGAAGGCGGGCTGGAGACGGCGTCGGCGCGTCCGGTGCTGGCGACGGCTGCGGCTGTGACGGCTGTTGCGGCCCTGACGGCGCTAGTCGCCCAGACCGCCATGATGACCGGGTCTCTGGCGGAGGCGGTGAAGCCTGAAGCCCTGTCCTTCATGGTCGGCGGCACGGCTCTGGGCATGGCCCTGATCGTGCGGGCGGCGACGGCAGGGCTGGGTCTTGTTGCTGTGCTGATGTTCAGACCGGGGCGTGGACTGTGGAGCGGCATGGTGCTGGCGGGGGCGATCGTGACGGCCAGTTTCGCCTGGACCGGGCATGGGGCCGCGACCGAGGGCTGGGGCGGGGCGGTGCATCTGGCCGCCGATGTCGTTCACGCTCTGGCCGCCGCCCTGTGGCTGGGGGCGCTGGTGGCCATGGTTCTTCTTCTGCTGCGGCGCGAGGGGCGGGACGACTGGGCGATGCACCGCGCCCTGCACGGGTTTGCAGGGCTGGGGACCGTGACGGTGGTTCTGCTGACGTTGACGGGGATTGTGAACAGCGGGTTTCTGGTTGGCCTTGGCAACATCGGAGCGCTGGGCGACAGCCCCTATGGGCGGCTGCTGATCGTCAAACTGGCGCTGTTCGTTCTGATGCTGGCCCTGGCTGCGGGCAATCGGTTCAGACTGACGCCGGAACTGCATTCGGTCCTGTCGCAGGGGCAGGCGACGCAGGGAATATTCCGGCGGCTGCGGCGCAGCATCGTCGTGGAGACATTGACAGGCGTGGCTCTGCTGGCTGTCGTTGCGGCCATGGGCATGATGGCGCCGCCTTCGGCCCTATGATGCGGTGGGCGCGTTCTCTTCGGATCATGAGGGAAGGCGCGGGCGGATGCGTAGATCAGACGGAAAGACAAATGCAGGTGCGCGATGAGGGATGACATCGACGATATGATCGGCGCGGATTCATCGGTCGGCGCTGGCGATCTGGTGGGTCTGGAGGAGCGGGTCTGGAGCCGGATCGGCGAGCGTCGCGAACGGGCGCGGATGGATCAGGTCCGCATCGCCGCCGTGGCGGCGGCCCTGCTGGTCGGGGCGCTGAACGGCGGAGCGCTGCGTCTGGCGTCCCAGCCCGAGGCGTCTGAAATGCGGGTCTTCACCGTGTCGTCCGGCCTGTCGCCGATGACCAGTCTGGATGCGCGCGGATGAACGGGCGCTGGAAGTCCATCGTCATCACGGCCCTGCTGGCGGCGCTGGCCAGCGGTGCGGCGACCTGGGCCAGCGCGACCTGGATGATGCGCGAACGTCAGCCGCCCAGCCTGCACGCCGTCGTCCATCAGAAGCTGAAACTGGATGCGGCGCAGGAGCAGCGTCTGGCCGTCATCGAAGCCCGTTTCGCTGAACGCCGCCCCTTGCTGGAGGCCGAGGTCCGCGCCGCCAATCGCGAACTGGCCGCCGCCATCGCCTCCAGCGGCGGCGATACGCCCGAGGTTCAGGCCGCGGTCGATCATTTCCATGTCGCCATGGGGGATCTGCAGAAGGCGACCATCGCCCATGTGTTCGAGATGCGCGCGGTCCTGAACCCGGAGCAGGCCAGGGTGTTCGACGCCGCCGTGGTGAGCGCCCTGAGCGGCGACGCCGGTTAAGCGCCGCCTGTGGGGGAGGGGCAGACTATTGCGGCCCGTGCGGCGGCGGGCGACCGCGCCGCCTTCACCGCCCTGATGTCCGCCACCAAGGCGGACCTGCACCGTTTCGTCCGCCGCTATGTCGGCGACGAGGCCGAGGCGCAGGACGTGCTGCAGGAAACCTATGCCGCCGCCTGGTTCGCGCTGCGCCGCTATGATCCGGCGCGGCCGTTCGATGTCTGGCTGCGGGCCATCGCCCTGAACAAATGCCGGGACTGGAGCCGACGCCGCGCCGTGCGGCGCGTGGTGCGCGGCGTCATGGGGCTGGATGCGCCAGAGGCGGCGGCGGTCGGGGACGCCAGCCCGGACGCCGAGGTCCGTCTGGATGACCAGCGCCGGGCGCAGCGAGTTCAGCGCGCACTATCCGACCTGCCTGACGCCCTGAAGGCCCCCCTGCTGCTGGCCGCGCTGGAGGGGCGATCCCACGCCGAGATCGGCGCCATCCTGCGCATCACGCCCAAGGCGGTTGAGACACGCATCGCCCGCGCCCGCCGCAGGCTGGCGCAGGTGCTGGCGGCGGAAACGGCCTGAATTCATATCCGACGCCCGGTTGCGGCGTCCTGTCGCAAGGGGGAAGCTGGCGCGGTGCGTATCTGAACGCATGGACCCGGAACCGTCTGCCCGGGTCGTCTGCCGGAGTTCCCCCTTATGTCGATTTCAAACCTGGACCGTAGGGCGCTGCTTCGCGGCGCTGTCGCAGGGGGCGGCCTGCTGGGGCTACAGGGACTGCTGCCGGCCTGGGCGCAGACGGTGTCGCCGGGTCTGAGGTCTGATCTGCCGACCCTGGCCGGGCCGAACATCGACCTGACGGTCGGCCATTCGCCCTTCACCTTAGGCGGACGGACGGGGCATGCCTTCACCGTCAACGGCCTGCTGCCCGCGCCCCTGCTGCGGATGCGCGAGGGACAGAATGTGCGCCTGTCGGTGACCAATACGCTGGATGAGGACACCTCGATTCACTGGCATGGGCTGCTGCTGCCGTTCCAGATGGACGGCGTGCCGGGCATCAGCTTCCCCGGCATCCGCCCGCGCGAGACCTTCGTCTATGAGTTCCCGATCAAACAGTCGGGCACCTACTGGTATCACAGCCATTCGGGGATGCAGGAGGCGATGGGCCATTTCGGCCCCATCGTCATCGATCCGGCGGGTGTCGATCCGGTCGCCTATGACCGCGAGCATGTGCTGGTCCTGTCGGACTGGAGCTTCCTGCATCCGCATGAAATCCTGAACAAGCTGAAGAAGAGCCCCGGCTATTTCAACCGCCAGCGCACGACGGTGGCGGGGCTGCTGGACGGTTCTGACCGCATGAGCCTGTCGGAGCGCCGCATGTGGGGCGCGATGCGGATGGACCCGCGCGACACTCTGGACGTCAGTGGCGCGACCTACACCTATCTGGTCAACGGTCATGGGCCGCAGGAGAACTGGACCGGCCTGTTCCGTCCGGGCGAGCGGGTGCGGCTGCGCGTCATCAACGCCTCGGCCATGTCGATCTTCAACTTCCGCATTCCCGGTCTGGCGATGACGGTGGTGCAGGCCGACGGCGAGAATGTCCGCCCGGTCGAGGTGGACGAGTTCCAGATTTCGGTCGCGGAGACCTATGACGTCATCGTCCGCCCGACCGAGGATCGGGCCTATACGATCGTGTCGGAGGCCATCGACAGTTCCGGCATGGGGCGGGCGACGCTGGCGCCGCGTCCGGGCATGACGGCCGAGGTTCCACCCCTGCGCAGAACGCCAAATCTGACCATGGCCGACATGGGCATGGGCGGCATGAACCATGGCGGCATGGGTCACGGCGCGATGAACATGGCGGGGATGGACCACGCCGCGATGGGGCATGGCGACATGGCCGGGATGGACCATTCGGCCCAGGGAGCGTCGGGCGCGGCCATGGCGATGGACCACAGCGGCATGAACATGCGCGATCCGTCCAAGGCCCCGGCCAACATGGCTGTCGGCGTCGGCGTGGACGCCATCGCCATGGCGCCCGCCAACCGTCTGGCGGAACGGCCGCAGGGGCTGCAGGACGTCGATCATCGGGTGCTGGTCTATGCCGACCTGCGCGCGCTGGAGCCGAACAGGGACAGGCGCCCGCCGTCCCGATCCCTGGAAATCCACCTGACCGGCAATATGGAGCGGTTCATGTGGGGCTTTGACGGGCGCAAGTTCTCGGAGCTGGTCGAACCGATCCGTTTTGAACTGAATGAACGGGTCCGCGTCACCCTGGTCAATGACACCATGATGGCCCACCCCATCCACCTGCACGGCCACTTCTTCGAACTGGTCAACGGCCATGACGGGCATCAGCCGCTGAAGCACACGGTCAATGTGGCGCCGGGATCAAAGGTGACCTTCGACCTGACCGCCGATGCCCCTGGCGACTGGGCCTTCCACTGCCATCTGCTGATGCACATGCACGCGGGGATGTTCAACGTCGTCACTGTCCGCCCGCTGGAAGGAGCCGCCTCGTGAAGACCCTTGCGCTGGCGTTCGCCCCCCTGATCCTGACGGCTGGTCCGGTTGCGGCCCAAACCCACGACCATTCGTCCCATGTCGCCCCGGCCCAGACGCCCG
Source organism: Brevundimonas sp. (assembly GCF_018608325.1). GTDB lineage: Bacteria > Pseudomonadota > Alphaproteobacteria > Caulobacterales > Caulobacteraceae > Brevundimonas. The sequence continues at coordinate 27,953 of NZ_JABAZW010000149.1, read as the reverse complement.
CGGCCGACCCCCACGCGGGCCATGACATGAGCGGGATGCAGATGGCCCCGGCGGCTGCGCCCGTCCAGACGCCTGCGCCCGACCCTCACGCCGGTCACCATATGAACCACGGCGCGGCGGCTGACCCCCACGCAGGTCATGACATGGGCGGAATGCAGATGGCCCCGGCGGCTGCGCCCGCCCAGACGCCTGCGCCCGACCCTCACGCCGGTCACCACATGAACCACGGCGCAGCTGCGGCTGATCCCCATGCAGGCCATGACATGAGCGGGATGCAGATGGCCCCGGCGGCTGCGCCCGCCCAGACGCCTGCGCCTGATCCGCACGCCGGTCACCACATGGACCATGGCGCGGCGGCGGCTGATCCCCATGCGGGTCATGACATGGGCGGGACGGCCTCCGCCATTCCCGATATTCCCACCAGTGCGGATGCGGTCGGCGGACGTCTGGTTCAGGCCTCGCCGCCGCCAGCGGCAAAGGCCGGGCCTGCCCATGCGGCGGACCTGTTGTTTGACCCGTCCATCATGGCGGCGGCGCGCAAACAGTTGCTGGCCGAGAACGGCGATGTCCGCACCACGGCGGTCCTGATCGACAGTCTGGAGGCCGGGTTCGGCGAGGGATCTGACAGCTACAGCTGGAAGGCGCAGGGCTGGAGTGGCGGCGACATCAACCGCTTCTGGTGGAAGACCGAAGGCGAGGGCGTCTTCAACGGTCGTCTGCACGACGCCGAGGTGCAGGCCCTCTACAGCCGCGCCGTGGCGCCCTTCTGGGATGTTCAGGCGGGCGTGCGTCAGGACTTCCGTCCGGGCGGCAAGGACACGACCTATCTGACCGCCGGGGTGCAGGGCGTAGCCCCCTATTGGTTCGAGGTGAATGCGGCGGCCTTCCTGTCGACCCAGGGCGACCTGACCGCCCGCGTCGAGGCGGAATACGACCTGCGCCTGACCCAGAAATGGATATTGCAGCCCTCGGTCGAGGCCGCCCTGTCGGCCAGCGACACGCCAGAGCTTCAACTTGGATCGGGTTTGACCTCGGTCAAGGCGGGGCTGCGCCTAAGGTACGAAATACGCAAGGAGTTCGCCCCTTACGTCGGCGTCGAGTGGGGGCGGTCCTTCGGCGATACGGCGGACTACGTGCGGGTGCATGGCGGCGCCGTCGAGGATACGCGTCTGGTCGTCGGCATAAGGGCCTGGTTCTGACGCATCGGGATTGAGAGGGCAGGGTGATGGCTGAGGCGAAACAGGATGCTCAGGCGGCGGGCAAGTCTTGCTGCTCAGGCCACGCCGGTCATGGCCCTGCCCACAGCCAGTCCCACGGGCATGATCATGGCGCAGGCCTGACCACTGATCCCGTCTGCGGCATGACCGTGGACCCGCAGACGACAGCCCATCACGCCGTCCATGCGGGGCATGAGCATCATTTCTGCAGTGCAGGCTGCCGCGCCAAGTTTGTCGCCGATCCGGAGGCTTATCTGAACCGGTCGGCGGAAAAGCCGGTGCTCACCGCGCCTGAGGGTTCGATCTGGACCTGTCCGATGCACCCCGAAATCCGTCAGGAAGGCCCGGGCGCCTGTCCCATATGCGGCATGGCGCTGGAGCCTGAGATGGTCAGCGCGGATGCCGGACCCAGCGAAGAACTGACCGATATGACGCGCCGGTTCCGGCTGGCGTTGGCCCTCAGCCTGCCCGTCTTCATTCTGGAGATGGGATCGCATCTGTTCCCCGCACTGCATCATCTTGTGCCGATGAAGATGTCGGCCTGGGTGCAGTTCCTGCTGGCGACGCCGGTGGTGCTGTGGGCGGGACTGCCCTTTTTCGAACGCGGCTGGGCGTCGCTGAAGACCCGCAATCTGAACATGTTCACCCTGATCGCCATGGGGACGGGCGTGGCCTGGGGTTACAGCGTCATCGCCCTGCTGGCGCCTGGGATCTTCCCGGCGGCCTTCCGCGCAGGCGATGGTTCAGTCGCGGTCTATTTCGAGGCTGCCGCCGTCATCACCACCCTGGTTCTGCTGGGGCAGGTGCTGGAGCTGAGGGCGCGCGAACACACGTCGGGTGCGATCAAGGCCCTGCTGCGTCTGGCGCCCAAGACCGCGCGCCGCATCGCCGCCAACGGTGACGAAGAAGAGGTGTCTCTGGACGCCATCATCGTCGGCGACCGTCTGCGGGTCCGGCCGGGTGAAAAGGTGCCGGTCGACGGCGTGGTCGAGGAGGGACGCTCCTCGGTCGATGAATCCATGGTGACCGGCGAATCCATGCCCGTCGCCAAGACCGTCTCTGACGCCGTGATCGCCGGGACCATGAACCAGAGCGGCGCCCTGGTGATCCGCGCCGACAAGGTGGGGCGCGACACCATGCTGTCGCGCATCGTGCAGATGGTGGCCGAGGCCCAGCGTTCGCGCGCCCCGATCCAGCGCATGGCCGACCGGGTCGCGGGCTGGTTCGTTCCCGCCGTGCTGGCCGTCGCTGTGATCGCTTTTGTCGTCTGGGCCGTATGGGGTGCAGAGCCGCGTCTGGCGCATGGTCTGCTGGCGGCGGTGGCGGTGCTGATCATCGCCTGCCCCTGTGCGCTGGGGCTGGCGACGCCGATGTCGATCATGGTCGGCGTTGGTCGCGGCGCCCGTCTCGGCGTCCTGATCAAGAACGCCGAAGCCCTTGAGCGGATGGAGAAGGTCGACACCCTGGTCGTGGACAAGACCGGCACCCTGACCGAAGGGCGGCCCGCCGTCGTCGGGATCGTGACAGCGGACGGTTTTGAAGAGGCGGAGTTGCTGCGCCTCACCGCCGGGCTGGAACGGGCGTCCGAACATCCGCTGGCCCTGGCTATCGTCAATGCGGCGACGGAGCGGGACATCGCCATCCCTGCCGTCAGCGACTTCGACTCGCCGACGGGCAAGGGGGCTGTGGGCGTGGTCGAGGGCAAACGCATCATGGCGGGCAATCTCGCCTTTCTGGCCGAGGCCGGGATCGACGCCTCGGCCCTGACGGATCAGGCGGACCAACTGCGGGCCGACGGGGCGACGGCCATACTGATCAGCGTGGACGGACAGGCCGCAGGCGTCTTCGCCATCGCCGACCCGATCAAGCCGACGACGCCGCAGGCCCTGGCCGCCCTGCGCGCCGACGGCGTCCGGGTGGTGATGCTGACGGGCGACAACCGCACTACGGCTCAGGCCGTCGCTCGCCAACTGGGCATTGATGCGGTCGAGGCCGATGTCCTGCCCGATCAGAAGGCCGCCGTTGTCGCGCGCCTGAAACAGGAAGGCCGCGTGGTCGCCATGGCGGGCGACGGGGTCAATGACGCCCCTGCGCTGGCGACGGCGGATGTCGGCGTGGCCATGGGTCCGGGCACGGACGTCGCCATGGAAAGCGCGGGCGTCACCCTGCTGAAAGGCGATCTGAACGGCATCGTCCGCGCGCGGGAGCTTAGCCGGATGACCATGTCCAACATCCGCCAGAACCTGTTCTTCGCCTTCGTCTACAACGCCGCCGGGGTGCCGGTCGCAGCGGGCCTGCTCTATCCCTTCTTCGGGGTTCTGCTGTCGCCGATGATCGCGGCGGCGGCCATGGCCCTGTCCTCCGTCAGCGTCGTCGCCAATGCGCTGCGCCTCAACACCAAGCGGCTGTAGACGCGCAGAAGCGCGCTCAGGGCGTTGATGTGTCTGGATCAGCAATGTGAGAGAGATGGCCGTCCCTCCGAGCATCTTGCGATGCTCGGAGGTGACGATGGTGGAGCTTAGCGGAGTCGAACCGCTGACCTCTTGCATGCCATGCAAGCGCTCTACCAACTGAGCTAAAGCCCCGGACCTTGCGGTCTGGATCGCCCGGTTCATCTTGCGATGGCCCCCGGCGAGGCGGCGGAAACTATGTCAGGCTTTTTCTAGGATCAAGCCCGTTTCGAGATTTATTTTCACATCGTTTCCAGAGGTGAAAATACGCAGGTTTTTCAAACCGAAAGGTCCGAAACCCCTGCTGTCCCGCCGCGTTTCTCTAGCGAAAAATGCGGCGGGTGCAACAAGAAAACTGAGCCTTGACCGAATGGCCGGTGGAAACCGGCTTCAGGCTGCGCAAAGCGCGGTAGGCTCAAAATCCAGGATTAGTCGTCGTCGCGGGTCGGCTTGGTGATTTCGTCTTCCAGCGAGTCGTCGTCTTCGTCCTCGATGAAGGGAACGGAGTCGTCATCGTCGTCGGCCAGCAGATCGTCGTCGTCGCCGTCGGTGGCGCCCATGCCGGCTTCTTCCGAAGCATCGGCGGGGGAATCATCGTCGTCGTCCGGCGTCAGGATCGGCTCGTGGCCTTCCTCGTCGATTTCCGGCGCCCGGACTTCTTCTTCCTCGTCCTCATCGGACTCGGCCGCCTTGTCCTTGACCTGGTCTTCCGTGTCATCGTCGTCGGTCGGATAGCCCGGACGGACGCGGCGGCTGCGCAGCTTCAGCGCTTCTTCGGGATCAAAGTCCGTACCGCATTTGGGGCAGTGGGCGGGGCGGCGGTTCAGGTCGTAGAATTTCGCCTGGCAATTGGGGCAGACCTGTTTGGCGCCCAGTTCGGGATTGGCCACGTGGGGACACTTTCAACGGGTTGAATTTGGGGCGGTCCCTTGCCACTCCCCGGACCCGCTGTCAAAAGCCATCTTTCGCGCCGCCCGCGCGGCCCTTCCGACATCGCAGCCTGAAGCGGGTGATTATGCCTTCCCAACTGACCGCACGACGTTCTTCCGCACTGGCCGGAAAAGTCCGTGCGCCCGGCGATAAATCCATGTCGCACCGTTCGATGATCTTCGGCGGAATGGCCGACGGCGTGACCACGGTCGAGGGTCTGCTGGAGGGCGATGACGTTTTAGCGACCGGCCGCGCCATCGAAGCCTTCGGCGCCAAGGTCGAGCGGACGGGCGAGGGCGAATGGCGCATCGAAGGCGCTGGCGGTTTCAAGACGCCCCTGTCCGTGATCGACTGCGGCAACGCCGGAACGGGCGTGCGACTGTTGATGGGCGCAGCCGCAGGCTATCCGCTGACGGCGACCTTTGATGGCGACGCCTCGCTGCGTAAACGCCCAATGAAGCGGGTGACCGGGCCTCTGGCCGACATGGGCGCGCGGTTCGGCTGGCTGGCGGCGGAGGACCGGGTGCCGGTCGCCCTGACCGGCGGGACGCTGACGGGCATCGACTATGTGCAGACGGTGGCCTCGGCCCAGATCAAGTCGGCCATCCTGCTGGCGGGTCTGAACGCCGCGGGCGTCACCACGGTGACCGAGCCGGAAAAGAGCCGCGACCACACCGAGCGGATGCTGCGGGCCTTCGGCGCCGAAGTCGTGGTCGAAGAGCAGGGCGAGGGCTGGAAAATCACGCTCAAGGGCGGGCAGCCGCTGAAGGCGACCCATGTGGCGGTGCCGGGCGATCCGTCGTCTGCGGCCTTCCCGCTGGCGGCAGGCCTGATCGTTCCGGGTTCGGAAGTGACGGTCGAAGGCGTGATGCTGAATGGCCTGCGCACCGGCCTGTTCGACACCTGGATCGAAATGGGCGCCGACCTGACCATCAAGAACCGGCGTCAGGCGGGCGGCGAGGATGTCGGCGACATCACCGCCCGCTATTCCCAGCTAAAGGGCGTGGTCGTGCCGGAAGAGCGCGCGGCCTCCATGATTGACGAATATCCGATCCTGGCGGCGACGGCGGCATTCGCAGACGGCGTCACCGTCATGCGCGGCGTCGGCGAGATGCGCGTCAAGGAAAGCGACCGGATCTCGCTGATGGTCGAGGGTCTGCGCGCCTGCGGCGTCGAGGTCGAGGAAGAGCCGGAAGGCTTCCTGGTCACGGGCTCGGCGGGCGGCTCCGTGCGCGGCGGGGCGACCGTCGCCACCGCCCACGATCACCGCATCGCCATGAGCCACCTGATTCTGGGTCTGGCCGCTGAACAGGCCGTGTCGGTGCTGGACCCGGAAATGATCGCCACCAGCTTCCCCGGCTTCGTCGACATGATCAACGGGCTGGGCGGACAGATCGACTGATGCGGCGTCGCGGAGCATGAGCGGGCGCGGGCGGTTCGCCTGGGTCAACCCGTTCGTGACCCTGGCGATTGCTGTGCTGATCGGCTGGGGCTGCGTGATCGGGGCGCGTGAGGTTCTGCACGGCCTCGATGTGGGCATGTTGAACAACCGCAAGGGGCCGGATGTCTATCTGGTCGAGCGCCCCATGATCTTCTGGGCCCTGATCGTTTTCTACACGACGGCCATCGTGGTCAGTGCGGGCATGTCGGTTCTACTGGCGGCCATCGCCCTGCGCAGCCTGTTCGGGCGGCGCGCCTGAAGGCCTGTTGAGCCGGGCGGCTGGATTGCCGTCCTAATCCTCGCTATCTGGTTCGCCCTCTCGTGCGTTCGGGATGAAGTTTGATTGCGCCACGCGCTGCGGAGACCTGTTTGACCCTGATCATCGCCGTCGACGGCCCGGCCGCCTCGGGCAAGGGCACTATCGCCGCCCGTCTGGCCCTGACCTATGGCCTGCCGCATCTGGACACCGGCCTGCTGTACCGGGCCGTGGGCGCGCGTCTGCTGGCTGAGGGCAGGTCGCTGGACGATGAGGCGGCGGCGACGGAGGCGGCGCGCGGGCTGGATGCGTCCGGCCTGTCCGACGATCCGGGTCTGACCACTGGCGAGGCGGGCGAGGCGGCCAGCCGCGTGGCGGGCTTTCCCGGCGTGCGGGCGGCCCTGCTGGAGCTGCAACAGGCGTTTGCGGCCCAGGCGGGCGGGGCGGTGCTGGACGGACGCGACATCGGCACGGTGATCGCCCCCGATGCTCCGGCCAAACTGTTCGTCACCGCCACGCCGGAGGTGCGCGCCACGCGCCGCTGGAAACAGCTGACCGCGCGGGGCATCGACATCAGTTTCGAGGACATGCTGGCCGATATTCAGCGCCGGGACGAACGCGACGCCGGTCGCGGCGCGGCCCCCATGGTCCAGGCTGACGACGCGGTCTTGCTGGATACGACTGACATGGGTATAGAAGCCGCCTTCGATGCGGCCCGCCGTATCGTCGAGGCGGCGCGCGCGAAGCATGGTCTTTAGGACTGTTCTCGCAAATCCAACGCTCCACCCTCGGCTTCCGCGGGCGTCCTGATCGTTTCTGAACGGCCTCGCATCCTGACGACCTGACTAAATTCTTTCCCTGTCGTTTCACGTCCGGCGTTTCGCCGTTCGAGAGGCGTTCACCCGCGTGAGGCCCTTCGGTCGCGCGCCTTTAGCCCCCAGGATGCTTTTCAGCTCCATGACTGACACCCTCAATCCCTCGCGCGACGATTTCGCCGCGCTGCTCGACGAACAACTCTCGGGCCGCGACTTCGGCGAAGGCCAGGTCGTTCACGGCCGCGTCGTCGGCATTGAAAAAGACATCGTCATCATCGACGTCGGTCTGAAAACCGAAGGCCGCATCGCCATGCGCGAATTCGGCCAAGGCGAAGACGGCGCCCTGCCCAAGGTCGGCGACAACGTCGAGGTTTACCTGGAGCGCGTTGAGAACGCCCTGGGCGAAGCCGTCATCAGCCGCGACAAGGCTCGCCGCGAAGAAGCCTGGACCCGTCTGGAAGTCGTGTTCGCCGAAGGCCAGCCGGTCAACGGCGCCATCGTCGGCCGCGTCAAGGGCGGCTTCACCGTCGATCTGGGCGGCGCTTCGGCCTTCCTGCCCGGCTCGCAAGTCGACATCCGTCCGGTCCGCGACGTCGGTCCGCTGATGGGCAAGGAACAGCCCTTCGCCATCCTGAAAATGGACCGTCCGCGCGGCAACATCGTCGTTTCGCGTCGCGCCATCCTGGAAGAAGCCCGCGCCGAACAGCGCACCGAGCTGGTCGGCCAGCTGCAAGAGGGTGAAATCCGCGAAGGCGTCGTCAAGAACATCACCGATTACGGTGCGTTCGTTGACCTGGGCGGCATCGACGGCCTGCTGTACGTCACCGACATGTCGTGGAAGCGCGTCTCGCACCCGTCGCAAGTTCTGGCCGTTGGCGACACCGTCAAGGTCCAGATCGTCAAGATCAACCCGGACACCCAACGTATCTCGCTGGGCATGAAGCAACTGCAGTCGGACCCCTGGGACGGCGTGGAAGCCAAGTACCCGGTCGGCGCCAAGTACACGGGCCGCATCACCAACATCACCGACTACGGCGCCTTCGTGGAGCTGGAAGCCGGTGTCGAGGGCCTGGTGCACGTCTCGGAAATGTCCTGGACCAAGAAGAACGTCCACCCCGGCAAGATCGTCTCGACCTCGCAGGAAGTCGACGTCGTGGTTCTGGATGTCGACGCCTCCAAGCGCCGCATCTCGCTGGGCCTGAAGCAGGCTCAGGACAATCCGTGGGACGCCTTCGTCGCCAACCACCCGATCGGTTCGACCGTCGAGGGCGAAGTCAAGAACGCCACCGAGTTCGGCCTGTTCATCGGTCTGGACAACGACATCGACGGCATGGTGCACCTTTCCGACCTCGACTGGTCGGTGTCGGGTGAAGAAGCCATCCAGCGTTACCGCAAGGGCGAAATGGTCAAGGCCAAGGTCCTGGACGTCGACGTCGAGAAGGAACGCGTCTCGCTGGGCATCAAGCAGCTGGGCGGCGATCCGATCGGCGAGGGCGACACCTATCGCCGCGGCCAGCAGATCACCGTCACCGTCTCGTCGATCGAGTCGGGCGGCATCGAAGTCAAGTTCGGTGAAGACGATGCGCCGGTCACCTCGTTCGTGCGCAAGTCCGACCTGTCGCGTGACCGCAACGAGCAGCGCCCTGAGCGTTTCTCGGTCGGCGACCGCGTCGACGCCATGATCACCGCCGTGGACAAGGCCTCGCGCCGCATCTCGGTGTCGATCAAGGCGCTGGAAATGAAGGACGAACAGGAAGCCATCGAACAGTTCGGCTCGTCCGACTCGGGCGCTTCGCTGGGCGACATCCTGGGCGCCGCGCTGAAGAACGCCGGCACCAAGGACTAAGCTTTTCCCGCAAGGGAGATGCTGAGGGCGGCGGGAGAAATCCCGCCGCCCTTTTCTTTTTCAGCCTGCGGTGGTGCGGCTAAGCTTGAGAAAATCTTGCGAATGCCGCGCCTCATTGGCGGATAAGGGCTTTTTCGCGCCGCGGAGCGAGGTTAGGGTGCAGCTTGTGGATCGTTGTCTGCGGTTGTCCGCCAGATGCGACCCGGCAGGGGGCCTTGATGATCAAGTCTGAACTGATCGAGAAGCTGGCGGCTGAAAACACCCACCTGACCCATGCGGAGGTGGAGCGGCTGGTGAATGTTATTCTGGGAAAAATGACCGAGGCGCTGTCTGACGGCGGCCGGGTCGAGTTGCGCGGTTTCGGCGCCTTTTCCGTCCGGTCGCGTCCGGCGCGTTCGGGCCGCAACCCGCGCACGGGCGAAGCTGTCGAGGTGCCGGCCAAGGCCGTGCCTTTCTTCAAAAGCGGCAAGGAACTGCGCGAGCGGCTGAACGCTTCGGGTGACGCCTGACTTCAGGCGCGCCTGAGCCGGGCTCGGGCCGTTTCTGCATCCAATACGACTGACCCGAGGGGAAACTATGAGTCTGGTGTCTGAATTCCGCGAGTTCGCGGTCAAGGGCAATGTGGTCGACCTGTCGGTCGGCGTGATCATCGGCGGGGCGTTCGGCAAGATCGTCACCAGTCTGGTCGATCAGGTCGTGATGCCGCCCATCGGCTGGCTGATCGGCGGGATCAACTTCTCGGACCTGAAGATCACCCTGCCGGTCAATCCGACCAATCCTGACGGCGCGCCCGCCGTCATCGAATACGGCGCCTTCATCAATGTGCTGATCCAGTTCGTGATCGTGGCCTTCGTCATCTTCATGATGGTGAAGCTGATCAACAAGCTGCGCCGTCAGTCGGCGGAAGCCCCGGCTGAGCCCGCCGCCCCGACCGCGACGGAACAACTGCTGGTCGAGATCCGCGACGAACTGAAGCGCAAGGCCTAACCGCCTTTCAAGACGACGGGGCCTGAGCTGGCGCTCAGGCCTTCGACAGCCGACCTTGAGGCGCGCCCTGAGCCAGGGTCTTGCGCTTGCGGGCCGACAGGGGCGTCGGGCGGTTGCAGATGGCGTAATCGCCGTCAAAGGGCGTAGGCGACCAGATTTCCGACAGCGCCGGGTCGTCGATCGCCGCATGGCCGTGACCCCAGCCGCCTTCGCGACGGGCCGTCGTGGCTAGCGCGCCCAGATCCTCCAGAAGCTCCGGGGTCACCACCTGCAGCCGCACCTTGGCGGCGCCCATGCCGCGTGCATTGGCGACCAGTGCGGCGGTCAGGGTTTCGATCGCGTCCGGCGCCGTGTTGAGGGCGGCCAGATCCAGAATGTCCAGACAGGGCGGCTCGATCAGATTGGTCTTGCCCATGGACGCCACGGCGACGCCGACGATGCGGCCATTGCGGCGCAGGCCCAGCAGCAAGGGCTTGATCGTCTGGTCCGGGTCGCTCATCCGCCAGCGCATCATGGCCGGGCTGCGGTCCGCCAGCAGACGGTCCTCTTCGACCAGAGAGCGCCAGAAGTCCGCATATTCGGAATGGTCCGACAGGTCGCGCAGCGGCACGACATCGGCGGGCAGCTTCAGGGTTTCAGGACGAAACAGTCGGGGGTTCATCAACCGCTCGCCCAGATGCGTCGCTGCGGCCGCTGAGATGCCGCCGAACAGCTTGCGCAACACACGGCCCTGGATGCAGGCCAGCTTGTCGACGACCCACGACAGTTTCAGCGCCGAGGTTTGCGCCGGGAAGGGCGACATGCCGAACTTGGGATACAGGGGCGCCGAACGGGCGTTGGCGTTCAGGGTGTAGCGGGCGAACATGCCCTGTTGCTTGACGAAGGTGTTGATCAGGCCCCGGCTGGCGCCCTTGTGCTCGGGCGGGACGATGATCGAGAAGCCGGTCGCGCCATGCAGGATGCGCGGGCCGTGGTGGAAGCGCTGCACGAAGTTACCCACCATGGCGACCGGGGTGTCGGCCTCATCGGCCAGAACCCAGCCGGACGGGGCGCCGCTGAACACGCGCGCGGGGTTTTCCTCCAGCCAGCGCCAGCCAGCCTGCGAGCGCTCAGGCCATCCCACCAGGCGGTGAAGACGGTTCAGGGCGTTGAAATCCGATGAACGAATGGGTCGGATTGGCATGGCGGTCTCCCATTTTGAAACCCGTTCTGGCTCTCCCTCCCTTCATTGCAGACATCGGGCCATGACGGCTCGGATAGGTTGTATTGACCGCGCGTAAACCCGCGACCACCGGTCACGCTGGGTTAGCGCTTGTAAACGAATGGGCGCGGTGGTTTTTTCCACGTTTCGCCACGGGGGCGGGAAGACGGACCAATCCGTCTTCTCTCAATGCGACCGAGAGCCGAAAAGGCTCCGATTACAAAGGGTAGGCATGAACATCGTCGTTCTTCTGGGGGTGGTCATCACCCTCGCCACGGGGATTCCCGTACTTCTGCAGATTCTCAGAAACCACCCGCGCGGGCTGATTATCTGCTTCTTCGCCGAAATGTGGGAGCGTTTCTCCTATTACGGCATGCGCGGTCTGCTGATCTTTTATCTGACCCAGCACTTCCTGTTTGATGATGGGCGCGCCGGGTCGATCTACGGCTCCTACGCCTCTCTGGTCTATCTGGTCCCCCTGTTGGGCGGCATTCTGGCCGACCGCTTCATCGGTACGCGCAAGGCCATCGCCTTCGGCGCCGTGCTGCTGGTCGCCGGTCATGGCATGATGGCCTACGAAGGCAAGGACACCACCCAGAGCCTGTCCTATGCGGGACAGACCTATCAGGTGGTGACCGAAGGACGTGGCAGCACCGGCACGCGCGGCATCATCGTCGACGGCCAGTCCTACCACTTCGACGCTGGCGAGACCGGTGGTCTGGTCATCGAGGGTCTGCCTGCAGCTTCTCCGCTGCCTGCTGCTCTGGAAAAGGATTCCTACAAGCTTGAAGCCAAGCGTGATCCGCTGGGCGAGAACGTCTTCTTCCTGGCCATCTCCCTGATCATCATGGGCGTCGGCTTCCTGAAGCCGAACATCTCCACCCTGGTCGGGCAGTTGTACCCGCAGGGTGATCCGCGCCGCGACGCGGGCTTCACCCTGTATTATTACGGCATCAACCTGGGTGCGTTCTGGGCGGCGGTGCTGTGCGGGCTTCTGGGCCAGACGGTCGGCTGGTGGGCAGGCTTCGGTCTGGCCGGTCTCGGCATGCTGGTGGGTCTGATCGTCTTCGTGTTGGGCAAGCCTCTGCTGCAGGGCAAGGGCGAGCCGCCTGCCGAAGGCAAGCTGAAGACCAAGCTCATTGGGCCGATCAACCGCGAATATTCGATCTATCTGCTGGGCCTGCTGGGCGTGGCGCCGGTCTGGTTCATGGTTCAGCGCAACGCCCTGGTCGGCACCGTGCTGGGCATTGCGACCATCCTGTCGCTGGCCTTCATCGGCTATGTGATGATGAAGGTCTGCAAGACCTGGGCGGAGCGTCAGCGCATGATGCTGGCCGTCGTCCTGATCTTCGGGTCGGTCATCTTCTTCACCCTGTTCGAACAGGCCGGCACCTCGCTGAACCTGTTTGCGGATCGTAACGTCGATCTGACCCTGCTGTCACAAGCGGTGCAGTTCGGACCCTTCACCTTCGGCACCCCGGCGCAGATCGCCGCCGCTGGTCTGGTGGGGCAGGGCATGTTCATCGACACCACGATGACCGCGTCCCAGACCCAGTCGTTCAACGCCGGCTTCATCCTGATCTTCGCGCCGATCTTTGCGGCCCTGTGGGTCAAGCTGGGCCGCGCCAAGCGTGACCCGGACCCGACCTTCAAGTTCGGTCTGGGCCTGCTGCAGGTCGGTCTGGGCTTCATGGTCGTTGTGTGGGGCGCAGGCCTGACCAACTCGGCCTTCCAGATGCCCATCATCCTGCTGGCGCTGCTGTACATGTTCCACACGACGGGTGAGCTGTTCCTGTCGCCGGTGGGCCTGTCGCAGATCACCAAACTGTCGATGCCTCAGGTGGTCAGCTTCATGATGGCGGTCTGGTTCCTGGCCTCGTCCATCGCCCAGTACGTCGGTGGCTGGATCGCCGGTCTGGCGGGCACGGAAACCGTTGGTGGTCAGGTGCTGAACCCGGAACTGGCGCTGAAGACCTCGCTCGACGTGTTCGAGAAGCTGGGTTGGGCCGGTCTGGCCGCAGGCGTTCTGTTCATCATCGTCAGCTTCTTCATCAAGGGCTGGTCGAACGGCGCCAACGGCGACAATCACCCCGGTCCCGTGCTGACCGAAGGCGGGCACGAGGACGGCAATATCGCCGCGCCCCGGACCTCGACTTCGGGCTGATCCTCAAGGATCAGGCAAAAGATAAGGGCGGCGTCCCCGCGGACGCCGCCCTTTTTCTTTGGCCGAGTGAGGGGCCTTGGCCTCAGAAGGTCTTGCGCACGCGGATCGAGACGAAGGTGCGCGGATCGATGTCGCGGTCTTCGACATAGTCGACAGTGCGAGGATTGCGCGATGCATAGACGGTGCGCTGGATGGTGAAGTCGTCCCACAGGTTGATCTGGGCGCGGATGGCCAGGGTTGCGGTCGGCTTGTACTCGGCGAAGGCCTCCACATAGCCCGAACCGCGCCAGATGTTGGTCTGATCCGGGTCGTAGGTGGGCTGCCCCAGGCGCGGCAGCCAGTTGACGCCCCACTGGGTCTTGTAACGGGTGATGTCCTGCTGGAAGCCGACGTTGGCCTGACTGGCCCGAACGCGGGAAATCGGCCTTTCCTCGCCCGTCGTCGGGTCGGTGACGCTGGTCTTGTTCCAGTCATTGCGGAAGGTGAAGCGCGCGCCCGAGATGCCGAACTTGTCCAGCGGCACGATGACGTTCAGCGACAGCTGGTCCAGCGTGCCGTCGCCGATGTTGCCGACCGCCGACAGATTGCCCGGCAGGGGCAGGCGGTCGATCACATCGATGATCTTGTCGTGGCGATAGCCGATGGCGACGATGCCGTTGCCCCAGAAGCGACGTTCGTAGTTCAGCTCGGCGATCCAGCGCTGTTCTGGCCGCAGATCGACGTTGCCGCCGAACAGCGTGCCGTCGTCCAGTTCGGCGGCGGCGGCGAAGTCGCTGAAGTCCAGTTGGCCCAGTTCGCGTTCGAAGCGGATGCGGAGCTGATTGTTCTCCATCGGCGTCCAGGTGGCCAGGAAGCGCGGCTTGGCGAAGAAGAAGCTTTCTTCCTGGTTGGCGTCGCCCGACTGTTTGATGGTCGAGGCTTCCAGCCGCACGCCGCCTTCCAGCGTCAGTTTGGGATTGATGCGCCAGGTCGTCTTGCCGAAGGCTTCGCCGCGCGTTTCCTCGACCTTGACCGAGGCGCTGGGCAGTTCGATGGGCGCGCCGCCGATGGTGAAACCCTGGTGGACGTCCAGCATATTGTAGGCGACCTCGGCGCCGACCTCGAAAGTCAGGGCGGACGAGCGTTCGTTGCGCAACAGGGCGCGCAGGATGGTTTCCGATGAATCGCCGTTCGACTTGAACTGCTCTTCCGGGGCCACCACGCCATTGCGCGTCTGGTTGCCGCTGGAGATGTTGTCGAAGTCGCTGAACTCGTGAATGAACCGCGTTTCCAGCTGCCAGCGCGGGTTCAACGGGCGGGTCCAGGTCAGGCCCAGCTCGCCGGAATGGCTCTTCTCGGCATAGTCGTTGCGGCGCAGGGATGTCGGGGAGCTGAACTCCGACCAGCTGGTCCAGTCATTGACGCCATAGCGCGCCGTGCTCTCCAGCTTGCCGCCCAGCAGCGGGCCGGAATAGTTGCCGCGGATCGAGTTGCCGCCGCCCCATCCGTCATTCTCGAAACGTTCGTCACGGAAGACGTTCCCGGCGGCGTCGGTGCGGATCGAACGGCCAACGCCGTTGGAATCGCTGGACCCCATGCCGTCTGACAGGATGACGCCCCAGCTGCGCTCGCCGCTTTTCGCCGTGAACTGATAGGAGCCGCCAAAGACGTCGTGGCCGCCTTCAAACAGCTGGGCGTTCCAGGTCAGGATCGACTGGCGGCTGCTGGTCGACTTCAGGATCACGTTCACGATCACCGCATAGCCCTGCATGTCGATGCCGGCGGCGCCGCCGCGGATCAGTTCGATCCGCTCGACCTGGCTGGCCAGGGTGCGGTTCAGGACGTTGGAGCCGGTGTCGTTCTTGGAGGCGGGGCGCGAGTTGTTGATCAGGATATTGCCGACTGCGCCTTCAAAACCGCGCGAACCGGAACCGTCGTCGACCGAGAAGCCGGGGATGCGGTTGACCATCTCCAGCGCCGTGTTCGGGCGCTGGGCGGCGAAGAAGTCGGGTGTGAAGACCAGCACGCCGCGCTGGGCGGAGTCGATCAGCGGCGCCTGGCCGTTGGGGCTGGTGGGGACGGGCGCTTCCGCGACCTGGGGCGTGGTTTCGGCGTGGGCGGCGCCTGCGAAAAGCAGGGCTGTGGTGGCCAGCAGAATGGTCTTGGTCATCGGTTTCCCCTCGATCTGTTGGCGCAGGGTGTGCCGATTGCCGGTGTTTATCTCCAGTTACAAGGCGGAAAGGTGGATTAAATCGACGACATCATTACAGGCAATTCACGTGCCTATACTGCCGGGTATGAAACTATACGGGTCTGTAATGTTCGAGCGCGGTATGAAGTCCCTATTCCTGACGTTGGTATTCAGTGCGAGCCTGTCCGGCGCCGCCATCGCCCAGACGGCGCCTGTGCCTGAGCCGTCTGCTGAGGCGGCGGCGTCTGTCGAGGATGTCGTGGTGGTGGCGCGGCGCGCGGGCCTGCCGATCTGGACGGTGGATCGGGGCGACAGCACGGTGATCCTGGTCGGGTCCATCAGCGGGGTGCCGCGTAACTACGAATGGCGGCCCGAGGCGCTGGAAGAGGCGACCCTGCGTTCACAGCGGGTGATGTATCCGATCGAGGGGCGGGCCTCGCCTGCCGATGTGCTGCGCCTGATCTGGCGCATCCGCACCATCACCCGCCTGCCGGACGGGCGCACTATCGGCGACTACGCCTCGCCGGAACTGATGGAGAAGCTGGAGGCCCTGCACGCGGGCGAGCGGTCGCAGAACTGGCGACGTGAGCCGCCGTTGATCCAGAGTCTGGATCTGATGGACCGCACCGGTCTGGAGCGTCGTGGCCGGGCCGTGGTGGGCGTGGTCAGCGACAAGGCGCGGCGGGCGCGCATCCCCGGCGACGCCGTGGGCGTGGTGCGCGGCGACGAACTGATCGAGGGGCTATTGACCGCCCCGCCGGAGACCTACCTGGCCTGTCTGGCGATGACGGTGGAGGCCGCGCAGGCGGGACCGGCAGGGGCGGCGAAACGGCTGGATGACTGGAGCCATTTGCGTGTGGCGGCGGTGCTGGCCAATCCGCTGGATCAGGCCCTGAACCTGTGCTGGCCGTCAGGCGACCCCGAGGTCGCCCCCATGCTGCGTCAGAAGTGGATGGAGGCCACGGATCAGGCGCTGGGCCAGCCGGGGGTGACGCTGGCGGTGGCGCCCCTGCGGGTGCTGGCCGAGCCGGACGGTCTGCTGGACCGGCTGGAGGCGGCTGGGCTTGATCCGCGCGGGCCGGAATGGCGTCCGGTCGGCGAATAGGGCGTCAGCACATAACCGTCATTCCGGGGCGTCCGAAGGGCGAACCCGGAACCCAGGGGGCTCGCATCCGGCGTTGAATGCATCCAGCGGCGAAACTGTAGTCCTGGGTTCCGGGTTCTTCGCTCCGCTCAGCCCCGGAATGACGATAGTTATCTGAATGTCGGCTGACGGAGGTCGGCCCAGACATATGCGGGGGTCAGACCGCCGTGCCGCCCACCGTCAGGCCGCCGATCTTCAGGCTGGGCTGGCCGATGCCGACCGGCACACCCTGACCTGCCTTGCCGCAGACGCCGACGCCGGGATCAAAGGCGAAGTCGTCGCCGATCATCTGGATCTTGGTCAGGGCCGTGGCGCCGTCGCCGATCAGGGTGGCGCCGCGCACGGGGGCGGTGATGACCCCGTCCTCGATCAGATAGGCCTCGTTGCACTGGAAGACGAACTTGCCGTTGGTGATGTCCACCTGTCCGCCCGAGAAGTTGGCGGCGTAGAGGCCGCGCTTCGTATTGGCGATCATGTCCGCCTTCGAATCCCGACCGCCTTCCATGAAGGTGTTGGTCATGCGCGGCATGGGCATGTGGGCGAAGGACTGGCGGCGGCCGTTGCCGGTGGCGGCGACCCCCATCTGACGCGCCGACAGCCGGTCATGCATCAGGCCGACCATGATGCCGTCCTCGATCAGGACATTGCGCTGGGTCGGGGTGCCTTCGTCATCGACGGACAATGAGCCGCGACGGTCGGCGATGGAGCCGTCGTCCACCACGGTCACGCCGGGGGCGGCGACGCGCTTGCCCATCATGCCGTTGAAGACGGACGAGCCCTTGCGGTGGAAGTCGCCCTCGAAGCCGTGGCCGATGGCCTCGTGCAGCAGCACGCCGGGCCAGCCCGCGCCCAGCACCACGTCCATCTCGCCTGCCGGGCAGTCGATGGCGTCCAAATTGACCAGGGCCTGACGCAGGGCCTCATCCACCTGGGCCTGCCAGCGTTCGGGCGCGATCCATTCCTCGAAACCTGCACGACCGCCCGCGCCGGATGAGGCGCTTTCGCGCTTGCCGTTCTGCTCGACCGTGACGGAGACGTTCAGGCGGACCAGCGGGCGGATGTCGCGCACGGCCCGGTCATCGGCGCGCAGGATCTCGATGGCGCGGCGCTCTCCGACCAGGGAGGCGGACACCTGAACCACGCGCGGATCACGCGCCCGCGCCCAGGCGTCGATTTCCGCCAGCAGCGCGATCTTGTCCGAGAAGGCGGGCGAGGCGAGGGGGTCGACCTCGCCATACAGTTTCTGATTGGTGGCGCGCGGTCCTTCGGCGACCAGAGCGGCGTGACCCTGTTTGGCCAGAGCCGCGCTGTCGGCGGCGCGGCGCAGGGCGGCGGCGGAGATTTCGTTGGCGTGGGCGTATCCGGCGGTCTCGCCCGCCACGACCCGCAGGCCGAAGCCCTCGGTCGCATCATAGGCGGCGGACTTCAGCCGCCCGTCGTCAAACACCAGGCTTTCGCTCTCGGAGCGTTCCAGAAACAGCTCGCCGTCGTCAGCCCCGGTCAGGGCCGTCTTCAGGATGGACAGGGCTTCGTCGGCGTCAACACCGGCGGCGTCGAGGATGGGCGGCGGGGAGGCGGGAACGGTCATGGACGCTAGGTAGGGACTGCCGCGCCGTTCGTCACCTGCTGAGTGGGTTCAGCGCGCCAGTTTGCCCTTGGCCTTGTCTGCGGTCAGGACGACATCGGGGGCCGGCTTCTTCACGTCCTGGGTCACATGGTCCAGCACTGACAGGATGTGGCGGATCAGGTTCAGACGCGCCGTCTTCTTGTCGTCGGTGGCGATGACGGTCCAGGGGGCGAAGCTGCGGTCTGTTTCGTCCAGCATCCGGTCGCGGGCGTCGGAATAGGCGTCGAACCGGGCCTCGGCCTCGGCGTCCAGCGACGACAGCTTGAACTGTTTCAACGGATCGACGCGGCGTTCCTTCAGTCGTTTCGCCTGTTCCTTGCGCGAGATGTCCAGCCAGATCTTGATCAGGATGACGCCGTCGTCGGTCAGCATCCGCTCGAAACGGGGGGCGTCGGTCATGAACTGGGCGTACTGTTCGGGCGTGCAATAGCCCATCACCGGCTCGACCCCGCCGCGGTTGTACCAGGAACGGTTGAAGATGACCGTCTCGCCCGCCGCAGGCAGGTGCGGAACATAACGCTGGAAATACCACTGGCTGGTTTCACGGTCGCTGGGCTTGGGCAGGGCGACGACGCGCGTCTGGCGTGGCGACATATATTCGGTCAGCCGCTTGATGGCCCCGTCCTTGCCTGCCGTATCGCGGCCTTCCAGCACGATGACGACGCGCAGATTGTTCTTGATGGTCCAGGACTGCGTTTCGACAATCGCGAGCTGCAGTTGCTCAAGTTCGGTCGCGTAGGCGTCTGATTTCTTTCCCATGGGCTCAGACTGACCCGATGAGGCGATCAGGGCAAGCGGCGCTGAAACATGACGGGTTTCTAACGTGTTCGGCAACGCCGTCGCCGTTAGTCTATCGATGAGCAAAGGGAGAAGGGCATGATCATGGACCGCCGCACCGTATTGATTTCAGGCCTGGCCAGCGCCCTGCCGGTCGGAGCCGCATCTGCGACGGAAGCCTCGGCTTATGACGCCGCGCTGGACAAGGTGTTTGCTGAAAAAGCGCCGGTGGCGCTGGCGGGCGGCGTGGTGACGCGCGACGGCCTGATCTGGTCGGGCGTGCGGGGCGTGCGTCAGGTGGGCGGCGCCGATCCTGTGACGCTGGACGACCGCTGGCACTTGGGCTCCAACACCAAGGCGATGACGGCGGCGCTCTATGCCCGGCTGGTCGAACAGGGGCGGACCACATGGGAGGCGCCGCTCAGCGCCCTGTTCCCCGGCGCCGTCATTGATCCGGCCTGGAGCGGCGTGACCATCAACGACTTCATCCAGCACCGTGCGGGCCTGAAGGACGAGGATGCGCTGGGCATGGTCTTCTTCATGACCTCGCGCGGTGATCCGCGCCCCTGGCCGGTGCAACGCCGCGCCATCGCCGAGGCGGCTCTGGCCAAGCCGCCGACGGGAGCCAGGGGGACGTTCGATTACGCCAACGTCAACTACATCCTGGTCGGCGCCGCCATCGAACAGATCACCGGCGGGGCCTGGGAAGACGCCATGAAGGCCGAGGTCTTTACGCCGCTGGGCCTGACCTCCGCCGGGTTCGGCGCGCCCGCGCAGAATGTGAAGGGTGGCGCGAACGCCTGGGGGCATGAGGGCGAGGGAGCGGATCGCGTCGCCATGAACCCCGCCGATCCGGGATCGGACAATCCGCTGGCGCTTGGCCCGGCGGGAACGGCGCACATGTCGCTGGCCGATTATGCGACATGGCTGAAGGTCTTCTTGACGAACGGCGGCGGCTGGTTGAAGCCTGAGAACATCGCCGCCCTCAGCACCCCGACCGCAGGCGCGGACACGCCCTATGCCGGCGGCTGGATCGTGCCGCCCCATGCGCCGTGGGCGTCCGGGCCGGTCCTGATGCACGAGGGCTCCAACACCCTGTGGCACGCCGTGGCGGCGGTGGCGCCTGTGCGGGGCGTGGCCTTCATCGGTCTGAGCAATCAGGGACCGGAGGTGGCGGCGGCGAACGGCCTGATGCCGGTGCTGGTGCGGGCGCTGGGCATGCCGAAGTCGTAAAATGCAGGGCAGGCGGTGGCGGTGGGGTCGGCCTGCCCCTAACTGCACCGCATGACCCTGCTTGAACGCCTGTCCCTGACCGTTCCCATCATTCAGGCCCCGATGGCGGGCGTGTCGACGCCGGAAATGGCGGCGGCGGTGTCCAATGCGGGCGGGCTGGGCTCCATCGGCGTGGGGGCGACGGATGCGGCGGGCGCGCGGGCGATGATCGCGGACGTACAGGCGCGGACTAACCGGGCCTTCAACGTCAATCTGTTCGTCCATGAAGACCCGACGCCGGATGCGGCGCGCGAAGCGGCGTGGCTGGAGGCCCTGCGTCCTCTATTCGCCCGGTTCGACGCCCAGCCGCCCCAGCAGCTTCGCACCATCTACCGCAGCTTCGCCCATGACGACGACATGCTGGCCCTGCTGATCGAGACGGCGCCAGCGGTGGTCAGTTTCCATTTCGGCCTGCCGGATGCGGCGCGGATCAAGGCGCTGAAACAGGCGGGGATCACCCTCCTGTCCACCGCCACCAGTCTGGACGAAGCCCTGGCGGCCAGGGCGGCGGGCGTGGATGCGGTGGTGGCCCAGGGCTATGAGGCGGGAGGTCATCGCGGGGTCTTTGATCCCGATGCGCCGGACGATCAGTTGGGCGCCTTCGCCCTGACACGACTGCTGGTGCAGAAGTCGGGCCTGCCGGTCATTGCGGCGGGCGGGATCATGGACGGGCAGGGTGTGCGTGCGGTGCTGGACCTGGGCGCCGTCGCGGCCCAGATGGGCACGGCCTTCATCGCCTGCACGGAAAGCGCGGCGGATGACGCCTATCGCACAGCCCTGAAGGGCGAAGGCGCGGCCCATACGACCATGACGCGCGCCATCTCGGGGCGGCCGGCCCGCAGCCTGCAGAACCACTTCACGATTTGGGGACAGGGCGACGTACCGCCGGCCGCCGCCTATCCCATCGCCTATGACGCCGGAAAGGCCCTGAACGCCGCCGCCAAGGCCAAAGGCGAGGCGGGGTTCGGCGCCCAGTGGGCCGGTCAGGGCGCGCTCCTTGCCCGGACGTTTCCAGCGGCTGAACTGATGGCGGTGTTGCAGCAGGAACTGGCCTCTGCATCCTGAAATGTGGCGCGTAGGCGGCGCTTGTTTGTCAGCGGTGCGGCGAATTGTGCGGCGCCAAAGAGGGCGGTGAGAACATTATCCGCCACCCCCGCAGCCACCGCTGTCAGCGGGCTTGGGGTTCAATCGACCAGAAATCCACCAAATCCGCCGTCGTTTTAGCAGTTGACCGCCCCGAAAAGCCGGGTGACAACATGATTGCAGTCCGGATTTTGCATGCTCCTTCGCGTGAACGAGCTGTCCAGATGGGCTGACGGGTCTCCCGCAGGGAGGTCTGCCTGGAAAAGCGCGTTTACGGAGACGCAGACATGGCGACCGGTACGGTCAAGTGGTTCAACCCCACCAAGGGCTATGGGTTTATTCAACCCGATAGCGGCGGCTCC
>NZ_JABAZW010000149.1:0-6201 GCF_018608325.1 Brevundimonas sp. | reverse complement strand
TCCGACGTGTTCGTGCACGTCACCGCCGTTCAAAAGGCGGGCCTTCAGGGGCTCGATGAGAACGCAAAGGTCGAGTACGAGCTGGAAAACCAGCGCGGCAAAACCTCGGCGATCGACCTCAAGCTTCTCTAAGAGTTGCTGAGCACATAGTTTCAGAGGCAGGCGCGGAAGCTACGGCTTCCGCGCCTGTTTTGTTTTTGGATTATTCGGCCGTGCGGGCTTTCAGCGTGGCGCTACGCTGGGCCAGGACGACAGCGCCCAGAACCAGCACCCCGCCGATGGCCTGAACCGGCGTCAGGGTCTCATGGAAGATCCACCAGCCCAGCAGGCCTGCCACGACCGGCTGCACCAGAATGGTCACGGCGGTGATGGAGGCGGGCAGACGTCCCAGCGCCCAGGCCACGCCGCCCTGTCCAAAGACGTGCATGACACCCATGGCGATGCAGGCGGCCCATCCGCCCAGGCTGGCGGGGATGATGTTCTCGCCCAGCGCCAGGGCCACGATCAGCAGCAGGGGCGTGCCGACCAGCGTGGCCCACAGGGTGATCTGCATGGCGCCGGACGTGGCGCGCGCCGCCTTCACCGCCAGGAAATAGCCGGAGTACCAAAGGGCGACCGAGACGCTGAAGATGTCGCCCAGCATGGGGTTGGTCCCCTGACCGCCGTCAGCCCCCGCCGCCATTGCAAAGGCGCCGCTCATGGCCAGGGCCAGGGCGACCAGAAACAGCCGGTGCGGCTTCTCCTTCAACACGAACCAGCCGAACAGGGTGACCACCACCGGCGTCAGGTTGCACAGCACCGTCGCATTGGCGACCGAAGTCATGACGATGCCGTAGTGCCAGAAGCTGAGGTCCAGGGCGAAGAACAGACCCGCGATCAGCGCCCATTTTGACGGTTTGGCGGCCAGTCCCTTTGGCTCGCGCGCCGCCAGCAGGGTCAGCAGCGGCAGGGCGAACAGAAATCGCCAGAAACCCGCCGCCGCCGGTCCCGTCTCGGTCAGGCGCACCAGAATCGGCGCCAGGCCCAGCACGCAGGCGGAGAAGACCAGAACGATCAGGGCGAACGCGCGGGGGGAGGGGCGCGGCAGGACGGCGGACATGGCGGGGTCTTAGCCCTCCCTGCGGCTGGACGCCACAGGGCGGCTGTGCCATCGGGTTCAGGCGTTCAGACATTGAACGGCCTCAGTCGCATGGCGTTGGGGCGGCGGTCCTCGCCATCTCCTACAGTCCGGTGACTTCATGAAACTGCGCGTCCGCGCCGAGCTTGTTTACCGTTTCGATCCGCCCACCGACGCCATCTACAAGATTCAGGTCGCGCACTGGCCGGGGCAGGACATTCTGCACGAAAGCCTGACCTTCGACCCGCCGGTCGAGGCGCATGAGGATGAGGACGTCGATTTCGGCGCCCGGACCCTGCGCTGCCATGTCTCGGGCGAGGTCAAGCTGACCTATGAGGCGGTGGTCGAGAACGGGGTGCTGAAGGGCCTGCCGCCCGACGTGTCACAACATGACTGGGGCGATCTGCCCGCCGAGGTTCTGCCCTATCTGCAGCCCAGCCGTTATTGTCCGTCGGACCAGTTCGGGCGGTTTGTGACGCGTGAGTTCGGCGACACCGCGGGCGGAGCGCGGGTGCTGGCGATCCTGAACTGGATCAGCGCCAATATCGACTATGAGCGCGGGGTGTCGGACACTGAAACCACGGCGGCGCGCACCTTCATCGACCGGGCGGGCGTGTGCCGTGACTTCACCCACCTGGGCATGACCCTGTGCCGGGCCTCGGGCATTCCGGCGCGGGCGGTCAGCGCCTATGCGTTTGAGCTGAGCCCGCCCGACTTCCACGCCATATTCGAGGTCTGGCTGGATAACGGCTGGGGGCTGGTCGACGCGACGGGGCTGGCGCCGGTCGAGGGACTGGTGCGGATCGCCTGCGGACGCGACGCAGCGGACATCGCCTTCCTGACGACCCAGGAACGCTGCGCCTTCGTGCGCCAGTCGGTGACGGTGGAGGCGGCGTAGGGGCCTATTTCGCCGCCGCCTGCTCCGTCCGATAGGCCTGATAGGCGTCGATGAAGTCCAACTGGCGCAGCAGCTTGTTGTCGGGGTCGATCAGCACATGGGCGCCGTTCGGCACCGTGATCTCGCCGCGTCCGCCGGTCATGGCCAGCGTGCGCACCCGTCCGTCGATCTCGATCTCCACCGGCATGGGGAAGGGCTCGCCGTCGCCGGTGGTCCAGTGCAGTTTCAGCCGTCCGCCCTCGCGCGTCTCGTTCAGCACCGGCAGGGCGGCGTTGTAGAGATAGCCGCGGAAGAACCAGCCATAGTCCTTGCCGGTCACATCATTGACGATGTTGAGGAAGTCCTGGGTCGAGCGATAGAGGGGTGCGAAATTGCCCGGCCGTGGATCGGGCCGTCCGTACACCAGCCGCGTCAGGGCCTTATGGAAGGCTTCGTCACCGATCAGCATCCGCAGCGAATGGCTGATCAGCGAGCCCTTGGAATAGATGTCGTTGCCGGGGCCGTTCTCTGAATTATAGACCTCGCCCTCGGTCTTGGGGCTGCCGGATACGACGGGATACTTGTTGATCAGGCCGCGCCTCTGGTCGGCCAGTTCGGTCTGCATATAGCGGTCGCCGTGCAGCCAGCGGCCATACAGCGGCTGCATATAGCTGCCCAAACCTTCGTGCAGCCACATGTCGTCAGCGTTCTGATTGGTCAGTTGATTGCCGAACCATTCGTGGGCGAACTCGTGCTGCAGCAGCCAGTCATAGCCGCGTCCGTCCAGCTTGTACTCATTGCCATAGGCGTTGATGGTCTGGTGCTCCATGCCCAGGTGCGGGGTCTCGACCACGCCCATTTTTTCGTCGCCGAAGGGATAGGGGCCGACTGTCGCCTCGAAGAAGTCCAGCATCTTGGGGAACTCGGCGAACAGGGCCTGAACCTTGGCCGGATCGTCGGTCTTCAGGTGCCAGTAGGTCATCGGGATCGTGTTGCCGAACCGGCTGGCGTAGTCGGCGGTGACCTCTTCATACGGGCCGATATTCAGGGCGACGGCATAGGTGTTCGGTTGTTTCGCGGTCCAGTTCCAGGTGGTCCAGCCGTCTCCATGGTCGTGTTTGCCCAGGAAGCGCCCGTTGGACGGCGCCGACAGGCTGGACGGCACGGTGATGTGCAGGTCGACCCGGCCCGGTTCTCCGTGCGGGTTGTCGATGCAGGGCCAGAACAGGTCGCAGCCCTCGCCCTGAACCGCCGTGGCGATCCACGGCTCGCCGGACGGGGCGGTGGACCAGACGAAGCCGCCGTTCCAGGGCGCGTGGGGGGCGACGCGCGGCTGGCCCGCATAGGCGATACGCAGGCTGGTCTTGCCGCCCGTCTGCAACGTCTGGGGCAGATCGACCGTCAGGCGGCCTTCCGGGTTGCTCCAGCGCCCCGATGCGACCTCAATCCCGTCCACCTGCACGGAGGAGATGGCCAGCAGGGTGTCCAGTTCGACCACCAGCCGATCCAGCGGGGCCAGGGCGGTGAAGTCGAGCACGGCGACGGCGTCGATGGCTTTGTCGTCGGGGATCACCTTGATCGACAGGTCCGCCTTGTCGAACTGCATGACCAACTGTTCCGCCGTGCGCGGCTGGTCGGTGGCCAGTGTGAAGGCGGTCGATTCGCGCGGCGTCTCGCCTGCGGCTTCGCTCTGGGCCGATATGGCGCCTGCGCTCAAGGCCAGAATGGATGCGGCTGTCGCCGCCATGCGAGAGATATGAGTTTGCATTCGGCCATCGCCCCCGTTGGTGAACAGGCAAGGGATAGGCCGTCAGGTCAAAAGGGCAAAGAAAAAGGCCGACGTTTCCGCCGGCCTTTTCCAGAATAGGTTCAGCAGTCGCTGATTAGGCGGCGGCTTGCTCGGCCAGCTTGGCCTTGACCTGGCGCTTGATGCGCTGAGCGGCGATCGAGAGCTGCTCGTCGCGTGCCTTGACGATGAAGATGTCCAGGCCGCCCTTGTAGTCCAGGGTGCGCAGCGCAGCGTTCGAGATACGCAGGCTGAAGGTCTGGCCCAGCGAGTCCGAGGTGAGCTTGACCGTCTTCAGCGACGGCAGAAAGCGGCGCTTGGTCTTGATGTTCGAGTGGCTCACGTTGTGGCCGACCATCGGGCCGATACCGGTGAGTTCGCAACGACGCGACATCGTCAGATCCTTAAGGTGCGGCGGCCGGTCCCAAAGCGGGGAACAGACGCGTGAAACAAGTACGCGCGGGAGATAGCCCGCGCGAGAGGGGGCCGTATAAGGGATCAGCCTGTTCGGCGTCAAGCCGAGTCTTGGCTGTTTGGTGCGCCGGGTGCGACTCTGACGAGTCTGCACGGCAGGGAACCCTAGCGTTCAGCCGCCATTCAATTCCCGTGCTGCATAGATCATATCATGAAGATGAAAGCTGAACAGAAGGCCGCCATGTCCCGTCTGACCCTGTCTCATAAGGCTCTGGCCGTACTGGCGCCCGTGCTCGCGGGCGGCTTCATGCTGGCCACGCCTGCGATGGCGCCTGCCCAGACGGCGGCGCCGAACGCCGCCCAAAGCGAAGTCCTGCCCGGTTTCTGGGAATACACCACCAACGCCGTGGGCCAGCGTGAGACGCTTCAGAAGTGCGTGCGCCCCAGCGAGATCAACCGATTCTTCGGCGGCATCTCGACCAACAAATGGCGCTGCACCTATCCGACTCGCGTGGTCGGCGACGGCAATGCGCGGTTTGAGGGCACATGCTCGGACCACAAGAACCGCCGCATCAATGTGCGCCTCAGCGGGACCTATACTGAAACCAGCTTCAGCTTCCGGGGCGGCGCCCAGGTCGTGCGCGGCACCCCCTATATCCCCGCCAGCATCACCGCGCGCCGCATCAGCGCCCAGTGCCCGGCCAACGCCGAGTATTTCTGAGCTTCACCAGCCGGTGCAGCGATAGAATCGGACCACGCTCTCGCCGCGATTGGCGAAGGCGTGGGGCTGGTTGCTTGCGAGCAGATAGCCGTCCTGCCGGATGAAGACCGGGCCTGAATCCAGCTCCAACGTCAGTTCCCCCTCCAGCACGAACAGCATGACGTGCCAGCCGTCAGGGTCGGGCGCGGCCTGATAACGGTCGCCCGGCTCCAGCCGCCATTCCCAGGCATCCACCTCGCGCCGCACGGCCACGCTCCAGCGCAGCGTGCCGGTTCCCCCCTGTTCGCCGGTCCAGCCCAGTTGATCGACGACGGTGCTGCGGGGAAGGGCCGGATCGGTGACCAGTTCAGCCAGGGTCGCATCCAGCGCCATGCCGATCCGGTCCAGCGTCGCCGTGCTGGCGCTGGTTGTCCCGCCCTCAATGGCGCCGATCATGCGGAGACTGACGCCTGATGCCTCGGCCAGCCCCTTCTGGTTCAGGCCCGCCGCCTGACGTCGCGCGCGGACATTTTCGGCGACGAAGGTCATAAAGGCGGGCGTCACTTGACTCGGCAAAATATTGCTTTCTATGTGTCGGCAGTATTTTGCTTATAGCCGATGGCTCCCCATGTCGCCAATCCTCAGAACCGCCGTGTCCCTGATCGCCCTGTGCGTCGCGCCCGGCGTGGTCATGGCGCAGGAGGCGACCCCGCCGCCCGTGGTGTTGACCCATGATCAGGCCGTCGAAGACGTGCAGCTTGCCATCGACGCCTTCGAGGCGGCCCTGCCCAACATCTACTGGCACCAGACGCCGCAGAACTGGGCGCAGGCCAAGGCGGCGGCCCTGGCGCGGATCGGTCAGACGAATGATCCGGTCCGAATCTATTCAATCCTGACCGTCCTGTCGGGCCAGATCGGAGAGGGTCATCTGACGGTCAGCCTGCCCAAGGGGATGCCCGCGCAGCTGAGGGCACAGACCGCGGGCCTGCCGCTTGATCTGCACTGGAGCACGGACGGTATCTTCGTCGCCAAGGGCTATGGCGAGGCTGAAAACCTGCCGGTCGGCGCCCGCCTGCTGTCGATCAATGGCGAAGGCTACGATGTTCTGCTGGCCGAACTGATGTCGATGACCTCGCACGACGGCCATATCGCCACTGGCGCAATGCGCGACGGCAAGGACGGCCGCTATGCGATGTGGAGAAGCCGTCTGCGCGGGCCTGAAACCCGGTTCGCCCTGCGTTACCTCACCCCGGACGGCCAGACGCTGGAGCGGACGGTCGCCGCCCTGCCGTTTGCGGATCGGGCCG
>NZ_JABAZW010000075.1:3434-8353 GCF_018608325.1 Brevundimonas sp. | reverse complement strand
GGCCGCCGCCCGCCGACGCGCCGCCGCATCGGCGATGGCCGCAGCCTGTCCCGCATTCGGTTCAGGCGCTGTGTTCAGCCCCGCCAGCGGCGCGGCGTTCAAGGCGTCCGGGTTGATCAACTGACCAAAGTCCTGGAACAACAGCACACGGACATAGTCGATGGCGCCCCGGTCGCTGAACAGCTTCACCCGCCAGCTGCCGTCGATGCCCTTGGCGGCGACCCCGATGGGAATGCCGCGTGGCAGCCCGCCGCCGTCGCCGGATGACAGAATGCGGTCGCCAGGCTGCACCGAGCCAGTACCGCGAACAAACTCAAGGCGCGGATTGCCGCTGCCATCGCCCGTCATGACGGCGCGCGCATCCGTGCGGTCGATCAACACCGGCAGGCGCGACGCGACATCCGTCAGCATGATCATGCGGCTGACGCCGCCGGTCACGCCGGTGACCCGCCCCACCAGTCCGTCTTCGTTCAGAACAGGATTGCCGACGCGAACACCCTTAGATGAACCGACGTCCAGCAGCTTGGCGCGATTGAAGGGGCCGCGGGCGTCCGAGATCGCCCGTCCGGCGACCATCGCCACGGCGGGTTCGCTGCGCAGACCCAGCATGGCTTCATACCGGCCATTGACGTTCTTCAAGGCGATGGCTTCGTCACGCCAGGACCGCAGATCCGCAATCTCGGCCTTCAGCCGCCGGTTCTCGGAAACAGCGAAGAAATAGCCGCCGATGAAACTGCTCGCATCGCCAAACCAATGGACCGGCGCAGCCAGCACATTGCTGACGGGTCCGACAACAGTCTCAAACCCGCCGCGCAGGGCGCCATAACTGGACTCGGCATCAACCGTGCGGCGGTCGCTGATGAGCAGAAGCACGGCGCCGATTATGGCGACCACAGCCACGACCGCGGCCGTCCAGGCCAGCGGCACCTTCAGATTTTCAAAAGAGCCGTCGCGAAACGCCACGGGCGACCTTCCACATAAGGGGTTTGGAATCGGCGGAACCGTGCCCGCCATTAAGCCTGCCTATCGCAAAATCGAGGCCGGAATGGAACCTTCGATCACGCAAGCGGGAAAACTATCGCGGCGGAGAGGACCTCCGCCGCGATTTTAATCAGAGTGCGGACTCAAGCACGCCCTTCATCCAACGCGGATGTTCGAGCACACGACCGCAACCGACTGCCACGCAGGACAGCGGATCGTCAGCGACCGAAACCGGCAGACCGGTGTGATCGCGGATTTCGACGTCCAGACCGCGCAGAAGCGCGCCGCCGCCCGTCAGCATGATGCCCTTGTCGGCGATGTCAGCGGCCAGTTCCGGCGGCGTGGCTTCCAGCGCCACCTTGACGGCCTCGATGATCTGGGTGACCGGCTCGGCCAGGGCTTCGGCGGCCTGACGTTCCGAGATGCGAACTTCGCGCGGCACGCCCTGCATCAGATCGCGGCCCTTGACCTCGATCGACAGGCCTTCGCCATCGGCCGGGATGCGGGCGGTGCCGATATCCTTCTTGATGCGTTCGGCGGTCGTTTCACCGATCAGCAGATTATGGTTGCGGCGCATGTAGCTGATGATGCTGTCGTCCATCTTGTCGCCGCCAACGCGGACCGAACGCGAATAGACGATGCCGGACAGCGAAAGAACGGCGACTTCCGTCGTGCCGCCGCCGATGTCGACGACCATGGAGCCGGTCGGTTCGTGGATCGGCAAGCCTGCGCCGATCGCAGCCGCCATCGGCTCATCGATCAGACCGACGCGGCGTGCGCCGGCGTTCAGGCAGGAGTCGTTGATCGCACGGCGCTCGACCGCCGTGGCGCCCGACGGCACGCAGACGATGATCTTGGGGTTCACGAAACCCTTGCGGTTGTGAACCTTGCGGATGAAGTGCTTGATCATTTCTTCTGCGACTTCAAAGTCGGCGATGACGCCATCCCGCATCGGGCGGATGGCTTCCATGTGACCAGGGGTGCGGCCCAGCATCTGCTTGGCCTCGATGCCGACAGCATGGACGATCTTGCGTCCGCCGACATTACGCAGTGCAACGACTGACGGCTCGTTCAGGACGATGCCTTTGCCCTTTTGGTAGATCAGGGTGTTGGCGGTGCCCAGGTCCATCGCGATGTCGTTCGAGATCGCGCCGAAAAGGGAAAAGCTCATGGAAAATGATACCGTTTGTTCTGACCGAGGGCGTCTGTTTTGCAGTGGACTTGGCGACGCCCTAACTGTCACGACATCCCCGTGCCGGACAGCGTCCTGATCGTCTTCGCCACGCCTACTCAGGCCCGTTTGCCTGTATGTTTCTGGGATTACAAGCCCTGATCACCGCCTCGTTAGCGTGACATGAATGACAGCGGTCAAGGCTAAGCCGCGCGCGTTTCCAGACATTCCGCCAACGGATAGAGTTCACGCTCTTCACGATCCACGCGCTGGGCGACCGCCTCCATCAGCACACGACTGACCGCAGCAAATCTATCGGCGTTTCGGTAGATCATTTCGGCTGGCCATTGCCGCTGATAATCGCACCAGGCATCGGCCAGCCCGCCCATGTCCTCGGCACAGTCTTTTGCGATTTCAACGACGCGGGCATCGCTGCTTCCCAATAGGGCCGGGTAAAGCGCGCGGTCCTCAAGCTCCAGATGAAGGCCAAGCACCCGGTCCAGTTGTTCGATCAGGAAACGCGCATCATTGGCGTCGTCACGGTCACGCACCTCTCGCGACACGCCAATCAGGTCGCTGGCGATGCGAACGATCGCGCGGTGTTCCTGATGCAGCCTTCGCAAATCCATAGGCGGTACTCCGTGCACTTTTGCACAGCCTGAGCGGTCGCCATGAATGAGGATTAAATTCATTGGTACGCAAAAACCCTGATGAACCGCAGGATTAGTCGCCGCGCGCCGCCTCTCTGCGCTTCACCAATTCACGGACGCACAGCATGAGAATCAGCCATGCCAGTGCGACGCCCGCCAGGATAAGCGAGGTCCAGACGCCGTCGCCGCTGACCGCTGTCATGAACGACCCTCCGAAGAAGGCCACCAGCGCCGTCTTGGGCAACACGCCCAAGGCGCAGCCGGCCAGGAAACCGGGAAACGACGCCCGCGCTGCGCCGAACGCCATATTGACCACGATGAAGGGCGCGGACGGGACGTTGCGGATCATGAAGCTGGCGTAGAAGGCGTTCTTGCCGACAAACCGCGTCAGGCGGCCGACAGTCTTGCCGCCATGCCGCGTCCCAGCCAATAGGTCACGCCCGCCGACACCACGGTGGCGATCCAGCTGTAGAGGAACCCGAACCAAGGTCCGAAGGCGACCACGCACGCCGCAATCAGAATGAACTGCGGCGCACCGAAGAAGGCAGCGACCGTAAACACGGCGATCGCGGCGACCAAACCCCATGGGCCTTGACGGAAACCCGCCAGCCAGGCCTCCAGTTGATCCTCAGCTTCCAGCCCAAGATGGCTCTTGCCGACAGCGAACAGTGCGATCATCGCGCCCAGCAGCACAGCTGTCGCCAGCACGGCGCGCCAGCGGCGGGCTTCCATGTTCGACAGAAAATCGATGATCCAGCGCATCAGAAGCGCCGCTTATCACTACGCCCGCGCATTAGCGAGCATCCACGCATTGTCCCAGACGGCGACCACGCGTAAGGAACCTCGCCTTCCCGGCAAAAACTTCCAAAAACCACGGGATATTCATGTCCAGCCTGCAATCCTCCGCCCTCGCCCGCGTCAAGCCTTCGGCCACCATCGCCGTGACTGCCCAGGCGCGAAAGCTGAAAGCCGAGGGACGCGACGTGATTGGGCTCGGCGCGGGTGAGCCGGACTTCGACACCCCCAATAATGTGAAGCAGGCCGCCATCGACGCGATCAATCGCGGCGAAACCAAGTACACCGACGCCGACGGCATGCCTGAGTTGAAGGCGGCCATCGTCGCCAAGTTCAAGCGTGAAAACGGCCTCGACTATACGGCCGCCCAGATCCACGTCGCGCCGGGCGGCAAGCCCGTCATCTTCAACGCTCTGGTCGCCACCCTGAACCCCGGCGACGAAGTCATCGTGCCCGCCCCCTACTGGGTGTCCTACCCGGACATGGTGCTGCTGGCGGGGGGAGAGCCGGTCACTGTCGTCGGTGAAGAGAAGGACGGCTTCAAGCTGCGTCCGGAAGTTCTGGAAGCGGCGATCACGCCCAAGTCCAAGTGGCTGATCCTGAACAGCCCGTCCAATCCGACCGGCGCCGCCTACACGCGCGCCGAACTGGAGGCGCTGGCCGAGGTCCTGCGTCGTCACCCGCACGTCTGGGTGCTGACCGACGACATGTATGAGCACCTCGTCTATGGCGACTTTGAATACACCACCATCGCCCAGGTCGCACCGGACCTCTACGACCGCACCCTGACGGTCAACGGCGTGTCCAAGGCCTATGCCATGACCGGCTGGCGCATCGGCTATGCAGGCGGCCCCAAGCCGCTGATCGACCTGATGCGCAAGGTAGCCAGCCAGACGACCTCCAACCCCACCAGCATCAGCCAGTGGGCGGCCGTCGAGGCACTGAACGGCCCGCAAAACTTCATGGCCGAGCGCCGCGACGCCTTTGAAAAGCGCCGTGACCTGGTTGTATCCATGCTGAACCAGGCGACCGGCATCACCTGCGCCACGCCTGAAGGCGCCTTCTACGTCTATCCGTCCATCGCTGGCCTGATCGGCAAGAAGACGGACGCAGGCGTCACCATCGACGGCGACGGAACCTTCGCCACCGAACTGCTGAATGCAGAAGGCGTCGCAGTCGTACAGGGCGAAGCCTTCGGCCTGAGCCCCTACTTCCGCATCAGCTACGCCACCTCGGACGCAGCCCTGGAAGAAGCCTGCAGCCGCATCCAGCGCTTCGCCGCCTCGCTGCGCTGATCAGCAGCAAGGCTTGAAACAAAAACG
>NZ_JABAZW010000075.1:0-3424 GCF_018608325.1 Brevundimonas sp. | reverse complement strand
GCCGTTTTCTTTTTGCCTGTAACTCAGGATCAGGGGCGGCTGGCCATACCCAGCTTGACCGGCTTTGCATCGTCCGATGCCCCGCCGCGGTTCATGCCCCACAACAGGATAATCGGCGCGCCGACATAGATCGACGAGAAGGTGCCGATGACGACCCCGAAGGCCAGGGTGATCGAAAAGCCGCGCAGAGCCTCACCGCCGAAGACAGCCAGCACGATCAGAACGATGACCGTGGTCACGCCAGTGATGATCGTCCGCGAAAGCGTCTCGTTGATCGACAGGTCGATCACTTCACGCAGCGGCATGACCTTGTACTTACGCAGGTTCTCACGCAGGCGGTCGAACACGACGACGGTGTCGTTCATCGAATAGCCGATGACGGTCAGCAGCGCCGCGACCAGGTTCAAGCTGAACTCCATCCGCAGCAGGACGATCAGACCGAACGTCAGCGCCACATCGTGCAACAGGCCAGCAACGGCGCCGATGCCGAACTGCCAGGGGAAGCGGAAGGCGATGTAGAGGAACATCAGCACCACGGCGATGACCAGAGCCAGAACGCCGTTGGTCAGCAGTTCGCCGGACACTTTCGAGCCCACGACGCTGACGCCGGAGTAGGTCACCTGCCCCACAGCCTGGTCGATGGCGTGTTCGACCTTCTGAACGACTTCCGTCTGGTCGGCGTTGGCCGGAACCTGGAAACGGACAATGGCGGTCGAACCGTCATTAGCGTTGGTGTCGCGCCTTGCGATGCCCTGCACCTGGACATCGCCCATGCTGAGGCCGTTCACGGCTCCGCGCAGGCGATCAAGCTCCAGAACCTGACCCGCAGGCTTGGAGACTTCCATCGAGGCGCCGCCCCGGAAGTCGATGCCCAGGTTCAGGCCGGGATAGAAGCAACCGACGATCGCCGCGACTGTCAGGATCGCTGACAAGATAGCGAACCCCTTGGCGTACTTGACGAACTGGAAGTTCGTCTTGTGCGGCAGAAGTTTGATGATAGGCCAACCGTTCATCGACATCACTCCGCGATCGGCAGTTTCTTGGGCTTGGCCACCTTGAGCCAGTAGCCGAGCAGGACTTGGGCCGTCAGCACCGCCGAGAAGACGGAGGTGAAGACGCCGATGGTCAGGGTCCAGGCAAAGCCGCGAACCGGGCCTTCACCGAACAGGAACATGATGCCCGCCGCGACCAGAGTGGTCAGGTTGGCGTCGACGATGGTGCCCATGGCGCGGTTGAAACCGGCGTCCATGGAGGCGATCACCGAACGCCCCTGTCGGGCCTCATCACGCATGCGTTCATAAATCAGCACGTTGGCGTCAACGGCCACCGCGAAGGTCAGGATCAGACCGGCGATGCCCGGCAGCGTCAGCGTCGCTTGCGTCAAGGACATGGCGGCTACGATCAGCAAGGCGTTGAGCGCCAGGCCGATGACCGAGATGCCGCCGAACAGGAAACCGTAGGCCAGGATCATGAAGACCACGATCACGACGAAACCAAGCGCCGTCGACAGAGCGCCCGCAGCCACGGCGTCCGCCCCCAGTTCAGCGGTCACGACGCGGCGTTCCTCGACCTTCAGGGGCGCAGGAAGTGCGCCGCCGTTCAGCAGGTTCACCAGGGTCGAGGCTTCCTGAATGGAGAAATTGCCGGTGATCTGGCCCGATCCGCTAGTGATCGCGCTCTGGATCGTCGGCGCGGAGATGACCTTGCCGTCCAGAATGATGGCGAAGGGCTTGCCCAGATTGGCGGCGGTCGCTTCACCGAAGCGGCGCGCACCTGCCCCGTCAAAGCGGAAGTCGATGGCCGGACGACCGCTCTGGTCGGAACCGACGCCAGCGCGGGTCAGATTTTCACCCGACACCAGCACCCGCTTCTTCACCAGATAGGGCACGCCCTGCTGGTCTTGCAGCAGTTCGGAATCTGGCGGCACACGGCCTGCGACCGCGTCGTTCACCGAGTTTTCAGTGTCGACCATCTGGAAGGTCAACTGGGCCGTCTGACCGATGACTTCCTCAAGCTTGGTGGGATCGCTCTCGCCCGGCGCCTGAACCACGATGCGGTCCGCGCCCTGGCGGGTGATCGAGGGCTCGCGTGTGCCCAGGCTGTCGATACGACGGCGAACGACGGTGATCGACTGATCGACTGCCGCCGGGCCCATGCCGTTCATGGCCGCTTCCGTATAGGCGAAGCGCAGACGGCCATCGCCCAGACGGGTCGCCACGCGCTCAACCTGACCGCCAGGACCAGCCTGCCCGCCCAGTTGCTGCAGCGCCTTGAAGGCAGCGTCCGTCTGGCTCGGGTTGGCCAGGGTCACCACCACGCCGCCTGCTTCACGCTGCAGACCGCTGGTGGCGATGCCGTCGCCGTTAAGGCTGACCCGCACGTCTTCGATCAGGTTCGTGACCCGCTTCTCGCGCATCTGCGGCACGTCGACTTCGAGCAGCAGATAGGAACCGCCCTGAAGGTCCAGGCCCAGGTTCAGCCCATGCCTGGGCAACCACCCAGGCAACGCCTCACGCTGAGCCGGTGTCAGCAGATTGGGATAGGCCAGGAAGCAGCCGATAATCGCCGAAGCGACAACGAGGATGATCTTCCAGCGCGATAGCTGAATCATGCGGGCGGTCTCGGTTCAGCGATACCGGAAGGGTATCAGGCCTTGGAATCGTTGGCGGCGATGGCGGTGCGGTTGCGCACTTCGGCGATCATCGCCTTGACGACGCGGACGTTGACGCTGGGCGCGATCTCGACGTTGACCTCGGCCTCTTCGACGCGGGTCACCTTGCCGATCATGCCGCTGCCCAGAACGACAGTGTCGCCGCGCTTCACAGCGCTGATGGCGGCCTGATGCTCTTTGGCGCGCTTTTGCTGCGGACGGATCAGCAGGAAATAGAACAGGATGAAGATGGCGACGATCGGCAGGAACTGCACAACCACGGCCATGATGCCGCCGTCAGCTTGAGGGCTCATGGTAGTCTCCGAACACGAGGAAGGCTGCCCTCGTCGGCGCCCCCCAATAAAAACGAGGCGCGGAACCTAGGGCCGCGCCTCGACGAATGCAATGTGGCGCAGCGTCAGCGCGGCAATACCGTGAGCGGATCGACCGCTACGGGATCGTCGCCACGCATCTGGCGGGTCTCGAAATGGATCGAGGGGCGGCCGTCGCCTGCGGTCAGGCCAACGGTGCCGATCTGTTGGCCAGCGCGCACATCCGCGCCATCTCGCACCGTCGCCGAGCCCAGATGCCCGTAAACCGTACGCCATCCGCCATTATGAACGATCAGGACCGTCAGCCCCTGACCGACCAGATCGTCACCGACGTAGGCCACGCGCCCAGCCGCAGAAGCATTCACCGCCGCTCCTGCCGCAGCACCGCTGTTGATGCCATTGTTGCGCTCGCCCATGCCGACGGGTCCGAACCGACGCAGGA